>JADGEF010000006.1:0-64502 GCA_016744515.1 Marinifilaceae bacterium | reverse complement strand
GGTGAAAAAGCTTTTACACCGAGAGGAAGAGGTCGAGTTGTTTCGAAAGCCTTACAAGCCTATTCTAAATTAGTTAGCTCAGCAGATAAAGGAGCTGTTCGTCAGTTATAAATTATGAATTGATATTTTAAGCCTGAAAGGCTGTAATTAATTCAGCCCTAGGCACCGCCTGGGGAATAGAAAATAGAACAAAATGGAATTAGCAACAAAAACTCAAAATACAGATACCATGTGTAAGAACACAGAGCATTTATCGGGAGCGGAAATATTAATTCGAAGCTTAATTGAGGAACAAGTAGATAATATATTCGGATATACTGGTGGTGCAATTATGCCAGTTTATGATGCTTTATACGATCATCAGGATGAATTGCAGCATTACCAAGCTCGTCACGAGCAAGGGGCAACTCATGCCGCTCAAGCTTATGCACGAATCAGTAAGAAGCCAGGTGTTTGTTTCACAACTTCGGGTCCTGGAGCAACAAATGTACTAACTGGATTGGCTGATGCTTATCTAGATTCTACGCCGCTTGTAATTATTACAGGACAGGTTCCCAGTGGCTTTCTAGGATCGGATGCTTTTCAGGAAACGAACATGATAGGTTTGTCTATGCCAGTTACGAAGTGGAATTTCCAAATTACTAAAGCTGAGGAGATTGCAGAGGTTATGGCAAAGGCTTTTTATATCGCTCGTTCAGGTCGTCCAGGACCAGTATTGATTGATATCACAAAAGATGCTCAAATTACGACTACGGATTACAAGTATAAGAAATGCGAGAATGTCCGTTCATATCAGCCAATGCCTGACTTGGACATGAGTCAAGTTGAAGCAGCAGCAGCATTAATCAATGGGGCGAAGAAACCTTTATTACTTGCTGGTCAGGGAATCCTTTTGTCAGGAGCTGAGAAAGAGCTGATGGAATTTGTAGAAAAGACACAGATTCCAGTAGCATGTACACTTTTAGGCTTGTCATCTTTTCCAACAGATCATCCACTTTATACAGGTATGTTGGGAATGCATGGAAATTATGGACCGAATATGAATACTAACAAATGTGATGTTTTGATTGCAGTTGGTATGCGTTTCGATGATAGAGTAACAGGTAATACTGCCAAATACGCTAAGCAAGCTAAGATTGTTCATATCGATATTGATAGATCGGAACACAACAAAAATATAAAGGTTGATGTGCCTTTGTTAGCTGATGCTAAACAGGCATTAAGCGAGTTGAATAAGTTGGTAAGTGGCGCTGAGAAACCTGAGTGGATGCAATCGTTTAAAGATTATTATCAATTAGAATTTGATAAGGTAATAAAGAAACAAGCCTATTCTGATAAGGAGAAAATTAATATGGCAGAAGTAGTTCGAACTGTTTCTGAACAAACGAATGGCGAAGCTATTTTGTGTTCAGATGTAGGACAGAATCAAATGGCTTCAGCGCGTTACTATAAGTTCAAAAAGCCAAATACTCAGATAACTTCTGGAGGCTTGGGAACTATGGGATTCGGTTTGCCAGCAGCTATTGGTGCTCAAATTGGTGATAAAGATGCTAAGGTTGTATCCATATCGGGAGATGGTGGTTTTCAAATGACCTTGCAAGAATTAGCAATGATTAGACAATACAACTTGCCAGTTAAAACTATCGTTTTGAATAACTCATTTTTGGGTATGGTAAGACAGTGGCAAGATCTGTTTTTCGAACAGCGCTTTTCATGTACTAAACTAGATAATCCAGACTTTGTAAAGATTGTTGAAGGTTACGGCATACAAGCGAAAAGAGTGAGTAAGCGTGAAGACTTGGATGCAGCTATTAACGAAATGTTAGAATCTCCAAACGCATACTTTCTTGAAGTTGTAGTAGAAACTGAGAGTAATGTATTACCAATGATTGCCCCAGGAGCAGCTGTTTCGGAAATGAGACTTGAATAAAATGATTTGTGATTATCGATTGATGATTTACGATTAAAAATAAAGATATGAAATTTGGAGCTGTAAATAATCTAATTACTTGATACTAGTTACTAAATACTTAAGAAAAATGAAAGAGTATACAATAACCGTTTTTTCGGAAAACAATATAGGTTTACTGAATGAGGTAACCATCGTTTTATCAAGACGTAAAATTAATATCGAGAGTTTAACCGTCTCGGAATCGGAAGTGAAAGGCGTTTCAAGATATACGATTGTAGTCTATATGGACGAGAGTAAGGTTGAAAATGTAGTCTTACAAATTGAAAAGATAATTGGTGTGTTTAAAGCTATTTATTTTGAGGCTGAAGAAATTGTTCATCAAGAAGTGGCCTTGTTTAAGATTGCTAATTCAGATAAATTAAATGGAAACCTAGAAGCTTTGGTGAGAAATCATGGAGCTAAAATTCTAACAGTAAGTCCTACTTTTCTTGTAATCGAGAGAGTGGGCTATAAGGCTGATAACCAGGAGTTGTTTCATGAGCTAGAGCAGTATGGTGTATTACAATTTGCACGATCAGGTCGAGTAGCAGTTTCGACTTCGCAAAAAGATTTTACATCATATTTAAAGGAATTGGCAGAAGCAAGCTAAATTTTTGAATTATGATTTCTGAATTAGGAATTATGAGTATTGATAGAAAAAAGAAATAAAACTTAATAAAATAACAACTAAGATTTAGGTTTTAGTATGGGGAAAAATAAATCTCAAATCTAAGATCTTGAATCTCAAATCTAAAAGAAAGATGGCAACAATAAATTTTGGTGGAACAGAAGAACAAGTAGTAACACGTGAAGAATTTTCATTGGAAAAAGCTCGTGAAGTAATGAAAGACGAAACCATTGCTGTAATTGGTTATGGTGTACAAGGTCCAGGTCAGTCTCTAAACCTTAAAGATAATGGCTTCAACGTAATTGTTGGTCAGCGTAAAGAATCTAAAACATGGGATAAAGCTGTTGCTGATGGTTGGGTTCCTGGTAAAGATCTTTTCGAGATTGAAGAAGCTTTGGATAGAGCAACTGTAATCCAATATCTTTTGTCAGATGCTGGTCAAATTGCTGTTTGGCCAACTGTTCAGAAATATTTGAAACCAGGTAAGGCACTTTACTTCTCTCATGGATTCGGTATCACTTACAAAGAGCGAACTAATATTATACCTCCTGCTGATGTTGATGTAATTCTTGTTGCACCTAAGGGATCAGGAACAAGTTTACGTCGTATGTTCCTTGAGGGACGTGGATTGAATTCATCATACGCAATCTTTCAAGATGCAACTGGTCGTGCTTTCGATCGTGTAGTTGCTTTGGGTATTGGTGTAGGATCGGGTTATCTTTTCGAAACAACTTTCAAGCGTGAGGTTTATTCTGACCTTACTGGTGAGCGTGGAACTTTGATGGGATGTATCCAAGGAATTTTTGCAGCTCAGTACGATGTATTACGTGCTAATGGTCACTCACCATCAGAGGCTTTCAACGAGACTGTTGAAGAACTGACTCAAAGTTTGATGCCTTTGGTTGCTGAAAATGGAATGGATTGGATGTATGCGAATACTTCTACAACTGCACAACGTGGTGCACTAGATTGGTGGAAGCCTTTTCGTGATGCGACTAAACCTGTTTTTGAGAAATTATACAAAAACGTAGCAGCTGGTGAGGAAGCTCAACGTTCTATCGATTCTAACTCTCAGGATGATTATCGTGTGAAATTAGATGCTGAATTGGAAGAATTACGCGAAAGTGAAATGTGGCAAGCTGGAACAGCCGTTCGTAAGCTTCGTCCTGAAAATAACTAGAGCTTAAAACCGAGTTGTGATGTGAATACAAAATATATTTAGAGGATATTAGACGCAGATTAAAAATGATTAATTAAGATTTTAAAATATAGTTTTAGTCTAGCAGGGAAATCATATTGTATCATTTTTAATCAGCGTCTATTTAATTCGGAATCATTTGAACTTTTAAAAGAAAAACTTTGTCAAAAAACAAGAAAGAATACTATCCACAAATGTCGGAGATAGTCAAGGCGAATCAGAAAATTCAGGATGTCGCTGTGGTAACTCCTCTACTCAAGAATCTAAATTTATCTGAACGATATCAGGCAAATATTCATCTGAAAAGGGAAGATTTACAGCTTGTTCGTTCTTATAAGATTAGAGGTGCCTTTAATAAAATATCAAGCTTGACTAAGGCGAATTTAGATAAGGGTATTGTTTGTGCTAGTGCTGGTAATCATGCACAAGGTGTGGCCTATTCTTGTCATAAATTAAAATGCTTTGGAAGCATTTACATGCCTGAAACAACGCCTCGTCAGAAGATTAAGCAAGTGAAAATGTTTGGTGGGGAGTTTGTTGAAGTATTCCTTACGGGAGATACTTTTGATGATGCTTCGTTTAAGGCAATTACTGAAGCTAAAGCGTCTGGTAAAACCTTTATTCATCCATTCGACGATCCTAAAACTATTGAGGGACAGGGAACTATTGGCTTAGAAATATTGCAGCAATATAGCGAGCCGATTGACTATTTAATTCTGCCTATTGGTGGTGGTGGACTGGCATCAGGTGTTGGTGCTTGGTTTAAAGAATTTAGCCCTAATACTAAAATTATTGGTGTTGAGCCAGAAGGTGCTCCATCTATGAAATTGGCTTTGGATAATAAATGCAATCTTGCTCTTGATAATATAGATCGTTTTGTGGATGGTGCTGCTGTCCAAAAAGCTGGTGACTACACATGGAAGATTTGTGAAAAGGTTTTGGATGACATTTTGGTTGTTCCGGAAGGCTTAATCTGTTCAACGATATTGCGCTTGTATAACGAAGATGCTATTGTTGCAGAACCTGCAGGTGTAATGTCCATAGCAGCTTTGGAGTTGTTAGGTGATAAAATTGAAGGTGAAAACGTTGTATGTGTCCTAAGTGGTAGCAATAACGACATTACTCGAATGGAAGAAATAAAAGAAAGAAGCCTTCTGTATGAAGGATTGAAGCACTATTTCATTGTCCGTTTCCCGCAAAGATCAGGAGCTCTAAAAGAATTTGTAACCGATATACTTGATACTGGAGATGATATTACCCACTTTGAATATTATAAGAAAAGTAGTCGTGAAAAAGGACCCGCTGTAATTGGAATTGAAGTTCAGAAACCAGAAGATTTACAGCGCCTACAAGAAAGAATGAGAGATCGGAATTTTATTTTCGAATATCTTAACGATAAGACTGATTTGTTTCAGTTTATCGTTTAACTATTGACCAATAACCATGAATTGTGAAACAGGAGATTGCTTTATAGCTGATCTCTTGTTTTTGTTTAAGCTTAGTTGTAAATAATTCGGTGTTGAATGTTGGAGAATATTGTTGGGTAACCCATGTTTTTATAACTAACGCCTGTCTTGCATGTGCTTGCTTTTGAGTTTATTAGTGTGTTGTGTGGTAGAGCGCTAGTATTGCTGTATTGATTTGAAGATCGTAGTTGTATGGAATAATTTGTTTTCAGTCAGCTTGTTTAGTTTTTAGGTTTGTTCAGCAATTGAGAAGATATCTCGATTCTAAAGTTTCACAGTAAAGGAAAAATATAATGAATACGAATACTATTCTTATTGATTTAATTCTCAGCCTCAGCCTTACTCTTAAGGGATTGACAGGGAAGGCTGTGGTATAATTTGAATCAAGATACTTGATAATTATACGGAGTTCTTCCTAACAAGGAAGGATTTTTTTTTGCTTTAAACTGAATAAAACTTAACCACAAATATTAAAAAAGATGAGTGATAGAATATTTATTTTCGACACGACTTTGCGTGATGGGGAACAAGTTCCAGGTTGCCAGTTGAATACTATTGAGAAGATTGAAGTCGCTAGAACACTTGAAGCTTTGGGAGTTGATGTAATTGAAGCAGGTTTTCCTATTTCAAGTCCAGGAGACTTTCAATCGGTGGTCGAAATAGCTAAGGCTGTTAGCAATCCTACTGTTTGTGCATTGACTCGTGCAGTAGAGAAAGATATCGATGTTGCAGCTCAGTCATTGAAATTTGCGAAACGAGGGCGTATCCATACGGGTATTGGAACATCTCCATATCATATACAATCCAAGTTAAATTCGAATCCAGATGAGATTCTTGATAGAGCAGTGAGAGCAGTAAAATATGCGAAACGCTATGTTGAGGATGTCGAATTTTATTGTGAGGATGCAGGTCGATCGGATAATGAGTATTTGGCAAGAGTTGTTGAAGCCGTAATTAAAGCAGGAGCTACGGTTATCAACATTCCTGATACAACAGGTTATTGTTTGCCAGGTGAGTATGGAGAGAAAATTAAATACTTGATGGAGAATGTGTCGAATGTGCATAAGGCAATTCTTTCTACTCACTGTCATAACGATTTGGGAATGGCTACAGCCAACTCTTTGAGTGGGGCACTTAATGGAGCTCGTCAGATTGAGGTAACTATGAACGGTATTGGTGAGCGTGCTGGTAATACGGCACTTGAAGAAGTTGTGATGGCTATAAAGACGCATCATGATTTGCCATTTCATACCGAAATTAATTCCAAAGGTATTAATGAGGCAAGTCGATTAGTTTCCTCATTGATGAATATGCCAGTACAAGCCAATAAGGCTATTGTTGGACGTAATGCTTTTGCTCACTCTTCTGGAATTCATCAGGATGGTGTCTTGAAGAATCGTGAAAACTATGAGATTATTGACCCTGCTGACGTGGGAATTAAGGAGTCAGCAATTATTTTGTCTGCAAGAAGTGGACGAGCTGCATTGAATCATCACTTAACTGAGATGGGCTATACCTTGTCGAAGGAAGAATTGGATGATGCCTATAATAGATTCTTGGTGATGGCTGACGAGAGAAAGAATATTAATGAGAACGACTTGTCTGAGTTGATGGGCGATTATGAGTCAGAGACAAAATCTGTAGAGTTGGAGTTGTTGCAAGTAGTAGCTGGTAAATCGACTATTCCTATGGCAACTGTTCATCTTAAAATTAGAGGAGAATCTTGTGCAGCAACTGCCGAAGGAAATGGACCTATTGATGCCTGTTTCAATGCGGTTAAAAAATTGATTAAGCAGAAGTTTTCTTTGGAGGAATTCCTTGTGCAAACCTTGACTCGAGGTAGCGATGATCTAGGGAAGGTACACGTGCAATTGGAATATCAGGGGAAAATGTACTATGGTTTCGGAGCTAATATCGATATCATTACCGCTTCGGTCGAAGCATTGGTTGATGCTTTGTCCAAAATAGTATAAGAAAGTAATCAAAGAAAAAAATAAATATAGAATAGCATTATAGAGAGTATTATGGAACCAAAAACATTATTTGATAAAGTATGGGATGCTCACGTTGTTGAGAAGATTGATGGAGGTCCTAGTGTATTTTACATTGATAAGCATTTAGTTCATGAAGTGACTAGTCCGCAGGCATTTTCTGGATTAGAAGCGAGAGGAATGAAGGTTTTTCGACCTGAAAATACCCTTGCAACACCTGATCATAACATTCCTACAGAAAATCAACATCTACCCATTAAGGAGGAGTTGTCGAGAAAACAAATAGAGACTTTGACAGCAAACTGCGAGAAAAATGATATTACTCTTTATGGATTAAATCACCCTTACAATGGTATTGTTCACGTTGTTGGACCAGAACTGGGACATACGCAACCTGGAATGACATTGGTTTGTGGAGATAGCCATACTTCGACACATGGTGCTTTTGGTGCAGTTGCTTTTGGTATTGGTACTTCGGAAGTAGAGATGGTTCTAGCTACTCAATGTATTTTGCAACCAAAACCTAGAAAAATGCTAATCACTGTTAATGGTGAACTGCAAAAAGGAGTTACGGCAAAGGATCTTACGCTTTATGTGATTGCGAAATTGGGAACTGGTGGCGCTACAGGATACTTTGTAGAATATGCCGGATCAGCAGTTAGTAGTTTGAGCATGGAAGGTCGTATGACAGTTTGCAACATGAGTATCGAAATGGGTGCTCGTGGGGGTATGATTGCTCCAGATCAGACAACTTTTGATTATGTAGAAGGTCGCGAATTTGCTCCAAAGGGTACGGAGTGGACGAAGGCAGTTGCAAAATGGAAGAAATTAAAAACTGACGAAGGTGCAACATTCGACAAGGAGTATGTATTTATAGCTTCAGATATCGAACCGATGTTAACGTATGGAACCAATCCAGGAATGGGTATTGGTATTTTAGGGCATATTCCAAGCGAAAAAGATATTGAGCCTAGCGAGTTACCAACGTTCAAAAAATCATTGGATTATATGGGCTTTAATTTGGGTGATAAGATGCTGGGAAAGAAGGTCGATTACGTGTTTGTTGGTTCTTGTACTAATGGACGTATCGAAGATCTTCGAGTTCTTGCATCGGCTGTGAAGGGAAAGAAAAAAGCAGATTCAGTTACTGCATGGATCGTTCCTGGTTCTAAGCAGGTTGAAAAGCAAGCTAAGGAAGAAGGATTGGTAGAAGTTTTGGAAGAAGCGGGATTTGAAATGCGTCAGCCAGGATGTTCGGCATGTTTGGCTATGAACGATGATAAAGTTCCAGCTGGAAAATATAGCGTTTCTACATCGAACAGAAATTTTGAAGGAAGACAAGGACCAGGAGCCAGAACATTATTGGCTAGTCCATTAACTGCTGCAGCAGCAGCTGTAACTGGAGTTATAACCGATCCTAGAGAATTCTTGTAATACAATAGAAAAACACGTTTGACTTTTGGACCATTTGACATTTCGACTTTTAGTCCTTTTAATCATAAAACACATACACAATGCCAATAGATAAATTTACCACATTGGAATCGAGATATGTACCGCTTCCTGTTGAAAATGTGGATACAGATCAGATTATTCCAGCACGATTTTTAAAGGCAACAAGTCGTGATGGATTTGGGGAAAATCTGTTTCGTGACTGGAGATATACACCAGCGGGAGAAGAAAACCCTGACTTTGTTTTGAACCAATCAGAATATACAGGAGAAGTATTAGTAGGAGGGCAAAATTTCGGTAGTGGTTCTTCAAGAGAGCATGCTGCATGGGCCATTCACGATTATGGTTTTAAAGTAGTAGTGAGTAGTTTCTTCGCCGATATATTTCAAAATAATGCTTTGAATAATGGTGTGCTTCCAGTGACAGTATCTGCTAAGTTCTTATCCAATTTATTTAATGCGGTAGAGAAAGATAAGAGTCAGAAGGTGCTTGTTGATTTGGAGAATCAAGTGATCAGTTTAAATGGAGAATGCGAAGAATTTGCTATTAATCCTTACAAAAAGAATTGCTTGCTGAACGGTTTCGATGATATCGATTTCCTTCTTGATAGAAAAGATAAGATAAAAGCTTTTGAAGCTAAAAACTAATAGAAGAGTTGTAAAATGAACGAACTACGTAGCTTAGAAATAATGGACACTACCCTTCGGGATGGTGAACAGACTTCTGGGGTAAGTTTTAATTCCGAAGAAAAATTGGGTGTCGTAAAGTTATTGTTACGATCCTTGAAAGTAGATCGCGTAGAAGTAGCCTCAGCTAGAGTATCTGAAGGAGAATTTAAATCCGTACAGCGAATTACTAAATGGGCGGAAAAACATGACTTGCTCGATAAAATTGAAGTATTAGGTTTTGTTGATGAGAATACGTCTTTGGATTGGATTTACGCCAGTGGAGCCAGAGTGGTTAATTTGTTGGCAAAAGGTTCGTTAAAACATTTAAAAGGGCAACTAAAAAAGACACCAGAACAACATGTTCAGGCTGTTAAAGATGCTGTTGCTTATGCTACAAGTCTTGGTATAAAGGTGAATTTATACCTTGAAGATTGGTCGAATGGGATGATGACTTCAAGAGATTACGTTTGGTATCTTTTGGATGAACTACAGAATGAGAATATTAAGCGTTTCATGCTACCAGATACTTTAGGGGTAATGAATCAAGTTCAGACTTTTGATTTTTGTTACGCTTGTCGCGAAAGATATCCAAAACTTCATTTTGATTTTCATGCTCATAATGATTATGATTTGGCACTTGCCAATGTTTATTCTGCAGTTTTAGCAGGAATGAATGGCATCCATACAACCATTAATGGTCTTGGGGAAAGAGCGGGTAATGCGCCTTTAGCATCCGTTGTTGGTGTGATTAATGATCATTTGGCGAGGAAGATTAATGTTGATGAGAATAAAATAAATACAGTGAGTCGAATTGTGGAGACTTTTTCAGGAATTCGAATTCCTTTGAACAAACCATTGGTTGGTGAAAATGTATTTACTCAAACCTGTGGTGTTCATGCCGATGGTGATTCGAAAGATGATCTCTACTTTAACCGATTAATGCCAGAGCGATTTGGACGTGAACGCAAGTATGCTTTAGGGAAGACTTCGGGCAAAGCGAACATAAAGAAAAATCTGGAAGAATTAGGTATCGCTTTGGAAGAGGAAACGATGAAAATTGTTACTCAAAGAGTGATTGAATTGGGTGATAAAAAAGAAACGGTAACCATTGATGACCTTCCATACATTGTTTCTGATGTTCTGAATCAAGCAATGGAAGAAATGCCAATTCAGATCAAGCATTACTCATTATCTCTTTCGAAAGGAATGCGCCCATTTGTGTCTATTAATTTGGAAGTAAATGGGGAAATGTATGAAGGAACATCTTCAGGTGATGGTCAGTACGATGCTTTTATGAATGCCATCTGGAGTGTTTATGAAGAATTGGGCAGAGATAGACCTTTGCTTACTGATTACTTGGTTCAAATTCCTCCAGGAGGGAAAACAGATGCTCTTGTAGAAGCTTTAATAACTTGGAATTATAAAGGTAAGGAGTATAAAACGAGAGGACTGGATCCTGACCAAATCGAAGCAGCAATAAAAGCTACTCTACGAATGCTGAATTTGATAGAGCAACATGATAGTGTAGAAATAAACTTATTAAAAACGGAATAAGAATACATAGAATGACATACAAAATAGCAGTATTAGCCGGAGACGGAATCGGTCCGGAAATCGTAGCACAAGCAAGAAAAGTAACAGATGCAATTGTTGAAAAATTCGGACACGAATTTGAATATACAGAAGCTCTTGTTGGAGCGGTTGCTATTGATGAAGTTGGTAATCCTTATCCTGATGAAACACATGATTTGTGTATGAATTCGGATGCGGTTTTATTTGGAGCAATTGGTCATCCAAAGTTTGATAACGATCCATCGGCAAAAGTACGTCCAGAACAAGGCTTGTTAGCAATGCGTAAGAAGTTAGGCTTATACGCTAACCTTCGTCCGGTGAATACATTCAAGTCATTAATTCATAAATCTCCTTTGAAAACCGAATTGGTTGATGGAGCAGATTTTATGTGTATTCGAGAATTAACAGGTGGAATGTATTTTGGTCGTCCTCAAGGACGTTCTGAAGATGGTAAAACGGCTTACGATACTTGTGTTTATACCGTTGAAGAAATTGAAAGAATTGTTCGTTTGGGGTTTGAATATGCTGGTAAACGTCGTAAAAAATTAACTATTGTTGATAAGGCGAATGTGTTGGCTACCTCAAGATTGTGGAGAGAAATATCTCAGAGAATTGAACCTGAATTTCCAGAAATCGAAGTAGAATACATGTTTGTTGATAATGCAGCAATGCAGTTGATCACATGGCCCAAACGCTTTGATGTAATGGTTACCGAGAATATGTTTGGTGATATACTTACTGATGAGGCTAGTGTTATTTCAGGATCTATGGGCATGTTGCCTTCAGCGTCTATAGGTGTACATACTTCTGTATTTGAGCCAATTCATGGTTCATATCCTCAGGCAACGGGAAAAAACATTGCAAATCCGTGTGCTACAGTTCTTTCTGCTGCCATGATGTTTGAATATGCATTTGGCATGATGAAGGAAGGCGCTTTGATTCGCGAAGCCGTAGACAAAGCTCTTGAAGCAGGTGTGGTAACAGAAGATATTGCCGATGGCAAAAAAGCATATACTACCAGCGAAGTAGGTGACTGGTTAGCTGACTATGTAAAGGAATTTAGTTTGTAGTTAATCTTGCTTATGGGGTGTGGTTACCCTTACTTTCAAGATGAATTAAGATGCTCAGGGATTAATCTCTGAGCATTTTTTGAATGTATAAATCAAAACAGGGATCCCTTTTTAGATGGTTTCCTGTTTTTGTTTTATTTCATCAGACTTAAGAGTTTATTAGCACAGATTGTCGTCTGTTTATATTTTTCTTTGTGTCTTTTTTGTTGTGATTCAAATTTGAGTTAAAAAAAATGCCTCCGATTTCTCGAAGGCGTTAATTCTATTATCTAAGATCTAAAATCTTTTTTTAGCTGTACAATTCTTTCAAACGAGTTGCCATATTTTCAGCAATAACTTCGCATTGGTCGTAGTCTTTTACAGCAGGAGCACAAAGTGCTTCAGCAGGATCAGCAACAACTTCCCACTTAATTGCTTCAGCAAACTTATTTAGTGTGCGAACACCACCGCCTCCCCAGGCTTTTGATCCGAAAAGAGCCAGCACGTGGTTTTTAACTGCCATATTTTGCAATTCGTGAACAAGAGTTTCCATAGCTGGGAAAAGACCACCATTGTAGGCACATGATCCTAAAATAACACCACGGAAACGGAAAATATCGTTGATAATGTATGAAGGATGCGTTTTAGAAGCATCGTGAATTCTAATTTTCTTAATGCCACGTTTTACTAACTGGCGAGCAATATTATCAGCCATCTTTTCAGTATTACCATACATCGATGAGAAAACAATTACAACACCTTCGTCAGTTTCGTACTTACTCCACTTGTCGTATTTAGCAATGATATCAGCAACATGTGTTCTCCAGATGGGACCGTGAGTTGCGCAAATCATTTTAATATCTAAACCAGCTAATTTCTTAAGAGCTTGTTGAGTTGGGCTACCATATTTACCTACAATATTTGAGTAGTAACGGCTGATTTCTTCTTCAAGATATTCTAAGTCTAACTCATCATCGAAAATGCTACCATCTAAAGTACCAAAAGCACCAAAAGCATCACCAGAGAAAAGAATACCTTTTGTCGATTCAAAAGTAACCATCGTTTCAGGCCAGTGCAACATAGGTACCATAGTGAAGTTCAGCTTGTGCTCACCCAAATCGATAGAGTCACCTTCTTTTACTTCAAGCAAGTTTTGAGAGATACCATAAAAACCTTTCAACATTGGGAATGTCTTCTTGTTCCCAACAATCTGCATATTAGGGTAACGCTCAGTTAATGAACGAATCGATCCTGAATGATCAGGCTCCATATGGTTCACAATTAGGTAATCAGCCTGACGACCATCTAATACCGCTTCGATATTATCAAGGTACTCATCCATAGCCCCTTTTTCAACGGTATCAACAATCGCTATTTTTTCGTCAACAATAACATACGAATTGTAAGCGATTCCCTTAGGAATAGGCCAATAATTCTCGAAAAGATGAGTTCTTCTATCGTTACATCCTACCCAATAAATTTTATCGCTGATGTTAACTCTGTTGTGCATGCTTAAAGATTTATATGTTTTGAATATTGTTATTGTTTGTTGAAATAGAGTATGAATAACGTGATTAATAAGACATGTTAATCATACTCTCATTCAGAGCACAAAAGTAATATATTTTTTTTCCCTGAAAAGGATAAGAATGTCTTTTATGAAGATTTCATATAAATAGAGTGAATGTAAGTTTTTGTTATTTAGTATGGATTTGTGTTTGGTTTTTGTACCCACCTTATTTATAAGCTTATTGCTGCATCAGTCGCATTAAGGCCTGTCTATTTAAGATTTTAATTTCACGACGGTTGACTTCTATCACGCCTTCCTGTTCCATTTCTTTAAGGCTACGAGCAAAAGATGGGCGAGTAACACCAAAGAATTGCGACATCTCAGCTTGAGATTTCGGAAGTTCTATTTTCTCTTTATCAGGTGTTGCTTGCTTTAATATGAAATTAGCTAGCTTCCCTTTTATAGTTTTAAAGCTTAAAAACAGAAGTTTTTGTGCTAGAAATTGAGAGCGGTTCGAAATTGAATTTAAGTAATTGACGAGGAATGTTTTGTTGTCCTGAAAAAGATTTATGACAGCTTGTTTGTCAAGAAAAAAGATTTCAACATCAGCATTAGCGGTCACGTTTACAGGAAACTGATTTTTTTGTCCGAAAAGAAATGCTGAAGCAATAGGATAGGGAGCCATAATGTCTTCAATCTTAATTGTTTTTCCAGAAGGATCGAGCATTTCACCTTTTACGCTTCCCTTAAGAACGATCATTAAGTTTTCGCAACGATCTTCGCGAAAAGCTATCATATCTCCTTTTTTATATTTACGAATACGGTATTGAATCTTTTCGATAATGAGATCCATTTCTTCAGTTTCAATACCTCTAAAAACGGGTGATTGTATAAGTTGTTGACTAAGCATTCTCAATTGTTGTAAATTCAAGACTAAGATATCTTTATTTTTTTTATTCGAAGGCCTGAGGAAATAAAAAAAACGACTCATACTTAAATGAATCGCTTTGAATGTTTTGGTTCGATTAGAATTCTAGTTCGAATACTGGTCTATAATCAATTTGATTGCTCGCTGACAAGCAGGGCAAAATTTATCGTGACGAGTAAACATGATACAGTTTTCTGCGCTACGATATAAACCTTTCGATTTATACTGTGCACCTTCAAAAGCACCAACTTTTCCACTATGCTTCATATTAGCCAATAGTTCATTATCCCAAGTTCTTTGCTTGATGAAAAATTTTTCCATCACTTTTTCATCAACCTTGGCTTTACGCATTTCTACACGCTTTTTCTGAACTGCAATACTATGCTTGTCATACTTCTCTTTTTCCCAAGGAGTAGGCATAGGTGTATTAGGTGTAAGAATATCTTTCCACTTGATTGTTTCAGGATTTGTATTAGCTGTCACATTTAACTCCCAAGGCTCAAGATGTTCTGAATCCATCTCGTATGAAGTTGCAGATGTATAATACTCATCAGCCAAATCAGCAAAATGGTGACCAAACTCATGTACAAATAAATACTCTTGGAAAGCATTATCGACAGCAGCAGTAATATACAAGTTATAAATACCGCCTCCACCATATATGGAATCGTTCATTAAAATTGCAGTGAACTCGTAAGGAACGGCAGCAGCTGCATTACGAATTGTTTTGTTATCGAAACCTAAAGCATAACGCTCCGAATCGAAAGCTCCATAAGTTACTGAAAGTGCAGAACGTGTATGAATATTCTGATGTGGATGATTTACGCCTGAATCTGGAGATGGCGTTTCAACTGCTCTGATTGAGAATTTATCTTTGAATGAAGCATATGGCTCAGTATTTAAAAGAACCTCTGCAAAACGCTGAGCATCTTTCTTGAATTTAGTCATGTCTTTTTTCGCATAACCTTCACCTAAAACTACAATGTCAACTTGTTTTTCAGGCTTGCCGTTCACAATAATATCAATGGTGTTGTAATAATTTTTCACAGGATTAGAGAATGAACGATGGTGCTTAGGGTTCACTCTATAAGTCCAAACAGGATCAAAACCATTTTTGATATTACGCTTTGATATTGTAACATTGACTTCAGCCTTAGGCCAAGGGAATCGAAGCGATTCATGAAAACTTCCCCATTCCTTATCAGCCTCATGAGTTGTTTGCCACTCGCCATAAATACTTGCAAAACCTCTTGAATAAAGTAGTTCTCCAGTTTTGATATCTTTTACCTCAAAAAAATATTTACCTAAATTTAGTTCGTCGATTAAAATTGTTTTGCTGCCAGCCCACTCGCCATCATTCACCATTTGGTCGAAAGCAAAGTGTTCTTCTCCTGAATTTCCAACATGATTGTAATCCAATCGCATAGTTGCAGAAGTAAAGTAGTTAGCATATTGTGCCTGAGAGTGAATGGAAAACCCCACTAGCATTAAGGCAAATACAAAAATCTTTTTCATAGTATTAGGTGTTTAGCTTCGTTTTTCTTTGAGCCTACAAGATAGGGAATATCTGGGTTTGGAAATATGCTTAATGTCATTAACCAATTCGTTTTAAATTTCGATTAAATATGAAATTTGGAGAGATAAAATGATATTTTCTTAAATTATGATGGATATTTTTGAGGATATTATATTTTTGTCAAATATTGAATTGACTCTTTAAAAGCATTATATTTTATAAAGCTAAGATCTAACTGATTTATAAACGACGCATTAAGAAATGAAATACATTTTATTTCCCTTTAAACTGTTATACAAAATTTACTTTTTACTTTATTTTGTACTGACTCTAGTTTTATTTTATCCGATATTGAAATACTTCCTTTCAAAGAAAGAAAGGTTCCCTGCTGCATTTAAAATTATAAGGGTGTACTCTAGAGTTTGGTTGTTGGGCTCTGGTATATACTTAAGAGTAAAAGGGAAAGAGAATATTTTAAGAGATCAACCTTTCTTAATTTGTTCGAATCATAGTTCATTTCTCGATCCAGCGCCTTTATATTCAATCTTCGACCAATATTTTGTTTTTACAGGTAAAAAAGAAATTGAAAAATGGCCTTTATTCCATATTTTCTATACTTCGGGTATGAATATATTGGTTGATAGGCATAACCGAATAGGAGCCTTAAAGAGTTTTAAATCTATGATGGATGTGATAAAAGAGGGGCGTCCCTTAGTTATTTTGCCTGAGGGAACGATTCCTCCTAACGCACCACAACTTGGTGAATTTAAATCAGGAGCCATATCTATTGCCATTAAAATGGGAATTCCAATTTTACCAGTTACTCAAACTACCAATTGGAGAAGACTGCAACGTAGTAGTTTGTTTAAAGGAAATGCTTGTCCTGGAGTGGCTGAGGTTGTTATTCATCCACCTATTTCAACTGAAGGATTGACAAAGATGGATACAGAAGCACTTCAAGCCAAACTACATGAGGTTATTAATCAACCTTTACATGAAAAGTACGGTGTGTAAATTAGAATATTTTAGGTCAAAAAGAATATAAAAAGGCTTGCTTCAAAGTGAAAACTTTAAGGCAAGCCTTTTGTGTAATGAGTAATTAACTTTTTGTTTTAATTGATACTTATTAATTCAATATCAAAAATAAGAACAGAACCTCCTGGAATGCCATTTTTAGAATAAGGACCATATGCTAAATGTGATGGAATCAATAATTTTCCTTTTCCACCTTCTTTAAAATATGTAATGCCTTCAGTCCATCCAGTAATTACCTTATCTAAAGGGAATTGAATACCGTCTTCATTACTCTTATCAAACACTCGACCATCAGTGAAATATCCTTTGTAAGCAACAGTGACATTAGATCTTATTGTTGGCTGTTTTCCAGTTCCTTCTTCTTCTATCACATAATATAATCCAGTTTCACTTTTTTGAGCATTAAAATCATTATCTTCAATATAAGATTTTATTTCAGCTTCGTTTTCAGCTCGATAATCTTTGACTTCAATTTTCTTTGTGTCTGAATCACATGATGTGAAAATGGCAATTGCTAAAATTAATAAGGTATACTTCATTTCTTTTCGTTTTTGAATTTGAACAAATATAGGAAAATATCGTTGCTTTCAATATGGAGTGTAAATAGTTAGGATAATTAAAATGTCAACTATGTTTTTTGTAATGAGATGATTATAGATTTATAACTGCTAGTTTATAAAAAAACAAACACCAACTTACTAGTATTAGTAAACTTGGTGTTTGTTGCATCTAATTTGTTTTATTTAGATCTAACGGAATATACTTAATAAATAACTCCTTTGAGTTATGCTATCTTATTCTGTTCTATTTTCATTAATAGGTCATAAATAATTGAAGATCCTTGAGTTGAGTCGAGAAGGGAGTCAGGAGTTATATTACCTAATTCTTCATTCTCAGTTTCAATCCATTTTATGAAATTAGCTTTAGTACCAAAGATTGTAATGCCTTTTTCTAGGAGTTCTTTCATGTGAATATAATTTTGGTTTTTGTTGTTTTGTCCAAATTGGATTAGTATGTTTTCTTTGTTTTATAATAAACTTATCATTTGTATTCTTAAATCTTAAAAGAATCTCGATTTGATAGAAATTGTGATCAAATAAGCGAAAATTTATATCTCACACTATATTACTAAAAATTGAGGACTTATTTAGGTTAAATTATCAAAATATTCATTAAAATATAGTATTATCTGTTTCTGGTTTTTGAAAAACTAGGTTGGTCGTTCATATGCTATATATATAGCAAAAATAAGTTGTTTAGAATATTTCTAAAAAAAAACTATTTTGATCTATAGTGTCTATCGTATTTATCAATATGTGACACGTTGGTTGTTTTAAATGCGCCTTTATGTCTTGTTATATTTGGTAATTTAGATTGGTAGGTGTTAACAATATTCTATTGTATTCAATCATGATATTTTGTTAGTTTGTCCCTCTAGACATCATATTCATCAAATTGGATTAAAATATATTCTTCATATATAAATAAAAGGTCATAATTTTAATAATCCAAAGCTATTGTAATTAAGTATGAGATAGTAGAAAGAGGCTATATTAAATATGGACTTGAGTAATTGCTATACGAACCTATACACTCTCACTCTTAAATAAGAAAACGATTATATATCTTACTTTTTTGAGAAAAGAATATGATGAGGCGAAGAAAAGAGCAGGTCTGGGAATCAGAACAGAGAAAGATTGTTGCTGATTTGGAGGATAAATTTCATTTTAGAGGTGACCTTAAGGTAAGTTTTGATACTGCTTATTTTATAATGGGTGCTTGTAACTTAAATGTTACTTGGGCTAGTAGGAAGAGTATCGAGATTTTAAATCTTCCTCCTGTTGTTCTTGAAGGTTACACTTTTTTGGAACATGTAGTTGTTAATACACATCCAGATGATATTTCTAAAATTGAAACATATCTAGATCTTGCAAAACAAGAAAAAGATTTTACTTTCTCTGAAATACTAAGTCTTAAACATTCTGACGGGAGTTGGAGAGATATCTTTATGAATATCGTTGTAGGTACTAAGTATCCTAATAATTTTCCTGAACAACTTTTTGGGTGCATTGTTGACTTAACAGATCAGTTAAGTAATAGGCATAGTAATAAGGCAAACTCAACTAGTTCGCAATTAAATGGCGAGTTAGAGTTAATTTCAACTTTATCGAAAAGAGAGGTAGAAATCCTTAAGTTAATTGTGAAAGGTTTTACTGATAAAGAAATTGGTTTAGAGTTAAACATTAGTTACTATACTGCCGATACTCATAGAAAGAATATTATTAATAAGTTACAAGTGAAAAATACTGCATGCCTGGCGTATACTGCTGGGAAATTTGGAATATTTTAACTTCATGTTTGAGTTAAAATAACTAGATGTTGTTTTTTTTAGTCTAAATAAAACAACTACTCTCTTCGGGAACTATTTAGCTCCTATTCTGTGGTGAAATATATTATTCAGTATCGAGGGGCTTTATAAATAAGTATCTCTAGGGTAATATCTATCAAAATACCCTTTTTCGGGTATTGAATTTTATTTGAAAGCATAATAGTTTTACAAAGTCAATCTTAAGTTTATTATTAAATAATAACTGAGAATGTACACTATAGTAGGCTCCATTTTAAAATAAGAAATGGGACTGAAGGAGCGAAGCTGTGTTAAGCACCTTCAAGAATTGCCTTATTTTACTAGCTTTCCTGATCTTTTCGACACTTAAAAATACAACCATTGAAAGTATTAAAAAGAACATATAGGTGGTATGCAATATATACTCGATCTCGATCGGAGAAGAAATTGTATAGTGAGCTTGAGGAAAAAGGCATTGAGGTTTATTTACCATTAAAAAAAGAACTTCGTGTTTGGAGTGATCGTAAGAAATGGGTTGAGAGTCCATTGTTTACATCTTACCTTTTCGTTAAGGTAAGTGACCGAGAATATTATGAGGCTATTAACTCATGTTGGTCTGTTCGTTATGTTTGTTTTGAAAGTCGAGCTGTACCAATTCCAGATTCCCAGATTGAATCATTAAAATTATTTCTCGAGGATACAAAGCGTAATGTGGAGCTGACTAAACATAGTTTGAAAAAAGGAGATTATCTCGAAGTAACTTTTGGTCCATTAAAAGGAGTTCGTGGAGAACTTCTTCAATTAAGAGGAAAACAGAGAATAGTTCTCCGTTTCCTAAGCTTAGGGTGTTGTGTTCATGCCGATATTTCGATGGACGAAGTTAAGCGTTTAGAGATTCCTGTAGAGGTAAATTATGACGAAAATTGATTCGGTTTTTTTTGTTTTTATATTCAAACAAAGCTGGAACAAGATTGGATTCCTTTCGGAACAAGCTTGGATATAGCCGTTGATGTTATAAAGTAGATAAGGGCTTATTGTAATGATTAAGACTATTCTTTCATATAGGTCATCATATTAATAGGACTATTATTCATATTGTAAAGACGACCTATTCAGTATCACAAAAACTCTAAAAAAATATATCCTTACCTAGATAATTATATTATCCTTTCTTTTAGAATCTTAGCAATAATACAGAAGTAGAAGTAATACTGCCTCTGTTTATATCTCAAAACCGATGGCAAGTATAAAAGATAAATTGATAACTGGACTTGTAGGACCTGTGATTATTTCCCATCGCTATGGTAAAACTTATATTAGGAGTAAGCCGAGTAAGGTTAAAAACCCTCGGACTCCTGGGCAAGTTAACCAAAGAGGGAAATTTAAAGCTGCTACTCAGTTTGTAAGTCGAAACCTAGATGAATTAATTAGACCTTATTGGAATCCTGAAGCTAGACGAAACTCTATGAGTGGACAAAATTTATTTTGCAAACTCAATACACATGCTTTCAATTCTGAAGGTTTTCCTGACATAACAAGACTTAAGTTGACTACAGGTAATTTAGGTGAGGTAAATAATTTAAGATTAGATATGGCAGGAGATACAATTATTCATTTTATATGGGATAATAATTCTCGTGATAAGAAAACTAGTGAAGAGAATCAGTTCAAGCTCTTCGGGATGAATTTAGATTTAGTTGTAAAAGAATTACCCTGTGATGCGATACGTAAGCATGAATCATTTGTGTTGGATTTAAAGAAATATACTTTTTCTTATTTATTCTGTTTTTTCTGGAACCCACAATTACAATTAGCATCTAATAGTGAATGGATTGACTGTACCTGAAAAACAAATGTGTATTGAAATTACTGAGTAAAGAAAGAATATTAATTCTAAAATTGATGGTAACATGGAAAACAACACATATCAAGTAGAAGTTAATAAGCTTATTGAAGTTGGAAATTATATCTACAAACAACTTGGGCATGGTTGTCAAGAGAATGTTTATAAGGAGGTAATGGAGCTTGAGTTGGAGTTGAGAAATATTCCTTATTCAAGGAAAGCTAAAATAAACACCAAATCTAAAAGCAATAGTGAGAAGTTTGTGTGTTTTGATAAAATAGTTGTTGGGTTGGATACTCACTCATTTTTATCAGAAGAACAAGAAAATACATTTATGGATAGTTTAAAAGATGTCGATTCACCTGTTGGCTTGCTTTTTAACTTCGGTTACAAAAATCTGCAGTATATAAAAATAGGTGGGCAATGTGTATTGCAATAAGCACATGGAAAAACGAATATAAATTCAATTTGCCGAACAAATATGTTTGATAAAAAAACCTTTAATACTGGATATTATTCCGAAAGAGATTTAGCCGAAGCAGGTTTTAAATCTTTGGGAAAGAATGTTCGTATTGCAAAGAATTGTACAATTATAGGGCTTAAAAATATTTCCATTGGAAATAATGTAATTATTGATGCTTATTGTACTATTTGTGCTGTTGGTGATGGAATATTGGAGATTGGTTCCTTCGTGCATATTGGAGGTTATTGTTTGTTATCAGCTGGTGATGGAATTTTTATCGAAGATTTTAGTGGTCTTTCTCAAGGTGTAAAGGTTTATTCTCGATCGGATGATTATACGGGAAAATATCTAACTAACCCAACAGTTCCCGAAAAGTATAAGGGGCTTACTCATGGACCTGTTAGATTAGGAAAATTTGCAATAATTGGTGCAGAATCTATTGTGTTGCCTAATGTTACAATAGGAGAAGGTTCTTCAGTTGGAGCCTTGTCTTTAATTAGTAGGAATTTACCCGAATGGGGTATGTTTTCAGGTCATCCATTAAAACGTTTAGGAGATAGATCAAAAAAAATGTTGGAATTACACGTAGAATTAATGAATGACTTAAAAGTAGATGGTCTTGAAATTTTGAATCAAATTTTCATAAATAAATAATTTAGAATTGATAATCGTTTAAAAAGGGAAAAGTTTATGAATACTGATAAGGAAATACGTGAGAAGCTTTTGCAGTATATTATTGAAGCAACTTTTACAGACGAGATTAATGATGATACATTACTATTTGAAGAAGGTCTTTTTGATTCAATGGGTCTTTTGTATTTGATCGATTTTATTCGGGATAACTTCCATATCGACATTAAAGATAATGAGTTGCTTTTGGAAAATTTTGCCTCTGTAAAAAGTATTGTTGTTTTTGTAAATAGAAAGCTAAAGTCTCAATCGACTAAGAAATTGGTCACTTGCTATAAATAGATGTGTGGTATAGCTGGTTTTTATACAAGCTTTAAAAAAAAGGATTCTTTAGATATCTTAAAGCGTATGCTCACAAGAATTAAGCATCGTGGACCAGATCAAAGTGGGATTCTTTTGACTGATGACATAGGTTTAGGAAGTGTTCGTTTAAGCATTCATGATTTAGATAATGGAAGAATGCCATTGGCCAATGAAGACGATAATTTGTGGATTGTTTTTAATGGTGAGATCTACAATTTTATAGAACTGAGGTTAGATCTTGAAAATAAAGGTCATATTTTTAAAACTCGAACCGATACCGAAGTGGTATTGCACTTATACGAAGAGTATGGTGTTCAATCTCTAAATAAATTGAATGGTCAGTTTGCAATAGCCATATGGGACAGAGAAAAAAAAGAATTGTTTTTAGCCCGAGATCGTGTAGGAATAAGACCTTTATTTTATTCTAATGTAAAAAATCGTCTTGTGTTTGCATCGGAAATGAAAGCTTTATTTGAGTATCCTAAACTTGAAGCAAAAATTTCTCCGCAGGCCATATCACAAGTATTTACTTTTTGGGCAGCTCTATCACCTTTTACAGTTTTTAATGACGTTTTTGAAGTCCAGCCTGGACATTATATCCTAGTCAATGAAGAAGGAATCAATGAAGTAAAATATTGGGAGCTTCCTTTAACCAAAACAAATGAATACAGTCAACTTGAGTTTAATGAAGCAGTTGAAGAATTTAGAGAATTATTTGCTGATGCAATTAAAATAAGGTTAAGAGCTGACGTTCCTGTTGCAGCTTATTTAAGTGGAGGGCTAGATTCGAGTATAACTACTTCATTTATTAAGGAGATAAACAGAGACAACTTACAAACCTTTTCTTTAGGTTTTACAGAGCAAGAGTTTGACGAGACAGAATATCAGAATGAAGCTGTAGCTTATTTCAAAACAAAGCATAATCGTGTAGATTGCACTATGCAGGATATTTCGGAATCTATATCTGATGTGATATGGCATTTAGAAAGTCCGATTTTAAGAAGTTCTCCTGCTCCAATGCGTCTTTTATCAGAATTAGTAAATAAGAATAAAATAAAAGTTGTTGTTACAGGTGAAGGGGCAGATGAGTTATTGGGAGGTTACAATATTTTTAAGGAAGCTTTAATTAGACAGTTTTGGGCAAAAGATCCAAAGTCGAAATACCGTCCTTTATTATTGAAGAGACTCTATCCTTATATGTCACAAGTAAATGGCAGTAAGGCTTTAAGTCTATTCTATTCTTACAAGCTGACACAGACAGATTCCTTAGTCTACTCACACCTCTTGAGATGGAAAAACACATCTAGAATAAAATGTTATTTGTCTGATGACTTGAAAATGGAACTAAGTAGTTATGATCCTATCAAGGAATTGGAAGGTCATTTAGCTCAAAAGTTTGATAATATTGATCTTTTATCACGAGCTCAGTGGCTTGAAATCAACTTGTTTATGTCTGGCTATTTATTGTCTTCACAAGGAGATAGAATGGCAATGGCAAATTCGGTAGAAGGTAGATATCCTTTTTTAGATCATCGCATAATTGAATTCTGTATGGCTTTGCCTCCTCAGTATAAAATAAAGATGCTTAATGAAAAGGTACTTTTAAAAGAGATGATGAAAGGTAATTTACCTGATCAAATTATAAATAGACCGAAGCAAGCTTATAGAGCACCAGCAATTTCAAATTTGGATTCTGACTATGTGAGGAAGATGATGTCTGAAAAGCAACTTGTATCTGCGGGAATATTTAATTCGGATAGAGTTAAAAAACTTGTATCGAAGGTGCAATTAAACGAGGCGGTATCTGAAATAGATAAAATGGCTTTTATGGGCATTTTATCCACTCAAGTATTAGATGATTTATTTGTGAAAAAGAATAGAAAGGAATTAACTGATGCCGATTTAGTTGAATGCAAATTAACCCTATTGAATTAATAAACAAGAGTATGAAGACAATAACTAAAACATTTTCAGAGGATATTTTGTTTATTGAAAACATAGAATCTGTTTGTGAGGAAATCTGTCAAACACTTAAGGCAAATATAGGTAAACGCTTAAAGCGACGAGGTGCTGTTGTTGGTATTAGTGGGGGAATTGACTCATCGCTTGTACTTGCCCTTGCAAGCCGTGCTTTGGGTAGTGAAAATGTAATTGGTATCCTTTTACCCGAAAAAGATTCAAATCCTGATAGTTTAATTCTGGCACAACAATTAGCCGATAAGTTTGGGGTTGAAACTGTTATCGAAAATATCAGCTCGGCACTTGAAGGTTTTGCTTGTTATAAAAGAAGAGATGCCGCTATTTTAAGAGTTTTCCCAGAATTTGATAGCATAAGTGATAAGGCCAAAATTGAGATTAAACAAAATATTGATCAAGCTATGCCTTCTGTTTTTTCAATAACCATTGTCAAAGAAGATGGTACAGAGAAAAGTAAATTGTTACCAGCAAAAGAATATTTACAGATAGTAGCCTCAACTAATTTTAAGCAACGTAGCAGAATGTCTATGTTGTATTATTATGCTGAGTGTCTTCATTATGCTGTTGTTGGCACTCCCAATAAGCATGAGGTTGAACAGGGCTTTTTTGTAAAACATGGCGATGGTGGAGCCGATGTGATGCCAATAGGACATCTTTATAAAACACAAGTCTATCAGTTGGCAGAATACTTAGGAGTTCCTCAAGAGATCATCGATCGCACACCAACTACAGATACTTACAGTGCAGAACAAACTCAAGAAGAGTTTTTCTATCAAATGCCTTTTAAGGAAATGGATTTGGTTTGGTATGCCTGGGAGAATGGATATGCGGCAGAGGAGGTTGCTGATGATTTAAATAAGTCGGTAGAGCAGGTGCAGAATATTTATATAAATTTTGAAAGAAAGAGAAGGACCACTGATTATTTACGTTCTGCACCCATTTTTTAGCAGATATCTATTTTGAGAAAGGATATAAAATGAATGTTTTTGATTATTTGTTTTCAGATTCAAGAATACTTGATAAAGATCTTGTATTAGGACCAAAGGAAAGTATATCCTATAGGCAGATATATCAAGATAGTATAAGATTTGCTAATTACTTGAAAAATGAGATAGAAGAAGAACAGCATATTATATTGACCAGTGAAAATTCTGTATTTTTTATCACAGCTTATTTGGGCATACTTAAGTCTGGTCATATTTGCATTCCAATTGATCCAACAATTGAGCAAGAGAATTTAGACTATATTATAAGATCAACAGAAAGTGACTGTATCATATATTCTAACAGGTTTAATAAACTTATTCCTTCATCAGTTTTAAATCAAATAAACGAAAGTCAACTTGAAGATATAATAAGAGACCAGAGTTTACACAGTCCGGATCTTTCAGAAGTTTTTGATCAGAATAGGGTCGCTGAAATATTATTTACCTCAGGATCGACTGGAATCCCCAAGGGAGTTATAATCTCTCATCAGAATATTATTGCAAATACAAGCTCTATTCTTAGTTACTTGAATTTAAGGACCAAGGATATAATGGGAGTGGTTTTACCCTTTTATTATTGCTATGGTTTGTCTCTATTACATACGCATATTAAGATTGGAGCTTCTTTGGTATTCATTAATAATTTCATATTTCTAGCTTCAGTTATCGATAGTCTTAAGGAATATAAGTGCACAGGCTTTGCTGGTGTCCCCAGCCATTTTCAAATTCTATTGAAAAAGTCTGAAACTTTTAGAAATACAGTTTTCCCAGAACTTCGATATGTTACTCAAGCAGGGGGGAAACTTCATAACATATTTATTGAGGACTTTATAAATACATTTCCAGAGATACAGTTTATTGTCATGTATGGACAAACTGAGGCTACGGCTCGATTGTCGTATTTACCACCTGATAAATTAAGTGAGAAAATCGGATCTATAGGTAAGGCAATTCCAGGTGTTACATTAAGCGTATTAGATGACAATGGTAATAACGTTGATATTGGACAGATTGGAGAGATTGTAGCAAGTGGTGATAATATTATGCAAGGCTACTATAAGGATGATGAAGAAACGCAGTCCGTTTTAAGAAATGGAAGTTTGTATACTGGAGATTTGGGAAGAGTAGATGAGGATGGCTTTATTTTTCTGGAAAGCAGAAAAAAAGAAATTATAAAAGTTGGAGGGAAACGTGTAAGTCCTAAGGAAATTGAAGAAGTCATTTTATCAGTTGCCGAAGTTATTGATTGTATAGTAGAGAGTGTTTATGATGAATTATTGGGGGAAGCTATAAAGGCGAGTATTGTATTAAACAAGTCAAGTAATCAAGAAAAGATAAAAGAAGAGATTATAAAATTATGTCATAATAAACTGCTAACATATAAAATACCCAAGTTTTGGAGTATTGAAAAGAATTTAAACCTCAGTTTAACGGGTAAGAAGATAAAAAACCAATCTAAAGGTCAAACTTATACGATAAAACATGAAATTCCATAAACTATTATTATTGCTACTGTTATTGTCTTTTATTGTTTCCTGTATTCCACAGAGAAAGACTATTTATATGAGAGATGTGAGTGGGAAAAAAAGTTATATCAACCTTTATACAAAGGCTTTTGAGGTTACAGAAGCTTATACAATTCAGCCTCGAGACTATGTTTATATTCGAGTTCTTACTCCAGATGAAGCTGTTGCAAGTCTGTATAACCTTGATGCAGGTCAAATGAATATGAGCAATATGGGAAACCCAGCTAACATGAAGTTTCAGAGTTATCAGGTTAGTGATGAGGGTGATATTGATTTTCCATATGTTGGACAGATTAAGGTTATTGATTTGACTCTAAAAGAAGTTAAAGCAAAAATGCAAGATATCCTGAAAAATCATATCGATACGTTTACGCTTCAAGTTCAATTAACCAACACTCAGTTTACAATTCTAGGTGAAGTTAATACCCCTGGGCAATACAACATGAATAAGGATCAACTAACTATATTTGAAGCCATCTCTTTAGCAGGAGATTTGACTATTTATGGGAAAAGGAAGAAAGTGAAAATCGTTCGACCATCCACAGATGGAACAAAGACTATTATGATTGATTTAACCGATGTGAATCTAGTAGACAGTCAGAATTACTACATTCAGCCTAATGATCTTATTTATATAGAACCTATACGGGCGAAGATGTTTGGCTTCGGAGAAACATTCTCTTTAGGTTTAGTTACCAGTTTAATTAGTTTCTTCTTACTAGCTAATTCACTTAAATAAAAGTTCTGATCAGTCTCACTATTTCATCTCATACCTATACTCTAAGATCATGTATCACTCAAATAATCAGAATAATTCAATAAATGATGACGTGTTTAGTATTGGGAACATGTCTAAGCAAGAAAAGCCAAATATTAAGAAATGGATTTATCTTTTTCTAGGAAAATGGTATTGGTTTATGATTTGTGTTTTCATAGGATTAATAGCGGCGTTTTTTATAAATAAAAACACAACACCTGTGTATTTGGTTAACTCTACGGTGTTGATTAAAAGTGAGTCTAAAGGGCAGCTATCTGACGAAATGGCAATGATGAGTGGTTTTTCTACTCCTGATATGCAAAATTTTGAAAATCAGGTTGTTTTACTGAAAACAGAATCTCAAATACTACAAACATTGGATCAACTAGATTTTAATGTGAGTTATTTCTCTCGGAATAGTATTGATATTCAAGAGTATGATACGGATAATATTTTTAAAGCGGTAAAGGCATTTCTATTTTCTAAGGGTCAAAATGGGATACAAGAGTTTTATTCAGATAAACTATTTAGTGTCATTCTAGATCCAACTCAAGCTCAGTTAGTAGATGTTGAGTTTCATATTAGAAAGAATGAGCTTGGAGAATTGAGATTAATAGCAAAAGGTGAAAACCTTATCGCACACAATTTCTTTAAGGGTGAAGACGTTGATTTTGTCCCTAATATTAGCTTAGATGAAGAGTTTGAGTTGAATAAGGTTATAGTAGGTGAAAATTTTGGTTTTACAATTGAAAGCTTAAGACCTGATTTTGAAGAGTTATTAGACAAGAATGACTTTTTCTTTGTTATTCGCAATAATAAAAGGATGGTAAAGGATTTTCAAGATATTCAAGTTTCCTACGCTGCAAAAGGAGCTTCAATTGCCTATATGTCTACTACTGGAACTTGTTTTGAAAAATCGAAAGCCTTTTTGGATAAGTTGATGGAAGTGTGGATTCAAAATGGATTAGATCAGAAGAACTTGATTGCTAATAATACAATCTCTTTTATTGATCAACAACTTTATGGTTTAGGAGATACCCTAGGGCGAATGGGAGCAAAGCTACAAAGGTTTAGAACTTCCAATAAAGTTGTTATGCCTACAGTTCAGGTTGAAGCAGGTTATACTCGATTACAAGAAATCGATGCACAAGCCTTAAAACTTCAGATGCAGGCTTCATTTTTTAACCGTTTGAAAGGATACCTGAATAAAAGAGAAGATTACAATAATTTGATTTCTCCAGCTTCAGTAGGTTTAGAACATAGTGTTCTAAATGAGTATATCACTCAGCTGGCTAAGGTTAGGTCGTCACTTTTCCAGTATAAAGGAAAAGAAAAATTGAACAATCCCATTCTTGAGAAACTGGAAAGGCAAGAGGCTACAATTTTAGCTACGCTTTATGAAAATATCAATTCGCAACAAGAATATATTAGTCATCAACAATCTGTTTTAGCTAAACAAAAGGTTAAGATATCTAGAGAACAGAATTTGCTTCCTGGTAAGGAACAGCAGTTTATGAATATAAAGCGGAATTTCGACTTGACTAATAACCTTTATACAATGTTATTAGAGAAACGAGTTGAGGCCCAAATTCAAAAAGCATCTAATCTTCCTGATAATGAAATTATTGAAAGAGCCTATTTTGAAGACATAATTGAACCCAAAACAAGTAGGATATTTCAAATGGGAGTTTTGTTAGGTTTAATTATACCTGCATTATTCATTTTTTTGAAAGAGTTTTTTAATAATAAAGTACAAACTAAAGAAGATGTTGAAGAGATTACTACTGTGCCAATAGTTGGTAATATTGCTTTTAGTAAGAGAGAAGGAGATATATTAACACAAAAATTTCCTCGTGCGCCTATTACTGAGGCTTTTAGATCTTTAAGGACACGTCTCGATTATCTTAAGAATGGAAGTGAGAAACAAACAATTTTGGTTACTTCTTCGACTTCAGGAGAAGGTAAATCGTTTTGTGCAGTTAATGTGGCTGGGATATTAGCTCTGGCTGGTCGAAAAACAATTGTTCTAGGCTTTGATCTTAGAAAACCGCAATTAGGAAAATATATGGGGATGCCTGAAGAGAAAGGGATAACAACCTATCTAATCGGGAATAATACCCTTGATGAGGTGATTCATACCACAAAGTATAAAAATTTAGATTGTATTGTATCAGGACCTATACCTCCGAATCCTGCCGAATTAATTGATTCTGAAGGAACTGTAGCCTTGTTTGAGGAATTAGAAAAGCGATACGATTGTATCGTAATAGATACAAGTCCGATGGGCATTGTTACAGATGCTTTATTACTGACACCATATGCGAGCACAAATATATTTGTTGTAAGACATCAATATACACATAAGCAATTCCTAAAACAGAATATGCAGATGTTTGATGAAGCAAACATTAAAAATGTAGGGCTTGTGATGAATGGTATCAAACCTCAGAAATATGGTTATGGCTATAACTATGGTTACGGATATGCTTATGGAAATAAGAAGGTTGATTTGTAATCTAAGTACTGTAAAACAAAATTAGACTAATCTATCTAAGCTATGAAAATAACTAATCCTAAAATCGCCGTAATCGGGCTAGGCTATGTTGGCTTGCCACTTGCTGTAGAATTTGGAAAAAAGTATATTACAGTGGGTTTTGATATAAATACAGATAGAATATCAGAATTAGAAGCAGGCAATGATAAAACGCTCGAGGTTTCTAAAGAAGATCTTAGATCTTCTGAATTATTAAGCTATACCAGTACTCTTGATATTCTTAGTCAGTTTAATATTTTCATTATAACTGTACCTACACCTATTGATAAAAACAAACGTCCTGATTTAAGTCCTTTATATAAGGCATCGGAAACCGTAGGAAAAGTTTTAAATGCGGGTGATGTTGTGATATACGAGTCAACTGTATATCCAGGAGCAACAGAGGAGGATTGTGTCCCTGTTTTAGAGCAATTTAGTGGCTTAAAATTCAATCAGGATTTCTATTGTGGTTATTCTCCAGAAAGAATTAATCCTGGAGATAAAGTGCATACAGTGACTAAGATCCGTAAGGTAACATCTGGTTCTACGCCCGAAATAGCAGAATTTATTGATGATTTATATGCTTCGATCATTACAGCAGGCACATTTAAAGCTTCCTCTATTAAAGTTGCTGAGGCTGCAAAGGTTATTGAAAATTCGCAACGTGATATAAATATTGCTTTTGTAAATGAACTTTCAGTGATCTTTAACCGTTTGGGAATTGATACGCATGAAGTCTTAGAGGCTGCAGGTACTAAGTGGAACTTCTTGCCATTTAAGCCAGGCTTAGTAGGAGGACACTGTATAGGAGTTGATCCTTACTATCTCACACAAAAAGCACAGGAGGTTGGTTACAATCCTGAAATTATATTGGCAGGGCGTCGGTTAAACGATAGAATGTCGGCTTATGTTGCTTCTATGGTTATAAAGGAGATGATAAAGAAAGAACACCGAATATCTGATTCTAAGATTTTGGTTTTAGGCCTAACCTTTAAAGAGAATTGCCCTGACATTCGTAATTCTAAAGTGATTAATCTGATTCGGGAATTTCAAGAATTTGGGTGCGATATTGATGTCTACGATCCTTGGGCAGATAGGGAAGAAGTCAAAAAGGCTCATAATCTGGATTTATTACCTCGAATTAACGGTGATAAATACGATGCAATTGTTTTAGCTGTAGCCCATGCCGAATTTGATAACCTAGATTATCCAAGCCTAAGAAATGGATCAAAAGCCGTTATTTATGATATAAAAGGTGTTCTTCCTAAGGAATTGATTGATTGTCGTTTGTAATTTGATTGAAATAAACTGTATGAATAGAAAGATATTAGATTCAAAAGTATTGGTAACAGGAGGTGCTGGTTTTATAGGCTCTAATCTCTGCGAAACTCTCTTGAATCAGAAGAATGAAGTTGTTTGTCTTGATAACTTTTCAACAGGACATCGTCACAATATTGAGGATTTTTTAGTTTATCCAAATTTCACGCTTATTGAAGGTGATATTCGAAATTATGAAGATTGCAGAAAGGCTGTAAGTGGAGTGGATATTGTATTACATCAGGCAGCTATTGGTTCTGTTCCACGTTCTATAAAAGATCCTATGACATCAACAGATGTTAATATCGGAGGTTTCGTGAAAATGTTGTTTGCTGCTAAAGAAGAAGGTGTAAAACGTTTTGTTTATGCTGCCAGTTCTTCAACCTATGGCGATCAGACTGATTTACCTAAGTTAGAGCATAAAATAGGGAAGGCTCTTTCTCCTTATGGCATTACTAAGTATGTTGATGAGTTATATGCCAAAAATTTTAGTGAACTCTACGGTATTGAGACCATAGGCTTGCGTTATTTTAACGTCTTTGGCCGTAAACAAGATCCAAAGGGAGCTTATGCTGCAGTAATTCCAAAATTTGTAATGGCCTTGATGAAATACGAAAGTCCTATCATTAATGGAGATGGTACTTATAGCCGCGATTTCACTTATATCGATAATGTCATTCAAGCTAATCAATTGGCGGCCACAACTCCTTCTAAATTGATTAGGGAAAGAAGTCAGCTTTATTCCAAGTTAGAATCTTTATCAATTAATGGAGAAAGCGATATGATTTCGGAAGTCTTTAATGTCGCCTTTGGCGAACGAATAAATTTAAATGAATTGGTTCAGGCATTAAAAACCAATCTATCGGTATTCGATAAACAAATTGCTGATGTTGAAATTAAGTATGGCCCTAATAGAGCAGGTGATATTCCTCACTCATTAGCTTCAATTGAAAAGGCTAAGTTTTTATTGGAATACAAACCTCAATATTCTGTTGAGAGTGGATTGAAAGAAGCTGTTGAGTGGTATTGGGGAAATCTGCTAAAGACAAATATGAGTTAATCTATTAAACTGTATTTATATAAAAATTACTGTAAGCTAAAATGAGTCAATTAAAGAAGGGAGCACTATTATCTTATTTAAATATCATTTTGAGGAATGTAATAGGCTTATTCTTGACTCCTTTTATAATTAAAATGTTGGGTGATTCAGAATATGGACTTTATTTACTAATTGGATCTTTTGTCGCATATTTATCCTTATTAGATTTAGGTCTGAATAACACAATTATACGTTTTGTTGCTAAATATAAAGTTCAAAATGATACAAAAGGCGAAAAAGAATTTTTAGGGACAACTTTTTGGGTATACATGGCTATCTCCTGCCTTGTTGCTTTATTTGGGTTTATTATATATTTAAATCTGGAAGGCATATTCGAATCATCATTGAGTATTGAGGAGATGGAGAAAGCGAAAATCATGTTTTTGATTTTAGTTTTGAATTTGATTTTTACGATACCTGGTGGATCGTTTCAAGCCATATGTAATGCCTACGAACATTTTGTGTTTCCACGGTTAATACTTATTGTAAGATATATTTCTAGAGCCGTATGCATTATTGCTGTGCTTTATTTAGGAGGAAGAGCTATAAGCTTAGTTGTAATAGATACAGTTTTAAATTTAATCGTAATTGGAATTACAAGTATTTATGTCCATAAAAAACTTAAGCTTAGGATATCAATCAAAATATATGATTTAAAATTGATTCCAGGGATTTTTAGTTATTCTTTTTGGGTCTTTGTTTTTGGTATAATGTTTATGTTTCAATGGCATGCAGGTCAGGTTGTTTTGGGTATAAATAGTAATACACTTACAGTAGCCGTATTTGGAGTAGGTGTTTTACTTGGTGGATATTATGGGGCTTTTGCTACTGCGATAAATGGAGTTCTAATACCAAGAGCGACCCAAATGGTTGTAAAAAAAGAAGATGGTAAATCTCTTACTGATACGATGATAAAAATTGGCAGACTTAATTCTTTCATTCTTGTTTATATTCTTAGTGGATTTTTTCTTTTCGGAAAGGAGTTTGTTTATCTCTGGGTAGGTGAAACATATGCCTCTTCTTGGTTAATAGCTTTATTAATAATGCTTGCTTTGACGCTGCCTTTAACACAGGCTTTTGGTAATGCAATTCTGGAAGCCAAAAGAAAAAATAGATTTAAATCGATGATAAGTGTGGTAACTGTAGGCTTAGCTGTTATTATTGGTTTTTTCTTATCAAAAATTCATGGAATGTTTGGAATGATAATTCCTTTAGTTTGTGCTATGGCCTTAAATAGCATTTTAATGAATTTTTATTACAAGAAGATTTTTGCCTTTAAAGCGAGTCATTTTTTTAAGAATACAATGTTTAGATTACTTCCTATTTATGGTTTACTGGTTCTTATTTGTTATCAACTTGTAAATTTCAAGATTGTATACTCTTGGTTACACTTACTCGTTTGTGTTTTGTTGTATACAATAGTTTATGCTTTAGCGACATATTTTTTGTTAATGAATACTTATGAGAGATCACTAATTCCTAAAATAAAGTATTTTAATAAATCACTCGATTTTAGATCAAAATGGTAAAAAAGAACATTTCGTTTATAAAGGACTGTTATGGATGTGGTGTGTGTGCAAGCATTTGTCCTAAAAAGATAATAAAATTAGATTTAAATAAAGATGGGTTTTATGAGCCTAATTTATTTAACGAAGAGGCCTGTATACAATGTGGACTTTGTTTATATGTTTGTGCTTACAATGATGAAAAACTTTCAGTAGAGAGTTTGCAAGATATTAAAGGGTATGCTGCTTGGAGTAATGATGAACAAGTGAGACGAGAATGTACTTCAGGAGGAATTGGTTTCGAGATAGGAAAATATTTAATAGAGCAGGGCTATAAAGCTTGTGGTGTGAAGTATAATCCAGAATTAAATCGAGCAGAACATTTTGTAGCTTCAACAATAGAAGAATATATACCAAGTATTAAATCAAAATATCTTCAAAGCTATAGCCTTTCTGGATTTACTCAATTTAATAAGACAAATAAATTTTTTGTTACGGGTACACCATGTCAAATAGATTCACTTAGGCGATATATTAAAAAATTGAAAATTGAGGAAAATTTTGTGCTACTGGATTTTTATTGCCATGGCGTTCCATCAATGAATATGTGGAAGAAGTATTGTCTTAGTGTTGAAAAAAAGATAGGAAAAATCAGGTATGCTTCATGGAGAAATAAACGAACAAGATGGAATAAATTTTCAAGTCAAAATAATTGTACCGAAAAGGGTAACGTGATTCCTTGGTCCGATAGCAAAACCATTTTAATGTGTGGTGAAAAATCTAGGGATTATGTGTCAAGTATGAGTACTGGAGATATGTTTTTTTGGTTTTTTTTAGGAGATATATGTCTTAATAAAGCATGTTATGCTAGTTGTAAATACAAACAAATTAAATCAGCTGCAGATATACGTTTGGGTGATTTTTGGGGAAAGAAATATCAAAACGATATAAAAGGTGTGAATGGTTTGTTAGCATTAACAAACGTAGGGAAAAGTGTCGTATCATCTTTAGAAAATTGCACATTTAAGCGTGAAGAAGTATCTACAATTGTAGAGGGGCAGCAGGAAGTGTCTCCCAAAGAAACAATATTTAAGAAGTATTTTTTAAAAGCATTCGCTAGTAATATGCCAATTGAGCGTATCTATAGTCTTTTTCTAGTTTATCGACTTCCTGAAAGATTAAAAAATAAAGCTTTAAAAGTATTACACTTAAGATAATTAATAGATGAAAATAAAAACGATTACATGTCACGAAGTATATAATCATGGAGCAAGCCTGCAGGCTTATGCTTTACAAACTTATTTGGAAACTTTAGGGCACGACGTTGAGATATTAAACTATAAACCAGAATATTTAAGTAGACACTATCGTTTATGCTTAGTAAGTAATCCCTTTTGGTATAAGTATATAATACTTCGAATCATATACATACTTTTAAAATTGCCTAATCGATTAATCTCTTTAAAAAGAAAACGTGCTTTTGATATATTCACTAAAAAATATTTGAAAATTACATCTCATAGATATCAGTCGAATGAGGAGTTAAAAGCTAATTGTCCTGAAGCTGATGTATTTATTGCGGGCAGTGATCAAATATGGAATTGTTTATTCCCCAATGGTAAAGATCCTGCATTTTATTTAGACTTTGTTCCCAAGGAAAAGGTGAAAGCTTCTTATGCAGCAAGTTTTGCTGGCTCAACATTAGATGAGGAATACCATGATATGGTAAGAGAAAGAGTGGATTATTTGGATTACGTTTCTGTGCGAGAATCAAGTGGTCTTGATATTTTAAAAAAAATCGGAATAAATAAGGGGCATCAAGTATTGGATCCAGTGTTTCTTCTTGATAAGACTTGTTGGAATGAATTCGCTACAGAATTCTATAGTGAAGATTATCTATTTGTTTATGATTTTGAGGGGAGTGAGCAAATAAAAAATATTTGTTTGCAAATTGCGAAGGAACATAAATTGAAAATTTATTCAATTAATTGTACAAGTTCATATGTAGATAAGAAATTTATTTATTCAGGACCAGAAATTTTTCTTTCATTAATTAAACATTCAAAGTATGTTGTTTCCAATTCTTTTCATGGAACAACTTTTGCCTTGCTATTTGAAAAAGAATTTGTCGTTGTTGAACGTTCAGAAAGTATAAATGCTAGAATGGTAGATTTATTGGGAAGTCTCGGTATATTAGATCGTTTAGTTACAAAATATTATACACTCCCTACTATAGATTATTCCTTAGTGAATCATCAATTAAAGCTTTTGAAAGAAAAATCGGAGTCTTATTTGCAAGAAGTAGTTCTACACTAAAGGATTATTTGTGTGAAGTTGTTATATATAACGAATCAAATTTGCGGTGCAGGGGGGAATTGAGCGTGTTTTATCTGTAAAGACAAGATATTTGGCCGAAGATTATACTAGAGCAAAATTGGTGATTACTTCACGTATTCATTGTGCTTTACCATGCTTGGCTATGGGAATACCTGTCATATTTGTTAATGGGTTTAATTCAGAAGTTGACACTTGTCGTTTTGATGGAATTATCAACTTATTTAATCGAGTTGATGTTGATAAGAATGGAAATTGCACAAACAATTTTAATTTTAAAGGCTTGATTACTGCTGACACGCAAGTGATAAATTTATCTAACCATTTGTCTATTGTGAAAAATTTGAAAAACACTTGTGCTTCTTTTATAGAAGAGGTGCAAACTACTGCCTGAAAATTTCATCTGCGACCAATACTTATTTCTCATTCTTTCGATAAGTTTTTATAGGGGGTGTTAATTTTATCAATAAAAGGCATAAGAATTTTCTATAAAAAGACATGTATTGAGTGTAAATATTAGAATATGAATAAAGAGTTAAGCAATAAGATTACACATATGTCTTTTTTTGCAATTATATTGGTAGTTCTGTTGCATGCTTATTGTAGTGAAGAAAAGTTTGGAATAGACAATTCGATGAGTTTTATAATTCAAGAATTTTTAGGAAGAGGAATAGTTAAGATAGCAGTCCCTACCTTCTTTTTTATCTCGGGTTTTCTTTTTTTTCATAACTTTTCAGGTACTTTAAGCGACATAAAAGTAAAATTTAGAAGACGTGTTGACTCTTTACTTTTTCCCTATATGTTTTGGTGTGGAGCTTGGTTTATTCTAATTTTCCTGTTGCAACTTTTGCCAATTAGTCAAGATTATTTTAGTTCACCCTTTTATCAGATGTCGCTGGCTGATAACTTTTGGAATGCATTCTTTCAACCGTTTAATTACCCTTTCTGGTTTCTACGGGAATTAATGATATACATTTTATTGACACCACTGTTGTATCTCATTCTGAATAGAATTCCTATCGTGTTTTTACTTTTTATTTTCAGCATCTCTCTTGTTAAGTTTTCGATGATAAGCATATGGGATGTTGCGTTAATAAAAAATTTCTGTTTTACTTTTTTTGTTGCTGGTGCTATTGTAGGACTTCGGAAAATTTCACTTGTAGGAATACTCAAATGGTACCAATGGTTGCCCTTATTGCTTGTATGGTTATCAATGATTTCTCTTCGTATGATTGGTGTTATACATGATAATACAGGAGTTTTATCGATTGCTATAGAACAGTTCGAAATAATTTTGGGAGTTTTTGTAGTTTGGGTAGGTTACGACTTTATACCTAGATCTTTTAAGGAAAAGAAAAAGGGGATATATTCTTATACTTTTATTATTTACGCATTTCATGGAGTTCCAATAATCATGTTGAATAAATTCTATTTTAAGTTAATAGAAAGAAATCCTTATTGGGAATTGATTTCATTTATCATGATGCCTTTGTTAGTAATATCTATGAGTGTATTGGTTGGTAAACTACTAAGCAAAAAAAAACCATTGTTTTATAGTCGAATAACTGGGGGAAGATAAATGCAAAAAAAGATTCTTTACATTACCAATCAGATTTGTGGGGCAGGAGGATTGGAAAGAGTTCTATCCCTTAAAGCGAGTTATTTTGCTGATGAAATGGGATATGAAGTACATCTTCTTACCTTAAACCAAGGTGATATACCTCTTTTTTATCACTTCAGTTCAGAGCTTAAATATCACGATGTTGTTGCTAAAGGGAATTCTATCCAATATTTTTTTGCATATCTGAAAGGAATAAAAAAGGTTATCAATAAAGTGAGACCAGATATAATATCTGTTTGTGATGATGGCTTGAAAGGTTTATTAGCCCCATTATTCTTCAGGTTTCCGATTCAATTTGTGTATGAGCGCCATACCGTAAAACAGGCTATTATGAGCATGGGAAACGGAGGCCTGGTGAATAGGATAAAAAATAGTGTTGTAAGTAAATTGGCAAATTATGGAAGTAGTCTTTTTGATCGCTTTGTTGTTTTAACCAAACAGAATTCTCTTGAGTGGCCAAAAGCCAAAGTCGCTATTATTCCTAATCCCACTTCTTTTTATCCTAAGAAGCCTGCTTCATTGGAGCACAAAAGAGTTATTAGTATTGGAACCATGAGCCATGTGAAAAGATTCGATTTACTACTAAAAGCCTGGAAGTTAGTTGCCGTGAAATTTCCAGATTGGAGTTTGGATATTTATGGCAAACCACTATTAAAAGAAGAGTTGACAGATTTATCAGTTGAATTAGGAATAGCTGATAAAATCACCTTAAATAATCCTGTAAGTAATATCGAAGATAAATATTTAGAATCGTCAATATATGCTATGTCATCTCGTTATGAAGGTTTTGGTATCGTGCTGATTGAGGCTATGTCTTGCGGGTTATCATGTGTTTCTTTTGACTGTCCTTATGGTCCGGCAGATATAATTACCGATAGTGTTGATGGTTATTTGGTTCCTTCAGGAGATGTAGATGTTCTAGCAGAAAAATTGATGCTTTTGATGGGAGATGCTACTTTGTTGAAAGAGATGGGTGCTAAGGCAAGAGAGAATGTAAAACGGTTTTTACCTGATGAAATTATTCATAAATGGGATTCTTTGTTTGAGGAATTAGTGCAATAGAGACATTGTATATGACTGAATTAATAGAAATTGATAACTACTAATACGATATAGATTTTGATAGAATTGTATTCTTAAATATTTTTTTAACTTTTGAATAAAGATATGAAAAAGAACATACTATTATTAATTCCTTATGGAGGTGTTGGGGGAATGGAACGTTTGGCTCTTACATTTTATAAACGAATGAAAAAAAATGGTTATAATGTTAAGGTGGTTAAGCTAATAAAACAGAATTCAGATTTTATCAATTTTGGAGAAGATGAAATTTATTTGTCTGATAAGGATTTTTTTGAAATGTCTTTCATTAAGCGTGCTCTCTTTTATTTATCTGTTCCATTTAAATACAGAAGAATCATTAAAAAGGAGAAAATAACTGATTCGATTGGATATGGAGATATGTGCAATCTATTTAGCAGTTTGAGTTTTACTAAAGAAAATAAAATTGCCAGTATCCATGCACTTAAAAGTATTGAGTTAATCAGAAGGACACTTTTAAACCGTGTTTATGAATGGGCGTATAGAAATACGTATCGAAATTTTCAAAAAGTTGTTTGTATTAGCGAAGCGATAAAAGATGATCTTTTGAAAAATTGTGGCTATGCCTTTCCGTATAATTTAAAAGTAATCTATAATCCACATGATGTAAATTATATTAAAAGTTTAGCATCAGAAGATGTTATGACTGATGAGGAAGAGCAGATTTTTAAAGAAAAAGAGGTCGTTTTATTTTTGGGACGTTACTCAGAACAAAAAGCTCCTTGGCATTTAATTCGATCTTTTTCTTTGATAGCAGATAAAAATCCTAATACACACTTAGTCTTCTTAGGTTCAGGGGATCAAAATATTTATAAACATCTTCAAGAATTAGTCCAAAAATATGACTTAAACGATAAGGTTACTTTCTTAGGTCAGAAAAGTAATCCGTACCCATATCTATCATTTGCAAAGGTTCTTGTTTTAACCTCTTACTATGAAGGAACGCCTAATGTAATTATTGAGTCAATAGCTGTTGAAACGCCTATTGTATCTACGAATTGTACTAAAGGTATTTGGGAATTGATGTGTGTAGATTGGGAAAAAGATTATAAAGAAATCTCAGAATCGGCCATATTAGTTGATTCGGGATATATATCTCCAACCATGTTTAAGGATACGTTTAGTTTTGATTCAAATTTAGATCTCTTAGATACTGAAACACAATTTGCAGAAGCAACTATCAGATCAATTAATACAGCCCCTTCAATAATTAATAGAATTCAAAAGAACTATAAAGAATTGCTTTATAAGTATGATGTAGATCATTCAATTCTTCAATATCTAGGGAACTAATTCGTCCTTAGATAATGAAAAGAAAGCCTACTGTTTAAGTTTTGTTTTGAATTACGCATTGGGTGTTTTCTTTGATTTCGTATTTCATCTATGGGTGATAAATTTATGAATGTCTATTCGTTTTTTTAATCTTAAGATTTACTGTTGATGAATTTAATTCCCTTAGAATATTATACTCTTGTTTATTATAACATTGTTCTCGTCTCCATCTTAATTACACTTGTACAAACTAGTTCTTACGTTGGGAATGAGATTGCATGTTACCGTTTTAATCAAAATTCAACTTTTAGTTTTGCTTTGTTTATTACGGTATACATGGGGCTTAGGCCAATAAGTGGATACCATTTTGGGGACATGCTTACTTACGCAAGGTATTTTGAGCATTTGGCAACTGGTGGTCATATTTATCCTGGAAAGGATATTGGGTTCTCTATTCTGATAAGCAAATGCTCTTCAGTAATGAATGTAGGCACATTCTTCATGCTTTGCTCTATACTATATATATTTCCTGCTTATTTAGCTTTTAAGCGTTGGTTTCCAAATTTAGCATTTTTTGCACTTTTGGTTTTTGTAGGAAGTTTTTCATTTTGGGGTTATGGTACAAATGGAATAAGAGCAGGAGTAGCAAGTTCCCTCTTTATTTGGGGATTGTCTTACCGAAAGTCAATATGGGCAATGTCTGTACTCTTTTTAATATCAGTCCTATTTCATAAATCCATGTTATTGCCATTAGCCGCATATGGGTTAACCTTTATATACAATAATTCGAAAGTGTATTTATGGGTATGGTTTGGTTCAATCTTTTTGTCATTAGCTTTTGGGGCTGTCTGGGAGAATCTTTTTGCATCGATAGGTTTTGGTGATGATCGCTTCTCTAGTTATCTCACCTCAGTGGAAAATGCTGACCAATTTAGTAGCATTGGATTTCGTTGGGACTTTATAATGTATAGTTTTTTTGCTGTTGGGGCTGGAGCCTTGTACATTTTTAAATATGATTTTCAAGATAAGTTTTACGACCAATTGTATAATACGTATCTGATAAGTAATGCTTTTTGGATTCTTGTAATTCGCTCAAATTTCTCCAACCGATTTGCATATTTGTCGTGGTTTTTGATAGCTCTTGTGGTTATATACCCTCTCCTAAAAAGAAGAATAGTAAGATATCAATATTCAATTATTGGTCTGGTTATTTTACTATACTACTCATTTACATATGTTATGTACTACGTTGTAGAAATGAGAGAATTGTAGATATATTGGTTTTTCACTTCTTTAAAATGTGAATTTTGTATCTGAAAATTTTATGCTTGTAACTCTAAAACTTGTTGATTGATGAAACAACTCACTGTTTTTACTCCTAGTTATAATCGTGCTTATCTACTGTCACGTTTGTATGAAAGTCTTTTAAGACAAACTAATCAGCAATTTATATGGTTAATTATTGATGATGGTAGCAGTGATAATACATCAGAATTGGTGATGTCATGGATAAAAGAAGGACATCTGGATATTCGTTACAAATTTCAAGAAAATCTGGGAATGCACGGAGCTCATAATACTGCTTATGAGCTAATAGATACGGAATTGAATGTTTGCATCGATTCCGATGATTTAATGCCCGAAAATGCTGTTGAAATGATCTTAAATTTTTGGAATGAAAATAAATCTGAAAATTATGCTGGGATACTTGGTTTAGATGCTTTTAAAAATGGTGAAATTGTTTCTAATAGGAAGTTTCCGGAAAATATCAAATCTGGGAAATATTTTGAATTAAAGAATAAGTATAAGCTTAAAGGAGATATCAAGTTTGTGTATCGTACCGATATAATTAAACAATTTCCGCCCTATCCAATATTTTCAGGTGAAAAGTTTGTTCCATTAAATTATAAATACCTGCTTGTGGATCAAAGTAAAGAGATGTTATTTTTAAATAAAGTTCTTTGTATTGTTGAGTATATGGAGGATGGATCAAGTAAGAATATTATAAAGCAATATTTAAAGAATCCGAAGGGCTTTGAACATGAAAGAAAGGTTAGAATGAAATATGCTTATTCATGGAAAGAAAGATTTAGAAATGCAATTCATTATGTTTCTTGTTCGATTTTACTAAAGAATTCTAATTTTTTTAATGAATCGACAAATAAATCTTTAACATTATTAGCTATTCCTTTGGGAATATTGCTTAATGTTTACATAAGAAATACAAATAGATCCTCGTGGATATAAAATTGATATTAAAAAGCTTCATTTAATCGGTTCTAATAAAGAGGTGTTTAGATTTAGTTGATTCATTTAACCATTATAAAATAATATCGCCATAATTCTTTGAACGAGCATCTTATTGAATATTGTTTGTGAAAATCCACAGGCTAAGGTTTAATAAAATATTACGACTATCTACCTATTGATGACAAAAACTAAAATCATTAGAATAACAACAGTACCTCAATCTTTGGCTGGTTTATTAACCGGTCAGCTCTCATTTATGAATCGGCACTTTGAGATAATTGGTATTTCATCTCCAGATCCTCAACTTCAAGAGATCAAAGATAAGGAAGGTATAGATACTTATGGTGTGGAAATGACAAGGCAAATTACCCCTATAAAAGACTTGCTTGCATTATGGGAATTGTTTAAAATTTTAAAAAAAGAAAAGCCTCTTGTCGTTCATACTCACACTCCTAAAGCTGGAGCTTTGGGTATGTTGGCTGCCTATTTTGCCAAAATACCTTTTAGGTTACATACGGTTGCCGGGCTACCTTTAATGGAAGCAAAAGGTTTTAAGCGTTGGGTTTTAGATTTTGTAGAGAAAATTACTTATTACTGTGCAACAGGAGTTTATCCTAATTCTATTGGCTTACAAAATTTTATTATACAGGAACATTTCTGTAGTAAAAGTAAATTGAAGGTAATTGGAAAAGGAAGTTCTAATGGTATTGATACGATCTTTTTTTCCAAAAATCTTATTGATTCTGATTTGCAATCTCTGTTAAGACAAAAATATAATATCAATAAGCAACATACGGTGTTCTGCTTTATTGGTAGAATGGTGGGTGATAAGGGAATTAATGAGTTGGTTGCTGCTTATTGTAAACTCTATGAGTTTGATAGAAATGCTCGTTTACTTTTAGTCGGACCTTTTGAAAAAGAATTGGATCAATTATTACCATTAACGGAAAAAAAGATTCAAAGTCACCCTGGGATTATCTGGGAGGATTGGCAAAATGATGTACGTCCTTTTTTTGCTATATCTGATGTATTCACTTTCCCAAGTTACCGAGAAGGTTTTCCTAATGTTTTATTGCAGGCTGGAGCTATGGATCTCCCTTGCATAGCAACTGATATAAATGGATGTAATGAAATAATTGAAGATGGTATCAATGGCTTAATTATCCCTCCTAAAAATGAAGAGGCTCTTTATTCTGCCATGGAGGATTTGTTAGTGAGTAAAGAGAAAAGGAAAATGTTGACACATACATCTCGTCAAATCATTATTGATCGTTACGAAAGGCAATTTGTTTGGGATGAGTTGTTAAAGGAGTATCAAAATATTCTGAGTGAAATTTAAGAAGAATATTAATATAGGACTTAATTGTTACTGGCATGCCTATTAAAGAAATTGGCTCAACTTTTCATTCTTGCACATTTACTGAAGCCGAGGATTTCATTAGTTGTCATAAGGATTCATACTACTACGGCTGTGGCCGATATGCTATAAATGCTCTGATTAAACAGCATCTGAAAAAGAAGCTTTGGAAAAGACTTTTTGTTCCAGAATACTTTTGCTACGAAGTGATTGATTCTATTAGAACAACAGGAATCGAAATCGTATTTTACCCTGATTATCCTTCAACCAATGATAGTTTATTAATAAAGAATATCAAATTTATAGATGGAGATGTCCTTCTACGAATGAACTATTTTGGTTTGCGAAATTTTCGAGATAATTCTGATATTGATGCTATTGTAATTGAGGATCATTCTCATAATTTATTTTCTGATTGGGCTCTGAATAGTAATGCCGATTGGTGTGTCGCTTCGTTGAGGAAGACTCTGCCAATTCCTGATGGAGGGATTCTATGGTCACCTAAAAAAAATATTTCATTTATAGAAAAACCCTTTGCAGATTCAGATCATTTATTACTTTCTGAAGATCGTCGTCGAGCTATGAATATGAAGGAAATGTATTTAAATTCTGAAGAGAGGGTTGAAAAAAAGGATTTCTTAGAAATATTTCATCGCACTGAAAAGGAATTAGGAAGTGTTTCTTGTCCAGCATTATCATCTGTTTCTGAAGAAATAATAAAAAAAATTCCAAGCTCTATTTTACTAAAAAAGACTGATAACTATATTAGTCTGACTAGAACATTATCACAAGACAAATGCTCGATTTTACAAGGTGAAGATAATGACTTACCTTTTTCTCTCGTCATTCTATTGAATTCAAAGAATGAGAGAGATGCCATTAGAGAAGTATTAACCAAGAGGAATATTTATTCGACTATACTTTGGGAGATAAGAAATACGAAAGCTAGTGAAGATGTAAAGATGTTTTCAGATAGAATGTTATCTCTTCCTATAGATTTTCGTTATTCTCAAAAAGATATGCTTTGGATGAGTAAAATTATTAATTCTGAATTGATTAAATTATAGATACATTTTTTTAATAACAGATATACTAAATGCTTTTTAATTCTATTGATTTTGCGATATTTCTACCAATTGTTTTTATTCTCTATTGGTTTGTGGTAAATCGTAATTTGAAACTACAAAACTTATTAATTGTATTAGCTAGTTATGTATTTTATGCATGGTGGGATTGGAGATTCTTGTCTTTAATATTGTTTAGTACAATTGTAGATTATTCGGTTGGCTTAGGACTTGCTAAGGAAGATAATAAATCAAAACGTAAGATTTTGCTTTGGCTTAGTATTTTGGTTAATCTTGGATTCCTTGGCTTCTTCAAATATTATAATTTTTTCCTAGATAATTTTATAAGTGCTTTTTCATTTTTTGGCAACGAGATAAATGCTAATTCATTAAATGTTATTTTACCAGTTGGTATAAGTTTCTATACCTTTCAAACATTGAGTTATACGATTGATGTTTATAAACGGAAACTTGAACCTACTAGAGATATAATTGCTTTTGCAGCTTTTGTGGGTTTTTTTCCTCAACTTGTTGCAGGGCCTATTGAGCGAGCAACTAATTTATTGCCTCAATTTTACAAAAAGCGTTTATTTGATTACACTAAAGCTGTTGATGGATTACGACAAATTCTTTGGGGTTTATTTAAAAAAATCGTAATTGCAGATAACTGTGCAGAATTTGCCAACCAAATTTTTAATAGCTCGGCAGATTTATCTGGCAGTACTTTAGTATTAGGAGTCCTATTTTTTACATTTCAAATTTACGGGGATTTTTCTGGTTATTCTGATATAGCGATTGGGATATCAAGGTTATTTGGATTTGATTTGATGCGGAATTTTGCATTCCCTTATTTTTCAAGAGACATAGCGGAATTCTGGAGACGTTGGCATATTTCGCTTTCTACTTGGTTTCGAGATTATTTGTATATCCCTTTAGGAGGTAGTCGTGGTGGTACTGGTATGAAAATTAGAAATACCTTCATCATATTTATTGTTAGTGGATTTTGGCATGGAGCTAATTGGACTTTTATTATTTGGGGAGCTCTTAATGCGATTTATTTTTTACCTCTTTTATTGACAAAGAATAATCGAAGCAATTTAGATGTTGTAGCAGCAGGGAAATATTTACCAAGTATAAAAGAACTTTCTCATATAGTATTTACATTTAGTTTAACCGTTTTTGCTTGGATATTTTTTAGAGCTGACAGTGTTGGTCATGCAATAAGTATTATTTCTAAAATCTTATCATCTTCACTTTTTACTTTCCCAAATTTTGAAGGAATGGCTAGAGCCATGTTTACGGTTTTGCTTGTTGGGGGGTTTATTCTGGTAGAGTGGAACGGAAGAGAAGGAGAGTATGCGATAGCTCATTGGGGGTTAAAATGGAAAAGAATGTATAGGTACGCCATTTATTATTCAATTATCCTTGCAATATTTTGGTTTGGAGGAAAAGATCAACAGTTTATTTATTTTCAGTTTTAGGTATGAAATTATTTTTAAAGAAATTAATCTATTTTTTAGTCTTCCCAATTGTATTTGTGCTGGTAATGGATATCTGGTTACGTAATCAGGAGTCTCTATATAGCGTTAAATATGAAGGAGCTTTACTGAATAAAGATTCAATTGAGATCTTAATTCTAGGGAATTCACATGCTACTTATGGTGTTGATCCTGATGCGTTTGAAATGTATGCATATAATTTGGCTAATGTAAGTCAGAGTATTTATTTTGACAAAAGGTTAACAACCTCATTAATTGATAGCCTGCCGAATTTAAAATATGTATTTATTAGTATCGATTACCATTCATTATATTTTTCCAGTCAGGGGATTCGTGATATATGGTCTTATTATGGTAATAAAATTAAATATAAAAACAAGAATTATGTACTTGAAGACATTTCTCCTTTTTGCTATGGTTATTCTCCTAAAGTATCTTTATCATTATTGAAAAAAAGGGTGTTAAATTTCTTAAAATATGGAAAGGAATGTCTTAGTTATAATGTTGAAGTTGGTGTTAATCTTAATGATACACTAAAAAAAGGTTTTATTTCTTTTGAGGAACAGTGTAATTCTGATTTCTTCAATGAAGAAATTTATAAATCGAGGATTGATGTATTTAATAAAAAGATCTACTCATCTACTGAGAGAGGTGAAGTTTTAAAGGATCTGGATCATTTTATAGATAATTTAATTAAAAACAATGTAGAGCCTATATTATATACGACTCCTACATTCACAAACTATAATACCTATTTGGATAGTTCAATATTAAATCAGAATTATAAAGATATTTTAGGATTGCTTAATAAGTATAATATTTCATACTTGAATTTCATGGATCATCCTATTTTTGAAAAAGATGATTATTATAATGCAGATCATCTCAATAAAAAAGGGGCATTAAAATTTTCTAAAATGCTCAATGACACAATATCTAAAATACAAACAAATGATAAGGTGTATGGAAATTTGATGAAATAATTACAATACATGCTCTAACTTTAGTTTAATGCTTTAAGATTGTTTTTGTAAGAAAAAAAATATGCCACGATTATTCAATATTGGAGTTTATTGACGAAAATAGTTTGAAGTTTTTTGATATTCTTAGGTAAAATAATTTTAAAAGAATCAAATAATTTATTAACACTTTCACTTATGTATGTGTCATATATTAAACCTCTGATTGATTTTGTAGCGGCTTTAGTATTACTCATTCTCTTTTCACCCATTCTCTTACTTGTTTATTTTTTAGTTTTTGTAGTCAGTGGACGTAACCCTATTTTTCTTCAGGTGCGTCCAGGTTATAAGGGAAAACCTTTTACGATTGTGAAATTTAAGACAATGACTGACGAAAAGGATGCTATTGGAGTCTTATTGGCTGAAGAAAAGCGTTTAACTGCTTTAGGGAAATTTATTCGAAAAACCTCTATTGACGAACTACCTCAATTAATTAATGTTTTAAAAGGAGATATTAGTTTGGTCGGTCCTCGTCCTTTGGTTATGAGGTATTTGCCAAGGTATAATAGTAAGCAGTTAAGACGTCATGATGTAAAACCTGGCATAACGGGTTGGGCTCAGGTTAATGGACGAGATGCCATTAGCTGGGATAAGAAGTTTGAATTAGATATTTATTATGTGGATCATATTAGTTTTGGTTTGGATTTAAAGATATTATTTAAAACGATTTTTAATGTGCTGATGGGAAAGGATGAAAGTCCCGTTAGTGCAGAAATTATGGAGGAGTGGTTTGGAAATGAAAAATAAAGAATACTTACTTTATGGAGGTAGCGGACATGCTAAGGTTATAGTAGAATGCATTGATGCGAACCAAGGGACTGTTGCTGGTATTTTTGATGATAATCCTGATTTGGATGGTTTGGGAGATATTCCTTTTTTAGGAGAGTATCGAAAAGAAATTCATACGCATCCTCTGATTGTGTCCATTGGAGACAATAAAATTCGGAAAAAAATTGTCGAACATGTTAGAGCCTTATTTGGTTCAATTCAGCATCCTTCTGCCTGCGTATCTCCTAGTGCAGAAATAGGGGAAGGAACAGTTATTATACATAGTGCCATTCTACAAGTTGATTGTAAGCTTGGCAGACATGTTATTTTGAACTCTGGAGCCTCCGTCGGTCATGAATGTATTTTGGGTGATTTTGTACATATATCACCTCAGGCAACTCTATGTGGTAATGTAAAGGTAGGAGAGGGGACTCAAATAGGAGCAGGAGCAACTATAATTCCTGGTATAAACGTTGGCAATTGGGTAACCATTGGTGCAGGAGCCGTGATTATTAGAGATGTGCCTGATTATGCCATTGTTGTTGGTAACCCAGGTCGAATTATCAGATATTATGAGCCTCATAATAAATTCTGGCCTTTTGGAGCATCTCTCAGAATAAAGTAGTATTTAGTTTATGCTTTTGTACACCGTTTTTTCTTGTTGAGCAAAACAACACGTAATTATTATCTGAAAAAAATAATATGAAAATACTTTCTGCTAAAATAGAAGGTGATTATTTGACTTGGTTAAATATTTGGAATAATTGGGATGGTAAAGAAATCTTTGCTCATCCTGATTATCTCAACCTCTTCGATGATTATTCTCATGCTATGTGTGCTGTTATTAGTAGGGATGACCTAATGGTAATTTATCCGTTTTGTTTAAGAAGTCTTTCAGACGATCTTAACGTAAGCTTGAACGGGGTCTCATGTAGTGATATTATCTCTCCATATGGTTATGGCGGTTTGTATCTAATAGGGAATGGTGATTTTGAAAATTTAATTGAAGAGTTTTATTTGAAATTTAGTGAGTGGGCAGTTTCAAAAAATGTAATTAGTGAATTTATTCGTTTTGATCTCTTTAGTCATGGGCGTGACAAGTATAATGGAGAGATTTCACACAATAATGATAATATCGTTTGTGATTTAAGAAAAGGTAAAGATCTCATATGGAAAGAATTTAAGTCAAAAGTTAGAAATAACGTACGAAAAGCTATTAAGAGTGGTGTTAGTTTAAAATTAGATTTTAGTGGAGAAAATATGGATGAGTTTCTGGATATCTATTACGCTACAATGGATCGAAGACAAGCTCAAAAACAATACTATTTTAACCGTGAGTTCTTTGATCGTATACATGATAAGTTGAAGGGATATTTTGTGTATTTCTTTGCCTTGAAAGATAATGCTGTAATTTCAGCTGATCTAGTGTTAATCTCTGATAATAAGATCTATTCATTTCTTTCTGCTACAGATAGTAATGCTTTTATTTATAGGCCTAATGATTTTATAAAACACCAAATTATCTGTTGGGGAGTTGATGAGGAGAAAACCGATTATGTTTTGGGGGGAGGTTATAAGCCTTCAGATAGTCTTTTTTCTTATAAGAAAGCATTTGCTCCTCAGGGGATTATCCCTTTTTATGTAGGCAAAAAGATTTATAATTTGAAACTCTATAACCAACTTGTAGAATCTAAGGTGCAAGAGTTTATAGACAAGTCAGATATCTTGGATCGTGAATCTGAATTTTTCCCACTATATAGAATGAATAGTTCAATTTTTAATGAAGAATGATATCCAAGTTAAATGGGATTATTTTGTAAAACTTTAAATTTTTTTTAAAAATTGTTGAATATGCAAGATAAAATATGGCTTTCTTCTCCTCATATGGGAGGTAATGAGATGACCTATGTGCAAGAGGCATACGATACAAACTGGGTCGCACCACTTGGGAAAAATGTAAATGAATTTGAAAAATCAATAGCAACTTATTTGGGTGTTAATCAGGCATCGGCATTAAGTGCCGGTACAGCCTCTATACATTTAGCCTTAATTTTATTAGGTGTTCAAGCTGGGGATGAGGTGATTGTTCAAAGCTTTACTTTTTCTGCAACAGTAAATCCAATACTCTACTTGGGAGCAATGCCAATTTTGGTAGATTCTGAAGAGGAAACCTGGAACATGTGTCCATTAGCACTTAGGCGAGCAATAGATGATAGAATTTCAAAGGGTAAGAAGCCTAAAGCTATTATTCCTGTTCATTTGTACGGAATGCCTGCTAAAATGAAGGAAATAAAAAAGATTGCTGATTTTTACTCTATTCCTATTGTTGAAGATGCTGCAGAAGCATTAGGTTCCACACTTGATGGGAAAAAGATGGGAGCATGGGGGAAATTAGGTATTTTATCTTTTAATGGAAATAAGATAATAACAACTTCAGGAGGAGGAGCTCTAATTTCTGATGATGAAAATTTAATTGAAAAGTCTCGCTTTTTAGCATCACAGTCTCGAGATGATGCACCACACTATCAGCATAGTGAAATTGGATACAATTACCGTATGAGTAATATCGTAGCAGGTATTGGGCGAGGACAAATGGAGGTGCTGGATGAAAGAATTGAACAACGCAGAAAAGTAAATGCTTGGTATAAAGCATTGCTATCTAACCAAAAAGGAATTATTTTTCACAACGAACCTACAAAGGATTACTATTCTAATTTCTGGTTGACTTCAATTATTGTAAATGCCAAAGAAACAGGTGGAGTTACAAATAATGATATTAGGTTGGCTCTAGAGAAAGAGAATATTGAATCTCGTCCTTTGTGGAAACCCATGCATTTGCAACCTGTATTCTCTAAATACCCTTTTTATAGTACTGGAGTTTCAAAACTACTATTTGAAAAGGGCTTGTGTCTTCCATCCGGAAGTAATATGACTGAAAACGATCTGCAACGTATTAAGAGAACTTTGAAACAGATATTGAAGTTCTAAATGATACCAAGCAGACTCTAATTTGAGTCTGATATTCTACTCTATCTTATTTTAATGAATATTTCAATATCCGTTATTGTATTTTAATAACCTACTTTTTGATTGTCAATTATAACAAAGATTTTTCGACCTAGATAAGCTTCCCGTTATGAAAAAGAAATTATTTACTCTATTCAATAGGCGTACTCTATCTCCCTGGTGGATTTTTTTAATAGACTGGTTATTAGCATCCTTTGCATTTGTTGTTGCCTATGTTGTTCGTTTGAACTTCAAGTTGCCTTCAATTAGTGTATTTGATTTTTTAATAGCTGGAGGAATATGTGTTGGTGTATATGCTCTATCGTTCTTGTTTTTTAGTTCGTATAAAGGAGTGATCCGTCATACTGAACTTAGGGGGTTGATACGCTTAATTTACACCACTTTTAGTTCAGTTGTAACTCTTTTTGCTTTAGATTTTCTGAATCAAAGCTTTAATTTTGGAGTGATACATATTCCTTACTTAGTCTTAGTTCTTCAATTTATATTTACACTATTTTTCTTAACAGGTTTTAGATTAGTTGTAAGAGAGGTATATGCTTATCTATCTAAATTTGAGAAATCTAAGAAAACACTCATATATGGAGCAGGCGATTTAGGACTTTTAGCTTTGGAGATATTGAATAAGGAGCGAAAAGAGAATTATCAAGTAGTCGGTTTTGTTGATGATGATAAGAGTAAATGGTCGACACATTTAAGAGATATTCAAGTAAGTGGATTTCCCAAAGCGTTGTCATCGGGAATGAAAAAAGGGGTTAGTATGCTAGTCCTAGCTATCTCCAAAATGCGTAAAGAGAAGATTCGCGAGATCACTGAGATCTGCTTAGAAAATAATTGGGAAGTAAAAGTTCTTCCAGCTTTTGATGATTGGATAGATGGTAAAATGCCTGCCAAAAGTGTTAGAGATGTTAAAATTGAGGACCTTTTAGGACGTGATGAAATTCAATTGAATCTACAGAGGATTCGTCAGAGCTTGGTTGGGAAAACAATTCTAGTTTCAGGAGCAGCAGGATCAATAGGATCCGAAATTGTTCGTCAATTATTACGATTCCCAATTGGCAAATTGGTGCTTTTGGATCAGGCAGAATCAGCCTTGTACGATTTGCAACAAGAAATCGTTTCGAAGTATGATAAGGCATCATTCGAATTAATAGTTGGAGATATCTCTAATCAGGATCGAATGCGTAAAGTATTCGAACAATATAAACCAGAAATGGTGTTTAATGCTGCTGCATATAAGCATGTTCCTTTGATGGAGAATAATCCCTATGAAGCGATAAACGTAAACGTAAGAGGAACGCGTAATTTAGCTGATTTATCTGTTGAGTTTGAAGTGGAAAAATTCGTTATGATCTCGACTGATAAGGCAGTTAACCCAACAAATGTAATGGGAGCTTCGAAGCGTATGTGTGAAATTTATATTCAAGCATTAGCACAGCGAGGAGACATTAATACGGCATTTATAACAACCCGATTTGGAAACGTTCTTGGTTCCAATGGTTCTGTAGTTCCATTATTCAAAAAGCAAATTGAACAAGGTGGTCCTGTAAAGGTGACACACCCTGATATCACTCGTTATTTTATGACAATTCCAGAAGCTTGCCAATTAGTTTTAGAGGCTGGCTGCATGGGACGAGGTGGTGAAATATTTGTTTTTGATATGGGAAAGCCGGTTAAGATTCTTGATTTAGCAAAGAAAATGATTCAGCTAGCAGGTTTAAAGTTGAACACTGATATTCATATCACTTTTACAGGACTAAGACCTGGAGAAAAGCTTTATGAAGAGTTATTAGCTAGGAGCGAAAATACTTTGCCAACTCATAACGACAAAATAATGATTGGCCAAGTTCGCCCACACAGTTATGAAGATGTAAACACCGCTATTTCACAAATTCTATATTACCTGAATATCGAAGATAATGATATGCTTGTTGCTAGAATGAAAGATCTAGTACCTGAATTTATTTCTAAGAATTCAGTTTACGAACTACTTGATGGCCAAGGTGAAAATACTGAGCAAGAGTTATTGATGTTTGATAATAATGCAACAAAACCTAAAGAAAAAGTAACAATTCCTATTAATTCTTATATAGTAGGTAGAAGAAAATTTGCTAATGATTTATCCTCAAAAAAAGAGATTAACCCGAAGTTGAATAAGAAGAGTATACTTAGTTTAAGAAAGCAAAAATTAATTGATTCAAGTTTATCTAATAACCAGAAAACCTAAAAAGGAATAATATGAGTGAAAATCGACTGACTTTCAAAAAGAAATTTTTGTTTACTTTATTAACAGGCGTATTTGTATTATTGATTATATCTGTTTTAGGGGAATTATTAATTCGAAATTTCTATCCTCAAGTCATTATGGGACCAAGGGTAAATTATTCTGAAAAATATGGTATTATTTGGCCAAAGAATATCACTGTAATCAATCAGTTACCAGGAGAATGGAGGTTCACATATACAACGAATGAGAACCATTCTAGAGGAGAAGCTTTAAGCCTATCGAATCGCTATGATAAAAAGAATATTGTTGTTTTAGGTGATTCATATGCATTTGGTCAAGGCGTTAACGATAATGAGGAGTTTGCTAGCGTACTAGCTCAAAAACTGAAAGAGGATTATAATATAATTAACTTGAGTGTTACTGGTTGGGCATTAACACAGCAAATAAAGCGATTTTATGAGTTTGGTCAATTGTATGACCCAGAAATAGTAATTCTTCAATTTTGTGAAAATGACCCATGGGGAAATCTCTACTTTAAAGTTACTGAGATTGAAGATGGAAAGTTTGTTTTTAAGAATTCGAGTAATTCAGCTAATAAACTGAAAAGATCACTTTCCAATTCTTTTCTTCAGTATAGTTGTCTTTATAGTTTAATTCGCAAGTTAATAAGTGGATCATTTCTGAACGAAAAAATGATTGGAAATGTTATTGGTGAAAATACAGATGCGAGTAAAACAAGCAAAATTAATAAGAGAGAACAGTTTCATTCTAATCTTTTAGAGCTTTTTGCAAAGGATCTTAAAAGTAAAGGGATTCCATTGTTTCTTATTGCACCTCACAATGAAATTGATCTTTACCCAGATATTGAAAGAAAGGTCACAGAACTTGACTCTTTGAATCTTTTAACGTATTATGAAACAGAAGACTGGTTTGAAGAGGGTATTGATTACAGTTCTCCTGAGGGACATCATTGGGGTACGAAAGGGCACAATGTAATAGGTGAGAAATTATCTGAAATTATTGCTGTTAAATATTCACTTTTAGAAGAAAATGTAGATGCTGCTAAATGACTATCAAGTTACTTGGACAAGTTCTGTGAATGATCTTAAAGAGTGGGATCAATTTCTCCAAAATGATCCAAGAGGTCATTGTCAGCAGGTGAGTCATTGGCTTTCTTCATTTAAAATATACAGTTTAGATTTCGAATTATTATTGATTAGAAATAATGATTCAGAGATTATTGGAGGGTTAGGTGTTGTTATAGTTGGTGTTTCAATTTTCAAAGTTCTAGTTGCTCCAAGTGGGCCAATATTATCGAATGGATATGAAGGTTTATTTGAGCCAATTTTGGAATTATTTGTAGAAAGAGCAAAAGCGAAGAAAGTTTTTTATTGTCATATAAATGTTCCTGTTCTTAAGGAAGATAATAGCTTTTTAGGCGAGTATTGTCTAAGTAATATCTCAAAAGAAAGTTTACTTTTTTCAGGAAACGAAGGAAATGAATTTATACATGTATATGGTATCAACGGACTAAGACCTGTTTATATCAAGTATGAAGAAGATCTTTCACCTTATGATTATGTTTTAAGCAAATGCAATTCCAATACCCGAAGAAATATAAGGGCAGCATATAAAAATAAGCTTGAGCTAAGGTATGCAACTACTGAGTCTGATGTAAAAGACGCTTATAATGTAATCGAAAGAAATGCTAAACTACAAGGCTATGATGTCAGATCGTGGGATGATTCTAAAGAGATGATCATGAATATGATCAAATCAGGTTTATGTATTGCTCCTTGTGCCTATTCTGATGGAGTTCTTAAAGGTTCTTTGATTGTATTTGATATTGGGCAAAGGCTAAGCTATGTGTATGGTGGTATTATAAGAGAGGAGAAAGACCTCAAGTTAGGGCACTTTATGCATAACGAAATGATTAAATTAAGTATTGAAAAAGCCTATAAATTTTATGACATATCTGTAAATGGCAGTGAAGGTGTTACTCGTTTTAAAAAGGGGTTTAATGGCAATCATGTTGAGTTTATAGGAAATAGATACTGGGTTTTAAATAAAATGAAATTCTTCATTTATAAGAAATTCAATTCTCTCATAGTTAGAAATAAGTTTCTAATTGCTAGAATACTTAAGTGGCGTGTGTTTAACAGTTAATCTTTACTATCATGAGAAAAATAATGTTTCTAGTTACGTTTTCTTTTATAGTTGCTGTCACATTTCTATCGTGCAGTAAGGATAAAAGCGATAAAGATGATCCTAGTAATATTCCTGGAATGGGAGAGGCTGGAGGAGAGTTGGAAGTAGAAGGACCATCATCTTATCCGATACAACCTTCTATAATTGGCGATATCACTGGAGTAGAAGTAAATCCTTTGCCTACAGATAATGCTGTTGGCTCAGGAGGAGGATGGGTGATCTTAGATCTCGAAATAGAAAATACAACTGATGAACCAGCAGATTTCTATTTACTAGGAGGAAGTGTGATCGAATGCCGGAAAGTTGGCTATCAGCATGCTATTTGTATAAATAGAATAGATGTTAGTGTTGAAGCTGAAAGTTCTAAAAATATCAAGCTATTAGTCTATTGTATAAATAGAGGAAGAAGTGGTAGTAGTCCTGATATTTCTTATATAATTAAAGGTGTTTCTAGTTCAGATAGAATGATGAGGCTGGTTGAAGCACTAGAAGATAAAAAGATTGATATTAGAGATTATCTTCCAGATAATAAGAATGAGTTTATTGAGATCAGTAAGAAAATTCAAGATATTGTGTGGGCAATTACCAATGGTTCAGGATTGAGTGATGATGATTGGACCTTGATTAATTCATTGCCAGATATTGAAGAAGAATAAAAAAGTTAGTTTGAACTTTTATTAAAATAAGGGGTTTTAGTTGTCCAAAATAAAACGGATTTATTTCTTCAGATAGTTTCATTATAAAAGGAACTTTAAACAATTTGACTAAATTGTATGACTTATTTCTTATAATTAAACAATATGTTATTTAATTCTATAGAGTTTGTAATTTTTTTTCCTTTAGTTTTTATAATTTATTGGTTTGTTATCAATGGTAATCTTAAGAATCAAAATTTTCTATTACTAATTTCCAGCTATATTTTTTATGGTTGGTGGGATTGGCGTTTTTTGTCTCTGATTGTATTTAGTTCAATAATTGATTTTTTCGTAGGGCAAAGACTTTCTAAAACTGATAATCATTTATGGAGGAAGCTTCTTTTATTAATGAGTATTACTGTTAATCTCGGATTCTTAGGTTTTTTTAAGTATTTTAATTTTTTTGCAGAAAGTTTCTCAGATGCATTTACCTTATTTGGAAGTCATTTAGATGTTTCCAGGTTGAATATTATTCTACCTGTGGGCATTAGTTTTTACACTTTTCAAACTCTTAGTTATTCCATTGATGTTTATAAAAGAAAGGTTGAGCCTACAAAAGATGTAATCGCATTTTTTGCCTTTGTAAGTTTTTTTCCTCAATTGGTTGCGGGCCCTATTGAAAGAGCCTCAAATTTATTACCTCAGTTTTATAAGAAAAGAAAGTTTTGCTATCACGAATCTGTTGATGGTATGAGACAGGTTTTATGGGGACTTTTTAAGAAAATTGTAATAGCAGATAATGCTGCAATTTATGCCAATGATATTTTTAATAATTATGAGGTTAAATCAGGAAGTGATTTGTTCTTAGGAGCAGTTTATTTTGCTTTTCAGATTTATGGTGATTTCTCAGGGTATTCTGATATTGCTATAGGTACTTCTCGAGTATTTGGGTTTAATTTAAAACAAAATTTTGCCTTTCCATATTTCTCAAGAGATATTGCTGAGTTTTGGAGGAGATGGCATATTTCACTTTCCAGCTGGTTTAGAGATTACCTGTATTTCCCACTAGGGGGGAGCAAAGGGGGTATTTCTATGAAAATACGAAATACCTTAATCATATTCATTGTCAGTGGATTTTGGCATGGAGCCAACTGGACTTTTATAGCTTGGGGCTTTTTAAATGCATTATATTTTATTCCTCTGCTATTATTAAATAAGAATAGAGTTAATACCAATATTGTTGCTGAAGGAAAGATAATACCTAGTATAAGAGAGGTTTTTCAAATTAGTATTACTTTTTTTCTGACATTAATTGCATGGGTATTTTTTCGATCTGCCAGTATTGAATCTGCCAGTATCTATTTATATAAGATGTTCTCAAAATCAATGTTTGATATTCCATCTGTAGAATTAAAACCATTAGGTTTAATTTTCTTATTGTTAATTGTTGAGTGGGTTCAAAGAGAGAAACAACACGGATTAGATATCAGCAATATAAATTTCCTAATTATACGTTGGCTTATATATTTATTTGTTTTTGGTCTAATCTTATTCTTTGGAGCATCTTCTCAGCCGTTTATTTACTTTCAATTTTAACAATGAAGCAATTTATTATAAAAGGAATCATTTTTGCTTGCCTAATTTTATCTATAATAACTTTTATCTTAGTTTGTTATGGGGGGTATGTCGATTATTTTTATGAGAAATTTACGACTCCTAAAGCTAAGTCCTTTATATTAGGTGATTCTAGAAGTTTACAGGGAATACAGCCTGCTGTAATTGATAATTATTTTAATAAAAAATTTGCCTCTCCAATTCTCAATTACAGCTTTACTATTGCTCAGATTTCTTATGGACCATTGTATAGCGAAAGTATTAAAAGGAAATTGGATAATTCAGGAAATGACGGTTTATATATTTTAATTGTTCATCCATGGATACTCTCTACAAGAGAAGGTGATGATGAAGAAAAAGGTATCTTCTTTGAGAAAAATAAGCCACCTCACAATATGAAGTTTGTGGATCACAGCCCGAATTTTGAATACTTTTTTAGAAATTTAGGTTACTTCCATTTTAGATCGATTTTTAGAAAAACTTCCAAATTGCATAAGGATGGTTGGCTTGAAGAATCCAATTTACCTAAGAATAAAATGATATTAGAGAACTGGACATCTAATCAAATAAAGTTGTATAGTGGTTATTCTAAGCAATGGATAAAATCCACTTACAGGTTGAAGAGTTTAGATTCATTAATCAATTTTTTAAACCCGCTAGGGACTGTTTGTATCGTTAGGATGCCTGTTTGTAGAGAGATACTAGAAATTGAAGAAAATTATTGGAATGATTTTGATAAAGATATTAGCCATATTGCTGAAAAGCAAGATGTTCAATATTTTAATTTTAGAAAGGACACTTGTGTTTATAATTTCTATGATGGGAATCATGTGGATAAATTTTCGGGTAAAGAGTTTACACAAGCCCTCTGTGATTCAATAAAGATTATTAATAGGGTGAAATCCGATTTTAATACTAAACCTGAGATTGGTTCTTTAACAATAAAAACTGAACCATAGATATTTCTCCAATTTCTCCTATGCAAGTATACTAAGGAAGCATTACGGTATAACATGATTGTTTTGTATTTTACAACTCTTGATTTTCAGGCTGATGTGATTGTGTTGTAGTCATGTTATTTCTTAACAGTTCCTAAGTTGTATGTATTTGTACTACTAATATAATGATGTATTTTAAGAATTCATTTTTTAAGATGTCTGTTCACTCTGTGGTTTGTACTTAAAAAGACAAACCTACTTCCTCGATATTTATATTTCTTATTGTTTAGAACTTCTCTTTTGTGAATCATGTTAATTCCAAATTCTAATACTAGAAATATTCAATCTCTTCTCATAATACCGAGTTGTAAATATTAGGATTGGCTCCCCAAAATAAAACCTTAATGGGTATTTACTCTTAATATTCTCAGGTGTGTTTTTATCAGGTACTGATAGTGTATGTATAAACAAGTCAGTTCCTAAAGAGTTTTTAACTTTTAAAGTTATTCAACCATTTAAATGTTTTAATCATGAAAAAGTTTAGTTTTCTGTTAGCTCTTGTGTTAATAGTTTCAGTATCATTTATTTCATGTGAAAAAAGTGATTCGAAGAGTAAAGATGATCCTAGCAACATTCCTGGAATGGGTGAAGCTGGAGGTGAGTTAGAAGTGGAAGCACCATTTGTTATGCCTGATGGCGTATCAATAGTAGGTGAAATAAGTGGTTTTGGAGATGGTATAGAAGCTGTTGAAGGAAGTATCTCTCTATTGGAAAGTCCGACATTGAAAAATGCCAAAACAGGCTATTTTTCTAGAGGTTCGGGTGGACAATGGGTGATTTTAGATATCTTATTACGTAACGATAATGATTCTGCGACATACTTTACTTTTAACAGAGGGTGTGTATTTGAGTGTAAAGAGAAAAATTACCAGCATGCCATTTGTCTAAGGAAAGTTCGTTTTAAAATTGCTAAAAAGATTCAAAAGAGAATTAAACTGTTTGTTTATTGTATAAACAAAGGACGAAGCGGAAGTCAGGCAGGAATTACTTATAACTTAAGAGGTGTAACCAAATCTGCAAGAATGATGAAGCTTTGTAATGCATTACAGTATAAGAAAATTGATGTGAGCCATTATAACAATGATCAGATGAGTGACTACAATGTAAAATGTAAGCGTATTCAAAAAATTGTTTGGGCTATTACGAATGGTAGAGGTGCTAGCTCCGATGATTGGAGCTTTATTGACACATTACATGATGCTCCAGAAGATGATTAAATATTTTTTTTGATTAAAAAATATTTTATCCTAATCAAGATATGAATATTTAGAATGCCTCTTTGGAAATCTTTCCAAAGGGGCATTTTTATATTTGATTATTAGTGTGTTATCTGGAATTTATTTAAAGATACTTGTATTTGAAGTGTAGAATATGTCCCCAAATTTTGTGACTTAATTCCCCAAAATGAACTTTTATCTTTAAAGGCGATTTTTAATTGGAGCAATACTCTAAAATTCAAACATGTTCGTAGTCAGGTGTTTGAGAGCGCATGGTTTGTTTTTAGTTGTAATAAACTAAACTGGAACAGAAATTGAAATAGACGATGATCGTTATTGCATATGAAAATAAGAATCAGTGTCTATTAATTAAAAACTTTAAAGAAAACCATGATTTAGATTCATCAAATCATATTGTTGTTTAGTGTAAATAAAATGGCCATTAATAAGCACAAAGCTGTTTTGATGAATGAGTATTGTTCTTGAGTAAAGTAGCAATATAAATTGTAAGGTTAAGTTATTTTTTGAGTTTTTTTGAAGAAAGAAGAGAAGCGTTTGTGAAGTTGAAGATTTATTTGCTTTAATAACGTTTTTAGTGTGGATGAGTTAACTTATCCTAGTTCGTAGATTTGACATCGATTTTTAATGAAAATTTCATTTTGCAATAGAGACTGAACATCAGTCTTGAATCTATTGTTTTAAATTTTATTAAGATTATCATGAAAAGTCTATTTTATCTTTATTTTATTTCATCCCTTTTATTCGTCTCGTGTGATGAGACTGCAAGTCTTGAAGAAGAAGTTATAACACCACCAGAGGAAGTTATCCCAACTCCTGTTCCTGATGATAAAAACACTAAAAGTGATTTCGATTTCAATACTCTAGTAGCGAATGATACTTTGTATATTGCTTATTCACATGACTTAGGCGGAGCGTCTATACAAATTCCTTCTGATGTGGTTATCAATTACAATGAAGGTGAGATTATCAATGGAACCCTTGTTTTTAAGGAAGGGGAAATTGACGGGAATCTATTAAATCATAAACTGAAAATTCAGGGAACACCCTCTTTAACTAGTACAACTTTCAAATTTGAAAAGTCAAAATGGGAAATAACCGAAGGTGAAGTTTCAGATGCAATCGCTTTAATCAATAAGAATACACTTGAAAAGCTTTTTTCAGATGTAAAATCATATGGAGCAGAGATCTTTCAAATCGATGAATTAGACACCTATTTTTTAGTTACAAGTGAGAGGAATCTTGTTGCACCTTCTGAGACCTCAATACACATCCCTTCTGATTTTACTTTAGAGATGACGGATAATACGCATCTAAGAGTTCAGCCCAATCGTTACTCCAAATACCAGCTTTTAAACATTAGAGACGTTTCAAATGTAACTATTAAGGGTGGAAATTTGTATGGTGATAGAGATCTACATGACTACACGCCTATAACCATTAATGGTAGAACAAGTACAACCCATGAATGGGGGCACTTGATCTCGATTGAAGCTGGTGTTAATGTCAAAATTACTAATGTTCACATTTCAGATGCTGCTGGTGATGGGATAGATATACATAGTATTGGTTTTACATATAGTCCAAATTATATAGCAACTAATAATATTACTGTCTCGGGTTGTGTTTTTGATAGTAACAGACGTAATAATTTGTCTATTACAGATGGATACAATATGCTTATTGAAAATAACACATTCTTGAATGCAGGTATTGATACACCTTATTCAAAAGGAACTGCTCCTAAAATGGCTCTTGATGTCGAGGCTTTAAGGAAGACAAATGCTGATGGATCTGTGGATTATTATCAAAAAGCTTACGATATTATTATTAGAGATAATATTGAGAAAGGAAGTGTTTTAGGCTCATTTTATGTTGCTATTGGTGAAGATGTCACAATTGAGAATAATACTGTTGAAAATTCTATTGGCTTTGGTTATGGTACGAGAATCAAGATTAAAGGAAATAAAATAACCTCTGTTGATAGTACAAGTAGTTCTCATGGGATTGCTGGAGGACGTTCAAAGGAAAATAAAACCATATTTGGGAATGAGATTTCAGGTAATACTATTAAAGGTTTTAAAACTGGTATGAGGATACATAATTCTGATGTGAAAGTTTTCGGAAATGAGATTGAGGAGTGCATAACATCGATATTTATGAGAGATCTTAAATATGCTGAGATTTATGATAATAAAATAGCAACTAAGAGAAGTGGTAACTGTTATGGAATTTATGCATTCTCAGGAAATGTTAATGACGTGCTAATTCGAGATAATGAAATTGAGGTAGCTTATAAACCAATGGCTTTTACATCAATTAATAATGATTCAGGGCAACAAAACAATATTGTTACTGTCAAGAATAATGACTTAAAAGGAGGGAAAGTGCATGTCTCTAATTCAAACGGTATAGTCGTAGAATAAGAGTTTGTTAAAACACATGAAAAAAGCACCAAGGTTCACTACCTAGGTGCTTTTTTAATGATTACTGTTTCATCCTGAAATAGTGTTATACAAGAAATCATCCTTTTTTGGTGTATTGTAGTGCATTAGCACCAAAGTGCGGTGTAGCGTTTTCAAGCTTTCTAATCTACACCTTACTCAACACCATTATATTGTAGGTTTAGGTGTTTGATTGTGTTGGTACTAAATGAAGAAAGCCTTGTAAACGTTAAGTTTACAAGGCTTTTCTTTCTGTTGCATTTCTGCATGGCGGAGAGAGAGGGATTCGAACCCCCGGTACGTTGCCGCACAATAGTTTTCAAGACTACCGCATTCGACCACTCTGCCATCTCTCCTTAAATTGAGCGGGAAACGAGACTCAAACTCGCGACCCTCAGCTTGGAAGGCTGATGCTCTATCAACTGAGCTATTCCCGCAGGAAAATATAATAGTGGGGAGAGCAGGATTCGAACCTACGAAGACGAAGTCAGCGGAGTTACAGTCCGCCCCAGTTGGCCACTTTGGTATCTCCCCAATATAATTACAATAAAATTGAGCGGGAAACGAGACTCAAACTCGCGACCCTCAGCTTGGAAGGCTGATGCTCTATCAACTGAGCTATTCCCGCAGATCTTTAGCAGTTCATTCGATCGTTATCAAATGAATTTACTTGCTTCAGAATGTTGTGGGAAGAGCAGGATTCGAACCTACGAAGACGAAGTCAGCGGAGTTACAGTCCGCCCCAGTTGGCCACTTTGGTATCTTCCCCAATTGCAATGTTTATAAGAGAACGTTTTCTCTCTATTGCGATGCAAATATAGATGCTTTACCCGAATATACAAGCCTTCTAGAAATGTTTTTTCGATAAAAAGCATCAGTGTTATGTAAGTGTTTGATTCCCTAGATACTATTTTGGAACTTTTTTTTGAAAATAGATAAATACGAACTCTTTCGAAATTATAGATGGCCTATTTTACTCGTTTTTGATGATATAAGAAGGGTTTATTTTTTAATAAATTTTCGAATAGCTTAGTTAACTGGTAAAGTACTTATTGATCACAATAGTTTTTCAAAATGAAAACTTATTTTAGCAGATGATGATCAACTAACTAAAAAATGAAAGCATGAATAAACTAAAATTTGTCTTGATTTTAGCCTTGACTCTGTCGCTGACAAATGCAGGGGCTTAGGATATAAAGTACACCATGAAGGTGATAAAAGAACTTAGTTCTGACACCTATTTTGAACGAGGGTATATTAACCAAGGGGGACAGTATTGCTGCTGTTTATTTATCAGCAGAAATGAAAAAGCTGAAGTTGGATGGTTTTGCAACAAATTATTACCAGCCTTATACAACTGCAATCAATACCTTCCTTTTATATCCTGTTCTTAAAATATGGGAGACGATCAATTGGAATCTGCTTAAGATTTTATCGTTTATCCCAATTCACCATCCTGCGAAGGGACTTTTGATATACTTTGGTTGAATACTGAGATTCTAACAAAGAGTAAGATTCGTAA
>JADGEF010000100.1 GCA_016744515.1 Marinifilaceae bacterium | reverse complement strand
CAAAAAGCGAGTGCGGATAGCCCGACCCGCAGGGATTGCCCCAATAATTGATACTTTAGTCTGCCTCGGGCGAATTTAAAAAGTGTGCGTTTGCCCTGACAATAATTAAAAGAATTGAATTCGTACTTATTTATACAAGTTGCTTTACCTTTATATCAATTGAGAGTATCTTTTAAAGATGCTATTGTCAGAATTTAGGTTCTATTAGCTCTTTTTTAATAAGCATTTCAATATAAGACATCATCATTTTAGGATCCTTTAAGGCTCTTATCCTTTTGAATCGTTTCAGCTCATTATCTTGTCCTTTAAGAAGACTCTTCAATCTTTTTCGTGTTAAAGCTATCATTGAACCCGTTTTGATATCTATAACTAAATGACATTTTCTAGATCCTGATATACCTGTTTGATTCATTGTTTCAGTACCACCAATCCCGTTCATTGTTAAAGTACCTAATAAGCCTCCTACAATCGCTGCTTGAGAGGCAGATCTAGTTTTTGTATCACAAATGCCATCGTAAGAATAATATATTTCAGAAGTAATTTTTTTAAGTTTTATAAAATAACTATTGGGGTAAAATCTATTTGCATTTAAATATAAGTTCTGCCCATCTGATACCCCAAGTATGTCATCATTAAACCCATACGAGTTAAAGTCTTGGTTTTTCAAGATATACCTTTGAAAACCTTTTGTGTCGATATAAGAGATCTCCCCTTTAAGCTCAATAGATGGTTTCTTGTTTTTTATATCATCATACGAGGTATAGATTCCTTTTTCAAATGTGTCTGATGGAATAGTTTTAGGTTTTTTATCAATGTAAGGAATATCATTTTTTGATGGCTGATCTTCTAAAAAATATTGAAAAGTCCGTTTGATTAATTTAGCTAAAATTCTCTCAATCTTAGGTTTGCTGATGAGAAATAATGCTTGGCTTGTTGAGTAAACTTTTTTATAAACAGTATCGTTACGTAAGAAGAAATCCATTGATAATTCGACCATGTAATTATCTGTGAAAAGTTGATGGCGAACGAATCGAAAATCTCTAATATCAATATCGATAAAATTAGGACTATCTATAGGTGGAATATTCTTCTTTATAGCTAAGCCAATAGTTTTGTAGACTTCATTGTTGAAATATTTATTATATCCATCAAATTTTATTTTTTTATTGATATCAGGATTACCTGTAATTTTTCCAATAGAGAAGAAACGTGGATATATTTTAGAAAGGCGAAATTTTATTTTTGTATAATCTATTATTGTATCAATCGATTCAGATTTCGTGTTTCCATATAGGGGATCGTCATATTGTGCAAAAGCAAATGTTGAAGTTATTAACAATATTAGCGTCAGAATGTTTATTTTCATAATTCTTTTTTTTGTCTAAATTTAGTTCGTTAAAATTAAACAAAATATTAGATTTGTTAGAACCTCTTGAAATTATTTTTATGTCTCAATTAAGCAAATTTATCGATAATTTTCTGTGCCGTAACCTCCGATAGTTTAATGTTCGATTCTTGCGTCCAACCTCCTACGTGCGGGCTTAAAAGCACATTCTCTGAATCTATTAAATACTGAAAGTCTTCGGGAAGCTCATTGGCGTGTAAATCTTCGAAAGAGGTTTTTTCATATTCCAAAACATCAAGGCATGCACCACGAACCTGACCTGTTTTAAGATGTTTTACTAAGTCTGATATTTTTACAATCTTCCCTCTAGCCGTGTTAATTAAGAAAAACGGTTTCTTGAACTTATTCAGGAAATCATCGTTCACCATAAATAGGGTTTCTTCGGTCTGAGGAATATGTAGACTTAAAATATCGCACTCATCGAAAAGATCCTGCAGCTGCTTTTCCTCACAAAATTCATCGCTATAATCAAACTTGTATTTGTCGTAAGCAATTACTTTACATCCAAAACCTTTAAGGCGTTGCGCAAAAGCTTTACCCATATTGCCATAGCCAATAATTCCTATCGTTTTCTCCTTAATCTCAAGGCCACGGTTTTCTTCTCTACGCCACATACCTTTACCAACTTCAATATTGCATCGGCAAAGATTGTTGAACAAACATAGAAGCATACCCAGAGCGTGTTCTCCTACGGCATCGCGGTTTCCCTCAGGCGCATTAAAGCAAGTTATACCTTTGCTTTCAGCATAAGGCACATCAATATTTTCAAGACCAGCTCCCACACGACCTATAAATTTCAAGCGAGTGGCTTTGTCAAGTTCAGCTTTGGTTAATTTGAATTTACTTCGGATAATAAAACCATCGAACTGATCGAATATGGCAAGCATTTCGTCTTTGCTTAATTCGGGTGTGTATTGGCAGTCGAAACCTGCTTCTTCCAACATTTCAAGTAATCGTGGGTGTGTCGAATCTATAAATAAAACTCTTAATTGTTCTTTGCTCATTTTAGCTTAAATTCTTCTAATGAATATGTTCTAAACTTGCGGTATTTTATCAATTATGGTGATTATATGCAGTTTGCAAATCATCTCTCAAATCTCACAAACTATTGTAATTATTATTCCCTCAAGTCGACACATCTTTTAATTTTCATCTAAATTCACCACAAAACTAGCTCTATATCCTCTAACTTTATTGTTTTCATCGCTAATTTCGTAACCAAACATCAGCGATTTTACTTTTTTCTGTAGCTGCAATTTATTTTTATCCCAATACCATTCCTCTTTAAACTGAATGTTACCAATATTATTCTGATTTCCATTTTTTTTCAGAATCGCTTTTATTTCTGATTTAGATAGCAAATGATTATCGTAATAGTCGTAAGCCTTAAGTTTTCCACTTGTGACAGCTTTTATGATATCTTTCGACATCGCTCTTACATTTGTGTTTTCAAGACATTTTGCTTGCCAATCGTCTTCATAGTCTGGATTCTTAATGAGAACTTCGTAGGTGATTGGTTTAGCTATAGTTTCACCTTCATTTGGTGAAATACTATTTGTATTCTGGTTTCCAGATGACTCACAAGATGATAATACGAGTGAAGCAAACAGAGCCATTAGTAATAATGAGTTCGCTTTTTTCATGATGTAAGGAGTTGGGGGTAATTCAATAGATTTAGAGATATTTGGCGATGACAAACTTTAGTGAAATGTCATCGCCGATATTTTAAATAGAGAAGATTAACGGGTAAACGTTAAGCGTTTCCCTCTAATGGTTTCGTCAATTTTACCTTGCTTATAAACGAGCTGTCCATTTACAAAAGTATGATCAACTTTATAGTGGAAGCTATCGCCTTCGAATGGAGACCATCCACATTTATAAAGAATATTCTCTTTGTTTACAGTCCATTCATCTTCAGATAGAAGTACCAAGTCGGCAAAGTAACCTTTACGGATATAACCTCTTTTTTCAACCTGAAATACATCAGCAGGCGCATGGCACATTTTCTCAACAACTTTCTCAACACTTAGCTTACCTTTATGAGCAAATTCAAGTATCGACACAAGTGAGTGCTGAACCAATGGTCCGCCACCAGCAGCTTGCATGTAGTTACCATCTTTTTCTTCAATAGTATGTGGCGCATGGTCTGTAGCAATTACATCCAAGCGATCGTCTAATAAGGCCTCCCAAATTTTATTTTGGTCATCAGCAGTTTTAATTGCCGGATTCCAACGGATTCTTGCTTTTCTACTTGCATAATCAGAGTCGTTAAAACGAAGGTGATGCACACAAACCTCAGCAGTAATACGTTTATCCTTCGAAGGAACTTTATTATCGAATAAATCCATTTCCACTCCACTAGAAAGGTGAAGGATGTGTAAACGTGTGTTGTATTTCTTAGCTAACTCTATTGCTTTTGATGAGGATTTAAAACAAGCCTCTGCCGATCGAATTTCACCATGGTAATCCATCGGAATATCATCGCCATATTTGGCACGATATGTTTCCAAATTGGCATCAATCATTGGTGAATCTTCGCAATGAGTTGCAATAAGAAGAGGAGCTTTTTCGAATATCTGCGAAAGCGTATTTATGTCATCAACAAGCATATTACCTGTAGATGATCCCATGAATATTTTAATACCACAAACATTTTTCGGATTCGTTTTAATCACTTCTTCCAAATTAGTGTTTGAAGCACCCATGTAGAATGAATAGTTTGCAAGAGATTTTTCAGCACCTAGCTTATATCGCTCAGTAAGCAAGTCTTGAGTAAGCGTTTGTGGTTTTACATTTGGCATGTCCATAAATGAAGTCGTTCCTCCGGCCACAGCTGCTCTCGACTCCGTAAATATATCGCCTTTGTGAGGCATTCCCGGATCACGAAAATGAACTTGATCGTCGATTACACCAGGAATAAGTAACTTCCCTGTTGCATCAATAATTTCCCAATTTTCTTGAGTTGTTTCAGGACATTCCGTAAAGATTTCTTCGATTAGATCATCTTTAATTAAAACACTTCCTATAAATTGTTTACCCTCATTTACGATACGGGCATTTTTAATCAGTTGAGCTGTCATTTTGGTTGTTTATAGTGTCATATTATAATATGCAAATTAAGAATTTTCGACTTGAAATACATCATTTATTGCTTTTAAAAGCTTTTGTAGACATTAAAATTAGGGTATAAAAATAACTTCTTCAATGAATGGATAATTGGAAGAAGTTTGTGTTTTTCAAACCTAAAATTTGTTTAGAGTTTTAAGCTCTTTTGTATTTTCGGAAATAGCTACGGAGCTTCATTTTAATAACACCCCAAACAGCTTCATTGAAAATACCACCACTCATTTTAGATGTTCCTTCTGTTCTATCTGTAAAAATGATTGGGACTTCAATAATATTGAAACCAAATTTCCATGTTGTGAATTTCATTTCAATTTGGAAAGCATATCCGATAAATCGAATTTGATCTAGCTCAATAGTTTCTAGTACTTTTCGTGTGTAGCAAATGAATCCAGCAGTTGCATCATGAACGTTCATGCCTGTAACAAATCTCACATATTTCGATGCGAAGTAGGACATAAGCACACGTCCCATAGGCCAGTTCACAACATTTACACCTGAAACGTAACGCGAGCCAATTGCCAAATCACCACCCTTATTAGCACAAGCATCGTGTAGGCGAATAAGGTCTTCTGGATTGTGTGAAAAATCGGCATCCATCTCAAATACATAGTTGTAATCACGAGCCAAGCACCATTTAAAACCATCAATATATGCTGTCCCTAATCCCAGTTTGCCTTTGCGTTCAAGAATATGAAGTTGAGCAAACTCTTTCTGTAAGTTCTTAATGATATCAGCCGTTCCATCAGGAGAATTATCTTCTACAACTAAGATGTCAAAATCAATACTAAGAGAGAATACCTTTCTGATTATAGCTTCAATATTTTCTTTCTCGTTGTAGGTTGGAATAATAACAATGCGATCAGTCACTGAATAAAGAATTTAGAGTTGAAAATAATTATTAAGTTACGAATATAGCATTTCTGAATGAGATGTTAGCTTAAGCTTAAGTTAAAAAGTGCAAAAAGAAAGGGTGATAAAAATTTCGATGGATGTTCTAAAGATTAAAATCAATTTGATTAATCTATTGTGAAATCTAATCAATTAGATATATATTTGCATCGAAGGAAGGCGTTAAGTCTACTTCAAAATATTTATTGTTTCTTCAGGGCAGGGTGAAATTCCCGACCGGCGGTGATAGTCCGCGAATCGAAAGATTGAACTGGTGTGATTCCAGTACCGACAGTAGAGTCTGGATGGAAGAAGAAAACAAGCATTCAATTTGATTGATGTTACCATTGGGGTATTCCCATTGGTCTATAATATTATTAAGCCCTGAATAGTTATGCTATTCGGGGCTTTTTCATTTTTTGCTTAAAGCAGATTTTATTTTGAGAACAGATCAGGATTATAAATACATGCAGTTAGCTTACAATTTGGCTAAAAAAGGATGCGGAGGCGTTAGCCCCAATCCTTTAGTAGGTGCTGTAATTGTAAAAGAAGGTAAGATCATTGGTGAAGGTTATCATGAAATTTATGGTGGACCGCATGCCGAAGTGAATGCTTTTCGTTCAGCCAAAGAATCGGTTGAAGGTGCAACAATGTATGTAACGCTTGAACCATGTTCTCATTTTGGAAAAACACCGCCTTGTGCTCAGGCTATTGTTGATAATAAAATTGCAAGGGTAGTTGTTGGGATGTTAGATCCAAACCCACTTGTTGCTGGTCGAGGCGTTAAATTACTTCAAGAAAATGGGATTGAGGTTGAGTCAGATTTTTTAAGTGCAGAATTGACTCAGCTGAATCGTGTGTTTTTAAAGTTCATTCAAAGCAAGCAGCCGTATATAATCATGAAAACTGCTATGACATTGGATGGAAAAATTGCCAGTAGAACAGGTGATTCTCGTTGGGTATCCAATGAATATTCAAGAGCTCGAGTACATGAGTTAAGAAATGAGTTGATGGCAATAATGCTTGGTGTCGATACTGTTATTGCTGATGATCCAATGCTAACAACTCGTTTGAGTAACAATAAAAAAGGAAGAAATCCGATTCGAATTGTTGTTGACAGTAAAGCAAGAATTCCATTGGACTCAAAAATATTAAATACGAGTGCTGAAGCTAAAACTATTGTTGCAGTTACAGTTGCTGCGAATAAAAATAAGGTAGATAAGATTAATGCTTTAGGCAATGAAGTGTTGATTATTGAAGAGAAGGATGGACGAGTCGATTTAAATCATCTTATGCAGGTTTTAGGAGAAAAGGGTATAGATGGTATTCTTCTTGAAGGTGGGGCAACTCTTAATTATGCGGCTTTAGAATCTCAAATTATTGATGAGGTTCATGCTTATATTGCTCCAAAGATAATTGGCGGTAGCGAAGCAAAAACACCCGTTGGAGGTGAAGGAATTGAAAAGATGAGCGATGCTGTTAATTTACAGAACGTTCGTTTCGAAAATATAGCCGACGATATTTTGATTGTTGCAGATGTGGTTTATAAAGGATGAAAAGTGAAAAGGTGAAAAAGTAAAAAAGTAAAAGAATAAAAGAGTAAAAAGATAAAGGAGGGATTTGAATGCTGAGTTCACTCTTTCATTTCTTAACTCATTAACTAAAGTAAGATGTTTACAGGACTGGTAGAAGAAATAGGACATATAAAAGCCATGAAGAAGGGTAGTAACTCAATTCGTTTGACTGTTGCTGCAAATAAGATTATGGACGATGTAAAACTAGGAGATAGTATTGCAACCAATGGTATTTGTTTAACTGTGGTTGATTTCGATTCCAATGGTTTTTCTGCAGACGTGATGCCTGAAACCATGAATCGTTCTAGTTTCCATATGCAGAAAGAAGGTGCTCGAGTAAATCTTGAAAGAGCACTTCGTGTAGGTGATAGAATGGGTGGTCATATGGTTAGTGGTCATATCGATGGTATTGGAGAGATCGTTTCTCAGACTAAGGATGATAATGCCATTTGGGTGAGTGTTTCAGCTCCAAAGAATATTCTTAAGTATGTAATTGAAAAAGGCTCAATTGCTATTGATGGAATCAGCTTGACTGTAGCTTACGTTGACGATAAACAATTTAAAGTCTCAATCATTCCATTAACTCAGGACGATACAACACTAGTCTTTAAGAAAATTGGAAGTTTGGTGAATTTGGAGTGTGACATGACAGCTAAGTATATTGAGAAGTTCATGTTTTATAAAGAAGATGAAAAGAAAGAAAGCAATATCAGTATGGATTTCCTCAAGGAGAATGGCTTTTTCTAATAGAAATGAGATTTAAGAAGTGAGATATTCACTTTTATTAAAATAATAGAACAATAAATAAAACTGAGATCGCGACACGAATAGTGAAGCATAAGGTGTGATAAAAGATTTTTCTAATATCTCATCTCTCAAATCTAAATACAGCAAGATGAAATTTAATACCATTGAAGAAGCGATTGAAGATATCAAAGCCGGAAAAATGATTGTGGTGGTTGATGATGAAGATCGTGAGAATGAAGGTGATTTGTTAATGGCAGCCGAAATGGTAACGCCAGAGGCAATTAATTTTATGGCCCGTCAGGCTGGAGGTTTAATTTGTATGCCAATTATTCAAGAGCGCTTAGATGAGTTGAATATTGACATGATGGTGCAGAAGAATACGGACGCAAAGCAAACTGCTTTTACTGTGAGTATCGATGCTGCCGATTGTAAAACAGGTATTTCAGCTCATGAAAGAGCACATACTATAAAGATGGTTTTTGATTCTAAAGCAAAACCTGAAGATTTTACGCGTCCAGGTCATATATTTCCTTTAGTTGCACGAAAAAATGGCGTTTTGGTACGTGCAGGTCACACCGAAGCAGCTGTCGATTTAGCTCGTATGGCAGGTTTGTATCCTGCAGGTGTTATTTGCGAGATTATGAACGAGGATGGTACTATGGCTCGTGTACCTCAACTTCAAGAGTATATCAAAAAGCATAATCTGAAAATGATTACCATTGCTGATTTAATTGAATACCGTCGTCAGACTGAGTCGATGATTGAGAAGGTTACTGAAACAGCAATGCCAACTAAGTATGGTGATTTTAGAGCTCATGGCTATATTAATAAGATTACGGGTGAGCATCATATAGCACTTGTAAAAGGTGATTTGAGCGCTACTGATGAGGTATTGGTTCGTGTACATTCAGAATGTTTAACTGGTGATGCTTTTGGTTCTATGCGTTGCGATTGTGGCGATCAGTTACAAGAAGCTATGCGTCGTATCGAAAAAGAAGGACAGGGAATATTATTATACATGCGTCAGGAAGGTCGAGGTATTGGTTTGATGAACAAGCTTAAGGCCTACAAATTGCAAGATGAAGGTATGGATACTGTTGAGGCAAATATAGCTCTAGGATTTAAGGCTGATTTGCGTGATTACGGTATTGGAGCAGCTATCTTAGCCGACCTAGGTGTTAAAAAATTAAGATTAATGACCAATAATCCTCTGAAAATATCAGGATTAAAAGGTTATAATCTTGAAGTTGTAGGTCGTGAAGAAATTGAAATGACTTGCCATGAAAAGAACGAATTTTACCTGCATACTAAGATGGAAAAGATGGGACATATCTTACATCAGGATGCAAAATGGAATCAAGTAAATAAATAATATTTTAAAATAGATTTATAGATATTAGACTTGAGAAATGAGATTAACTCATAATCTTCCTGAATTTCTCTTTCGATAATTATCGAGCTTACATCTCATATCTACAATCTCAAATCTCAAGAAAATGAATACAATTGAAGGAAAGTTAATTGCTGAAGGATTAAAGTTTGGTATTGTTGCTGGACGATTCAACGAATTTATTGGAGGTAAACTTCTAGAAGGAGCCTTAGATGCTATTAAACGTCATGGAGCTTCAACCGATGATGTTGATCTTGCTTGGGTTCCAGGTGCATTCGAAATTCCATTGGTTGCTAAGAAATTGGCTAAGTCTGGAAAATACGATGCCGTAATCTGTTTAGGTGCTGTAATCAAAGGATCTACACCACACTTCGAATATGTTTCTGGTGAAGTAACAAAAGGTGTCGCATCCGTATCTCTTGATCAGGAAGTGCCAGTAATCTTTGGTGTTTTAACAACCGACAGTATCGAGCAAGCTATCGAGCGTGCAGGAACAAAAGCAGGAAACAAAGGTTTCGAAGCTGCCGTATCTGCAATCGAGATGGCTAACTTGTTAAAGCAACTTTAATAAAAAGATTTTTATCTGAATCATAATCATAAACAAGAGCACTTGAATAATCAAGTGCTCTTGTTTTATAAATGCTTTTCTATTTACAATATGGAGTTTAAGGTTTAGGGCGCAATCTTCGTGCCTCAGGTCGGGCTTTCCATTTCAAGTCCTCGCTCGTCCCTCGCTGTGGGCTATCCACTCCAAATAAGCGAAGCGGTTCACGAATACAATTATAAATATGTGTGAATGAGTAATCCCTTGCGCAGGACCTTTATCCTATGAATTATAAGCATCACGAAAAATCATAGGATAAATAAATACTCAAAGGATAGCATGATAAGCAAAGTCAAGCTAATTTCGAATTTGTAGACTATCAATCGAAAAATCGTCCATACTTTCTAAAATCTGATCAGCAATAATAAAGCGTTTCAAATTGTTGGATTTTGTATCAGGAATTGCGACACATTTCATGTTGGCAGCAAGAGCAGCAATTACACCATGAAAAGAATCTTCAAGAACTAGGCATTCTGATGGAGCAACATCGAGCATTTTTGCCGTAGAGATGAATATTTGCGGATGAGGTTTGCCATATTCCTCGAACTGAGCTGAATGAACAACTTCAAAGTACGATTCAATATCTAGTTTTTTTAATACAGCTTTTATAATTCTTAGGTTTGATGAAGAAGCTAAGCCAATTTTATAATTATTCTCTTGTAGTTCCTTTAAGGTTTTTACAACACCGGGCAGTGCAATCCCTCTTTCTAATACGAGATTGATAACTCCCTCTACAATTTCGTCGGCAGTTTCTCTTTGTGTTTTATCTTGATTAGGAAACCTTGAAAATATAATAGCAACAACTTCGTCAATTCGTTTCCCCATGAAACTTTCGAAATCATCTTCTTTAAGATTAATACCTCGTTTAGAGAATAAGTTCTTCTGACTTAAGCGCCAAAAAGGTTCTGAGTCAATTAATAACCCATCCATGTCAAAAATTACAGCTTTAATCATTCTATTTGTGTTGATTCTAATTGATTACAAAAATAGCAACAATATTCTTGACATGAGCTGATGTATTTATGAATTGATTATATTGCATACTTTTGATAGAAACTCTAATGTTTCTATCTAACTAAGGAAGAAATTGCACCGTTAATCTATGTTAAAACATAGGTGCTTAATGTATATGCGGAGGGTAATTTTTTATTTTTGTTTAAATCATTTGTACTTTTTATGGATATTGTAGTTGAACATCTAACCAAACGTTACGGCCCACAAAAAGCGGTTGATAACATTTCTTTTAAAGTAAAGGCTGGAGAAGTTCTGGGTTTTCTGGGACCTAATGGTGCTGGAAAAACAACTACAATGAAAGCTCTTGCTTGTTTTATATTGCCAGAAGAAGGTGATATTAAAATAGGAGGCTATTCCATTCGTGAGCATCCTGAAATAATCAAGAAACATATCGGATATTTACCTGAGAATAATCCTTTGTATCAGGATATGAATATTATTGATTTTCTAGAGTTTATTGCCAAAATACACGAGATTCCTAAACATCTTATTCAAGAGCGATTGCTCGATATGGTTAAGGTTTGTGGTTTGGAAGGTGAGAAGCATAAGCTGATCCGAGAACTGTCAAAAGGGTACCAACAAAGAGTTGGTTTAGCACAAGCTTTAATTCATGACCCAGATGTTTTAATTCTCGATGAGCCAACTACAGGTTTAGATCCAAATCAGATTGTTGAAATTCGTGAGTTGATCAAGAGGATTGGTAAGGAGAAAACAGTTATTCTGAGCTCACATATTCTTGCTGAAGTTGAGGCTACTTGCGATCGTATTTTGATTATCAATAACGGTCGAGTTGTGGTAGATGGTACAGCTGAGGAGATGAGGAAGCAGGCCCAAGGAAATGAAATTATAAGACTTGGTGTAGCAGGTGGAGATATCAATGATATTTTCGAAAAGATAATGGAAATTGACAGTGTTGAGACAGTGGATTTTCTAGATTTTGAATGTCAGATCTTGGAAGTTCAATCCTATGCAAAAATGTCATCGGTGAAAGTAATTTTCGACACCTGTGTCGCAAACAATTATTATATAACAGAGCTAACACCAATTGAAACAAAACTTGAAGATATTTTCAGAGAACTAACAACACATTAGATATCTCTACGATAGATAGTATTAATCTTTATTTTAATTAAAGCTTTAAATATGAATCAAATTATACAAATAGCCAAGCGTGAGCTAGCAGGTTTTTTCGACTCGCTGATGGGCTATGTCTTAATCATCATGTTTCTCGGCTTTAGTGGTTTCTTTACGTGGATATATGGCGATGATATTTTTTTTATAGGAGAAGCAAACCTAAATATTTTCTTTAAAGTTGCTTATTGGTCGCTTTTCTTTTTTATCCCTTCGCTCACCATGCGATCATTAACAGGAGAACTAAGAGGAGGAACCTTGGAATTACTTTTGACGAAACCTATTAGTTATTGGCAACTTATTCTGGGGAAATTTGTATCTACTTTTATTCTTATATCGATGGCTTTGGCACCAAGTATAATTTATTATATCAGCTTGTGGTCAATTGGATCTGTTGATCATCCAGCAATTATATTAGGCTATATTGGTTTGTTGCTTATGAGTATGAGCTATATTGCTTTGGGGTTATTCTGTTCTAGCATAAGTGATAGTCCTATTATTGCGCTATTGAGCACCTTATTTATTGGTATTTTCTTTCATCAGATTTTTGAGACAGTTGCCAGTTCTAGTTTGGGTCTTACAGGGAGTGTTTTTAGTTCTTTAAGCATGTCTACACATTTTGAATCGATATCAAGAGGAATCTTTGATCTTCAGGATTTTATATTTTTCTTATCGATGATAATTTTTGGTTTGTATGCCTCAAAAGAAATTTTGGTATCTCGTAATTTGAAAGCTTAATTGAATTTATAGATGAGATTTAAAGAAAACGTTATTATCCGCCTAGTTTTTGTCCTGTCATGTTTAATCGTTTTAAACATCCTATCGTCATATGTCTTTTTTCGTGTAGATTTTACTGCGGATAAGCGTTACACACTGGATAAAGTTACGAAACGTATTTTGAGGGAAGTGAAAGATCCTATAATAATAACTTTATATGTATCTGAAGATTTACCTCCTGATATTAGTAGAACGATTCGTGATTTCAAACATCTACTCACTGAGTACAATGAGCATAGTAGTAAGCGTATAGAGATTGAAGAGGTTAATCCTAATTCGAGTGAAGAGTTAGAGATGAAGGCTATAGAAGTTGGTATTCATCCTGTTCCATTAGAAGTGAGAGAAAAGGACCAAGTGAAAGTGCAGAAGGTCTTTTTAGGACTTGTTATTCAAGTTGGTGATAAGTCGGAAACTATTCCTCTGATTCAACCAGGAATTGCTATGGAGTATAACTTGTCTACCCTGATTAAACGATTAACTATACACGATAAAGCCAAAATTGGTTACGTAATAGGACATGGTGAGCCAGTGTTAGCAACCTTAGAACAAATGACTAAGGAGCTATCTGTCTTGTATGACATCCAGCATATTAATCTAAATAGGAGAATGAACCTTAGTGATTATAAAGCTATAATTATTCTGTCACCATTTGAGGAGATATCGGAACGAGAGTTTAAGCGTTTGGATAATTATTTAGGAACAGGAGGAAGTATTTTTGTAGGTATCGACAGAGTAAATGGTATCTTGAATCATGGAATTGGTGTTGGTGTAAATACGAATCTTGAAACATGGTTAGAGAAAAAAGGTATTTTAGTAGAAGATGCTTTTATTGTTGACAGAAAATGTAGTACTGTAACAGTTCAAGAGAAGAGTTATTTCTCATATCCACAGCAGGTGAATTTTCCATATCTTCCTTTGATTACTGAATTCTCAAATCATAGTATTACAGATGGAATTGAAGCTATGATTTTGCAATTCGCAAGTCCTATAAGCTATGTTGGAGATTCTACTTTAATTTATCATGAGTTAGCATGGACATCTGAGATGTCAGGAAAATTTAAGGTTCCAGTTAGTTTTAATATTGGTCAAGTATGGCGCCCTTCCGATTTTTTATATCCACGACAAGTGGTTGCAGCTGTGCTTCATGGCCCTATTGTAAGCGATCAAGAAGCTCGTCTTTGTGTTATTGGTGATGGTAACTTTATTGTTAATGGTATAGGAGAACAGAAGATTACTATTCAGCCAGATAATATCAATTTTGTTGCGAATGCTATAGATTGGTTAAGTGATGATTCTGGCTTGATGAGTTTAAGAACTAAGGGTGTACAGTCTCGACCATTAAATGAATTGTCAGATTCTATGATTTTATTTATAAAATATTTCAATTTCTTATTCCCATTATTATTAGTTGTAATTCATGGTATTATTCAATTTCGACGTAGAAGCTTAAAACGAACTCGACTGATGAGATCAGGAATTATAAAGTAGCTTTGCAGTCCTTTTTTTTTACAAGATTGATTTCTAATTACTTGATGTTAATTAAGCTTTGTTGTGAGTTTTTCAGCCAATAATTTCAACTAAATTATAGTACCTTTATCTTCTAGGAAAAGAAAAATATAGAGAATGGATTTCGAAAATATCAAGAGAAAACTTGAACAATATAAAAGTGAAGGAAAGCGTATGTTTGCGAGTTCCTCATTCCAATCGCATAGTATAGTTTTACTCCATATTATAAGTCGTATCGATAAGGAGATTCCAATTTATTTTATCAATACAGGGTTTTTGTTTCCAGAAACGATTGCTTATAAAGATCAATTAGCGAAAGAGTTTGGTTTGAATATTATTAATACAAAATCGGATGTTCCTAAATCTTTGCAAAAAGATGCGAATGGGAATTTCTTATTTACGTCAGATCCTGATCATTGTTGTCATATAAATAAGGTTCAACCGCTCGATAGTGTTTTGGCCGATAATGATGTTTGGATAAATGGCGTAAGAGCCGACCAATCTGCTGTGCGCAAGGCTATGGAAATTGAACAGCCAGCACCTCACGATGTTATTCGATTTCATCCGATGCTCGATTGGAGCAAAAAGGATATCTATCAATACTTAAAAGAGTGGGATTTACCACGTCATCCGCTCGAAGCGCAAGGATACGACAGTATAGGTTGTGAGCCATGTACCCGAAAAATGACGATGGGTGATGATAGAGGCAGCCGTTGGTTTGGTATGAAAAAGACTGAATGTGGTTTGAATACCGATTTGGTGGTGAAAAAGAAGTAGTCTGAAAATCCAAAATATGAAACCAATCACAGTTCAGAGTAGGTTTCATAAGGCAAAATATAAAAATGTAATCATATGAAAGTATTAATTACAGGTGGTGCGGGATATATTGGTACCGAACTTTGTATCAAACTAGATAAAAACCCTAAGGTTAAAGATATCCTTGTTTTAGATAACCTTAGCAGAGGGAATTATAATTTGTTTTTGCATTCGCAGATAAAGCCTGGTAAGCTTAAATTTGTGAAAGCTGAATTACTCGATTCTAGAAGTCTAGATAAAGTGCTTAAGAATGTTGATGTGGTTTATCATTTAGCTGCTGAGAATACAAATGATGAAAAATTGCATCATCTGCACGAGCAAATAAATAATTGGGGTACTGCCGAACTAACTTATGCTATTGAAGAAAGCAATGTGAAGCAGGTAATTTACTTGAGTTCTGTTGCTGTATATGGCAATTCGAAAGATGAGAATAATTCAAAATCGACTGTTGAACCCAATACATCATTGGGTAGTTCGAAGCGAAGAGGAGAGCAGCATATTGAGAGACTTGGATCGAAAATAAAAACACATATTTTGCGTCTAGGCGAAGTGTTTGGATATGGAATTAGCCTTAATATGGATGGACTATTGAATGGCTATATGTTCGATTCTCATTTTGTTGGTCGAATCTCGGTTCAGGGCAATGGGAAACAAGAACAATCATTTATCTCTCTGCATAAAACCACCGAGATTCTTTCAAATTTATTGGATAACGAATTGGCGGGTGGTATTTATAATCTTGTAGATGACAATAAATCTGTTCTAGATCTGATTGATGTTTTGAAAGGCTTAAATCCAGACATGGAAATGGTTTTCACCAATAACCATTTGGAGTTGCCAAACCAAGTGGTTAAGGCTGATGAGGTTTTATTAGCCCTGTATACCAGTCCAGAACTTAGTTTCGACGAAGAGCTTAAAGATTTTAAAACACACTTGCAAGCATCGAGTTTGTAAAAGTGTTTCACACGATAATATTTGAAAGCCATACATTGTTAATGTGTGGCTTCTTTAATGATACTAGCTCTAAACAATAAAAAGTAATTCGATGAAGCTTG
>JADGEF010000099.1 GCA_016744515.1 Marinifilaceae bacterium | reverse complement strand
GTGAATTAATTAACAATAGTGAAGCCTTTCTCTTTCTATGGCAAAAAGAACCCTCTAGAATTCAAACTTATAAAGCCTAAATTAGGTGCGAAACTTGAGGTTATAATAATAGACGACGAGAAAGATCCACGTGAAGCATTGGAGAAAATATTAGTAAAATATTTTCCTCAGAAAATAAAACTAGTGGAATCTGTTAGTTCGATTAAAGAAGGGGTTAAAGCCATTCAGCTACACAAACCTGATATTTTATTTCTTGATGTTGAAATGCCTGAAGAAAATGGCTTCCAACTATTTAACTATTTTAACGACATTAACTTTGAAGTGGTATTCGTTACTGGTTATCAGAAGTTTGCAATTGAAGCGATCAAATGTTCTGCTTTAGATTATTTATTAAAACCAGTAAACCATTTTGAGTTAAAAGAAGTACTTGAAAGACTTGACAATAAGAAACAAAAAGAGAATTTGAAATTCAAACTAGAAACCCTTGTAACTAATATACACTCAAATGATGGACTCATCAAAAAAATAGCCCTACCCACTTCAAGTGGATATGAATATGTGAAAATTGGGAACATAGTATACTGTCAGGCAGACGATACCTATACCAAAGTCTATACTAATAGAGCTGAAAAGTTTATTGTTTCAAAGCCTTTAAAGAAAATAGAACAACTACTTCCAGATAATGTCTTTTTTCGTATTCACAAAACCTATTTAGCGAATCTAAATTTCATCAAATCTTTTAATAAATCTGGAGGTCACAGTATTACATTAGAAAACGATATAAATCTGCCCGTTTCCCACAACAGAAGTAAAGAATTGGTAGAACGGATGACCAAATCAATTTCAGAAATGTAATAATTTAAGATGAATAAATCTCTCATCCTATTAATAACATTAGGACTTAATTGTTTATCTGTTTTCAGCCAGGTTTACCAGACTCGTCACTTTACTACAAAGGACGGTTTACCTGATAATAACATCCGGGATATCTATAAAGATTCAAGGAAAATAATGTGGGTTGGAACAGATGCAGGATTATGTCAATTCGATGGAAATTCATTTACCCTATTTAATCTTGGAAATAAAAATCAAGTTAATAAGGTTTGGGCAATTGAAGAGGATGGTGGTGGTAATATGTGGTTCGGAACATACGGAAGTGGACTATTTAAGTATGATGGGAAAAAGATTATTCATTTCGAAGCTCCAACAATAACCAACAACCATATAAGAGTATTAAAATATTCTCACAGGCATAAGTCTCTATTCATAGGAACTGAATTTGGATTCACGATCCTCAAAGATTCTACATTCACCAAGTTCAGTCAAAAAGATAGTAACTCCCAAGAAAGAATAAATGTAATGGGGGTCTTCGAAAATGATGACAGTTTGTTTATACATACCTATCGAAATGGGATGTATCTATTTAACCCTAGAACAGAAACGCTTAATCCTCTGGATCCCAATCATCAATTTTATCAACATTCATCCTCTGGATCAATAGTTACCCAAAGAGGTGATGTTCTGCAAGGAATTAGCAAAAATGGCCTTAGTGTTATTAATGATTCTATATCTAAGAACTATAAGGATATTGGACAAATATTTGATTTTACTGAAGACGCTAATGGTCATGTATGGATAGCAGCATGGTCATATTACGACATGCAGGAGCCTGGTGGTTTTTTTCAACTGAAAGGAGATAACTTAATCAGAATGAATAAGAAGTTGGGAGTCTCTTCTTCCATGGCATTGAGCCTTTATTTTGACTCTAAAAGCAACTCCATGTGGATGGGAACCAATGGAGAAGGTCTTTTTTTATATCAAGAAAATGGCATTACTTACTTTAAGGCAGATTACTTTGGTGTTCCAACTTTGAATATTCATGATATATTAATTGATAACAATCAGCTGATTATTGGCGCAGATAAACTTCTCAAAGGAAATGAAAAGGATGGATTTAAAGTTTATGATGGAGAATTCTTTATTGAGAATTCAATTGGGGGATATACAAATCACAAAAAGTGCCATCTACCAGATAGCATAACTCAATTCTTACATCTTGAAAAGGATTCCAGAGGTAATCTCTGGGTAGGAACTAATGAAGGATTATTCCGACAAAATGAGAATCAAAGATCAATTAATTTTTATGACCGCCTTCTATGGGAAACTCAATGTTTTACGATCACAAATAATGGTACTCTTTATGGCGGAGGCTGGAATTGGCATCTAAGAGTCAACAACGTATTTAGTGACACTTTAAACTATAAGGAATATAGTCAAGATCTATCCAAACCTCGTGATGTTAATAGGATTATTCAGCGAGACGATGAATTATGGTTTTCAAGCTGGGCTCATGGCATACACCGCTACAAAAATGAAGAATACCGATGGATAAATGAGTTGGATTCTCTTTTCCCAAGAAATATCAAGGATTTATCGATGGACAAGGCTGGTGATCTGATTGCTGGAACTAATGACGGGAAAGTGCTGATTTTTGACTACAATGATCGGATTAAAATTAAATATTATTTATCTAATGAATCTGGTTTAATTGGCAACAGCATTAACTGTTTACATGTCACAAAATCAAACAACTTATGGATAAGCACTAATACTGCCCTAAATGTATTATCGCTTGATGATTTATATAAAACAGGAAAGCCTAACGTCAGGTATTTTGACGCAGATGAAGGATTTACAGAACTTGAAGTACGCATCATAGAAGAGGATATCGAAGGTAACTTATGGTTTGGAGGAGAAAATTCATTGGTCAAAATTAACCCAGAACAATTGCTCCGAACAGAACAAACAACGCAAATAAAACTATCCAAAATTCTTGTCAATAATAAGACATTTGACTGGACAGGGCAAGAGATAGATGTACAGGATTGGGATAAATTACCGAAAAGTAATTTTGAGCTTGACCATTTATTTAATTCTTTCGTTTTTGAATTTAAAACCAACAACCTTATTAATCCTGATAAGGATAGATTCGCAGTAAAACTAGAAGGTTTCGACAAAGAATTTTGCGAATCGAGTAAAGAGGATAAGTCCGTTTATACAAATTTGAATCCAGGAAAATACATCTTGCATATTAGAGGTGAAAACTTACAAACCGGATTGGAATACGTTCCATTTCAAATCTCATTTACGATAAAACCACCATGGTTCCAGACCTGGTGGTTTCGCCTGCTTGCCATCACGAGTATCATTTCTGGAATTTGGACCCTTCTGATCTACAAATCCAGAAAAATAAGGCAAAAGACCAAACAAAAACATGAAATTGAGAAAGAAATCACTCATTTGAAGGTTTCAGCTATCCAGGCCCAAATGAATCCTCATTTTATTTTTAATGCTATCAGTTCTGTACAAAACTATATGCTAAGTAATGATAACGAAGCGGCAATGGATTATTTGGTGCTTTTTGCCAATTTGATTCGTAAAACAATGGATCTAGTTTCTGAACAAATGATCCCATTGGCTGATGAGTTGACTTACCTCGAAAGTTACATTCAAATTGAAAACATGCGTTTTGAGGATGGAATCTTATATGAGTTAAATATGGATCCCTCCATTGATACTGATGATCTAATGATACCTCCTTTATTATTACAACCATTTATTGAAAATGCCATCAAGCATGGTTTAGCTTCATCAAAGGATGAAAAGAAACTTGAGCTAAATATCAGTTCAAACAATCATTCTCTTCAGATATCGATAAAGGACAACGGGATTGGCCGAAAACAATCTGCTCAACATAAGCGGTGTAATGGTCATGCCTCAAAAGGACTCCACATAAGTGAGAAACGTCTTCAATACATGGATTCTACTATAACAAATGGTCAGTCAACGATTAAAACAATTGATCATTACGAAGGAAACAGAGCTTCCGGAACCGAGGTGTTAATTCATATTTCTGTTGTCTCTTAATTTCATTAACTTCCTCAAAACCTCATTTCACTCTTCATAAACGTCCCTTTACGAGGTAGCGCAATTTATTTGTAACAGTATCCCATCGTTTGAGTAAAATTGTATGATTAATAAAATATTATACGGATGAAAACCAATTTTATCGTAACTGGTAATTACAGTCAATTCACCTGCTGAAAACCGCTATACCAAAATCAAATCTTTAATCATAAACAAACTACTCTCCTTTTTTAAGGGTGTTAAAATCCACATATAAAACATACAATGAAATACATTTTAAGATTTATACCGTTTTTTTTCCTTTTAATTTCCTGTAATAAAGAAGAGGAATCTAAACCTCCAATAAACCATACTTTAGTTGTTACAATAACACCTGAAGATGGTGGTGTAGCAACTCCTTCAAAAGGGACTTTCCTTGAAGATTCTATTTTTAATATTACGGTCATCCCTTCAGTCGGTTACAAGTTTAAGGAGTGTAAAGGTGATATAACTGGACATTCTACTCCAATTCCTGTTACAATGGATTCTGATAAAACAATTTTTGTTTTTTTTGAAGAAAAAGATACTGATGAAGATGGTATTATGGATAATCAAGATACCTGTCCTGATACACCTGAAGGAGAAGAAGTAGATGAGAATGGATGTTCAGCTACACAGAAAGATACTGATGGAGATGGTGTTATGGATAATGAAGATAACTGTTCTGATACTCCAGAAGATGAAGAGGTAGATGAGAATGGATGTTCAGCTACACAGAAAGATACTGATGGAGACGGTGTAATGGATAATGAAGATAACTGTTCTGATACTCCAGAAGATGAAGAGGTCGATGAGCATGGATGTTCTTCAACCCAAAAAGATACTGATGGAGATGGTATTATGGATAATCAAGACCAATGTGCTGATACCCCAGTAGGTGAAGAGGTAGATGAGAGTGGATGTTCTTTAACTCAAAAAGATACTGATGAAGATGGAGTTATGGATAACGAAGATCAGTGTTCAAATACTCCAGAAGGAGAAGATGTTGATGAAAATGGGTGTTCCTTAACTCAAAAAGATACTGATGGAGATGGTGTTATGGATAATCAAGATAACTGTCCTGAAACATTTAAAGGTGAAGAGGTAGATGAAAATGGATGTTCATCTACACAGAAAGATACTGACAGGGATGGAGTCGTGGATAATCAAGACAATTGTCCTGATACCCCAGAAGGTGAAGGTGTTGATGAGAATGGATGTTCTTATACACAGAAGGATGCTGATGGAGATGGTGTTATTGATAATCAAGATCACTGTCCTAATACACCTGAAGGTGAGAGTGTTGATGAGAATGGATGTTCTTTAACTCAATTAGTATATATTCCCGATGATTCTTTTGAACAAGCGTTGATTTATAAGGGGTATGATACAGTTTTAGATGGGAAAGTATGTATTTCAAAAATTGAGGAGGTTACAAGTTTGGATTTACACGATAAGTTGATACACGATTTGACAGGTATTGAGGGGTTTCGGGATTTGAAATACTTGAGTTGTGATGCTAATTCACTTACAAGTTTAGATGTCAGCAATAATACTTCTTTGATACACTTATCTTGTAGTTATAATCAGTTAACTAGTCTTGATTTAAGTAGTAACACAGAATTAACAGAATTAAGATGTAAATCTAATTCTCTAACAAGTTTGGATGTTAATAACCTTACTTCTTTAACATTCTTAGATTGTACTGATAATTCCCTTACGAGTTTGGTTGTTGGTAATAACACATCCTTAGAAACTCTATGGTGTCCTGCTAATTCACTTACAAGTTTAAATGTTAGTAATAACACTTCTTTAACAAACTTAGATTGCAGTAAGAATTCCCTTGCAAGTGTGGATATTAACACTAATACTTCTTTGATTAATTTTCTTTGTACTGATAATCAACTAACAAGTTTAGATGTGAGTAATAATACATTTTTGGAGAAATTATATTGTGGAGCTAATCAGTTAACAAATTTGGATGTGAGTAATAATAGATCTTTGGATAGATTATCTTGTGAAGAAAATCGATTAACAAGTCTGGATGTGAGTATTAATATATTATTACAAACACTCTCTTGCTATAGCAATAAACTGACAAGTTTGGATGCGAGCAATAAAGAATCCTTATCACATTTACACTGTTATAATAATCAACTAACAAGTCTAGATGTGAATAATAATGAATCTTTATCTAACCTAGATTGTTATAATAATCAATTAGCAAGTTTGGATGTTAGTACAAATACATCATTGTATATATTTATGTGCTACTCAAATAAACTAACGAGTTTGGATGTGAGTAACAATTCGAATTTAAGTTATTTCGATTCTGAGACGGATTTCTTAACATGCGTTCAAGTCTCACAGAATCAAATAGATAACTACATGACAGGATGGGAGATTGATCCAGAATGTACCTACTCACTTGACTGTAATCAATAAAACAATACATGTTACTATAATAAGAGTGTAAGTTTTTACTCACATATATTTCCTATCATGAAATTTTTCTTGAAACTGCTACCGATTTTATTATTCTTAATATCCTGTAACAAGGAAGAGGAATCTAAGCTTCCAGTAAACTATAGTCTTGATGTTGTTGTGACTCCTCCAGAAGGTGGTGTAGCAACTCCTTCAAAAGGGACTTTCCCTGAAGATTCTATTTTTAATATCACAGCAACCCCTTCAATCGGTTATAAGTTTAAAGAGTGTAAGGGTGATATAACTGGACATTCTACTCCAATTCCTGTTACAATGGATTCTGATAAAACAATTTTAGTGTTTTTTGAAGAAAAAGATACTGATGGAGATGGTATTATGGATAATCAAGATAACTGTTCTGATACACCAGTAGGTGAAGAGGTAGATGAGAATGGATGTTCTTCGACACAGAAAGATACCGATGGAGATGGAGTTATGGATGATCAAGATCAATGTGCTGATACCCCAGAAGGAGAAGAGGTAGATGAGAATGGATGTGCCAGATTAACCGAAATTAAGGATGATAATTTTGAACAATTCCTTATTGATGAGGGGTATGATGATATTATAGATGGTCATGTAAAAACTAGCCAAATAGAGACAATTACGACTTTAAATTTACGAGACAAATCTATTTCCGTATTGGAATGTATTGGTGATTTTAAAGAACTCACAGAATTAGATGTAAGTAAAAATAACCTAATACACCTTGATATTTCAAGGAATGAAAAATTAACGAAATTGATTTGTAATAACAATCCTTTGGAAAATCTAGACACTGGCAATGAATCTTTATTTTACTTAAATTGCAGTTATACCAAATTAACCAGTTTGGATGTTAGTGAAAATATAACACTGGAAATTTTAGTTTGTACACATAATCAATTAACTAATTTAGATGTGGCTAATGCTGCAAACCTAAAAGAGTTGTATTGTTATATGAACAAGTTAACAGGTTTGAACATTGGGGTCAATTCATTATTGAAAATAATAAGTTGTTCCCAGAATCAACTCACCAATCTTAATTTGAATGGTGTTGCAAATTTGACTGAATTGTATTGTCTAGAGAACAACCTTTCAAGTTTAGATGTTAGTAATAAAACATCATTAGAAATTCTATATTGTCATCAAAATGAATTGATAAGTATGGATGTGAGTAATAACACATCACTAAGAACCCTATATTGTGGTAGAAATCAATTGACAGGCTTAGATGTTAGTAGTTGTATATCTTTGGAAAAATTAAGTTGTGGTCATAATCAATTAACAGGATTAGATGTTAGTGGTTGTACAGTTCTAGTTAACTTGTCTTTCAAAGATAACCCTTTGATTAGTTTGAATGTTTCCAATACATCAATAACTTCTTTAAATTGTGATGGAGTTCAACTAAATTTTTTAGATGTTAGTAACAATACATCCTTAACTCAATTATGGTGTGGGTCAAATCAATTGACAAGTTTGGATGTGAGTACTAATATTTCATTACAAACTCTATCTTGCCATAGTAATCAATTGACTAGTTTGGATGTGAGTACAAATGAATTATTAGAAAATCTTGAATGTTATAGTAATCAACTAACAACTTTGGATATTAGGAGCAACACATATTTGGAAACATTATGGTGTGGATTAAATCAATTGACAAGTTTAGATGTAAGTGCTAATATATCATTACAAACTCTATCTTGCGATAGTAATAAATTGACAAGTTTAGATGTAAGTAATAATTCATCTTTGGAAACATTATGGTGTGGAGTCAATCAGTTAACAAGCTTGGATGTGAGTACAAATGAATTACTAGAAAGTCTGGTATGTTCTACGAATCAATTGACAAGTTTAGATGTAAGTAATAATTCTTCATTAAACAATGTTTATTGTTGGGATAATCAATTATCCTGTATCCAGGTGAATTCAGCACAATTATATAATAAAACATATATGTGGCAAAAAGATTCTAGTTCTGTATGGTCATTAGATTGTAATCAATAGCATGAATCACACAATTGATTTATTACAAAAACTAACCCCGTATTGAAAACACGCTTGGATCCCTCTTCAAAATTTAAGATATTCAAAAGAGTAACTGTATCATTACCAAAACTTATATCTATATCAGCACGCCAATTCAACAAAAGAATAATTTTCTTTTGACGCTGATTAAATATGATCTATTTAAGATAAAATGAAAATGGTGATAAAGATCGAATTCATAACTTATAATTCATCATTAATATCTGCGTCTAAAATTGGCTTAAGCTTTTTTTATTAAAATTTTTCCATACATTTGACAACGTTTTACGGGGGTGCCTTAAATAGCAGGCTGAGATTATACCCTTAAGAACCTGATTCGGATAATGCCGACGAAGGGAGTTAATACCAACACGATTTCTGTTTACCAGCCTTCTGTAAAACACACATTTTTTTTGAACTTAGTAATTGATAAGGGGTGCCCTATGGGCTGAGATCAAACCCTCATAACCTGATTCGGATTATACCGACGTAGGAATATCAACCATTGGCCAAGGCCTCTTCTCATTTACTACAAAACAAACTCGTATGAAGGTTTATGTAAATGATGAAAGCATTGATTTAGCCGATGCTTCAAATATTTCTCAACTACTTAAGCAGCTAGAAACTGCTACCAAAGGTCTTGCCGTTGCAATAGGTCCCAATATAATTCCCTCCAAACTGTGGGATGAATACCAACTAAAGGAAGATGATCAAGTTTTATTGATTCGTGCCACTCAGGGCGGTTAATCAATTATTCTACAAAACTTATATCTCAATCCTATGACACCAATAGTTATTACACCTCCTGAAATTATTCAGAATGAGGTACACTTATGGGAAGCTCTCTTTTTAGCTGGCTTAGAGCGTTTGCACGTTCGTAAACCTGAAGCAACACTTGCTGAGCTTAAAGATATGCTCACGTGTTTGCCTATAAAATATCATTCTCGTTTGGTGCTTCACCAACACTTTCAGCTGACGGATGAATTTAATCTGGGTGGTTTGCATTTTAAAAGTACTATGCAAGCAGCAAAGATAAATTTAGATTGTACAAATCTAAGTCTATCTAAATCTTGCCATACACCTTTGGAAGTTTTAAACAACTACCAAAAGCACGACTATGTTTTTCTAAGTCCAATTTTCGATTCAATCTCAAAAAAAGGATACCCATCTGCTTTTTATACGAATGAGATTAAGTCCTTTTTTCAAGATAACCCACAAGTAAAGAATTGTATTGCTCTTGGAGGAGTTAGCGCAATTAATACTCAAGAATGTTTGGATTTAGGTTTTGCAGGCTGTGCTCTACTAGGAACAATTTGGGAAGGTGAAAACCTCAGTGCAGAACTCATCACGAATCGCTTTCAGAATATTCAAGCTAATTATAAGCCTGCAATAGAAAAAACAGCTATCTCAAGCTTCCAGTTTATAACGAATGATTTCTCAGAACTAGATGAGTTAGAGCAAATCAAAAAGGTATGCGAATCGGGAGCAAAATGGGTGCAAGTTCGATTAAAAAATCAGTCGGATGAAACTATCCTAAAAATGGGTAGAGAAGCGGCTCAAATTTGTAGCCATTACAAGGCTAAACTTATTATAAATGATCATGTTCATCTTGTAAAAGAGATTGGAGCGCATGGTGTACATCTTGGCAAAGCAGATATGTCACCTGTGAAAGCACGTGAACTTTTAGGCTCGAACTATATTATTGGAGGCACTGCTAACAATATGAACGATGTTCGACAACTTCACAAAGCTGGTGTAAACTATATCGGCTTAGGGCCATTCCGCTTTACACAAACCAAAAAGAATTTAGCTCCTGTATTAGGGCTCTCGGGCTATAAGGAAATTATACAAAACTGCCTAAACGAAGCTATCGATATGCCTATTGTTGCTATTGGTGGAATTAAAATAGATGATGTTACAAGCCTTATGTCTACAGGCATACACGGCATTGCTCTTTCCTCATCAATCACACAAGCCGAAGACATAACTAACACAAGTAAAAAATACCTTAAACAACTAATAAACCCATTATGCAAAAGTTAAAAATTGCAGGACAGGAATTCAATTCCCGCCTATTTCTTGGAACTGGTAAATTCAGCTCCAATCAACTTATGGAGCAAGCTCTAATCGCCTCAGGAAGTGAGATGGTGACCACCGCTCTTCGTAGAGTTGATATTCAAAATCCAGATGATGATATCTTAAAGCATATCAATCCTAATCGCTTTAGGTTATTGCCAAACACATCAGGCGTAAGAACTGCCAAAGAAGCTGTGTTCGCAGCTGAACTTGCTAGAGAAGCATTGCAAACTAATTGGCTAAAACTGGAGATTCATCCCGATCCAAAATATTTACTTGCTGACACGGTGGAAACACTTAAAGCCTGTGAAGAATTGGCTAAAAAGGGCTTTATAGTATTACCCTATATGCAAGCCGATCCTATTCTTGCCAAACAACTCGAAGAAGTTGGTGCGGCGGCAGTTATGCCTTTGGGTTCGCCTATTGGGAGTAATAAAGGTCTTATTACTCGCGAGTTTATCAAGATTATTATAGAGCAAGCAAACGTACCTGTTATTGTTGATGCTGGTATAGGTGCACCAAGTCATGCAGCCGAAGCTATGGAAATGGGAGCCGATGCCGTATTAGTAAATACAGCTATTGCAGTTGCCAATGATCCCATAAAAATGGCAGAAGCCTTTAAACTATCGGTAGAAGCTGGTCGTATGGCTTTCGAAGCAAAGCTTGGCACACAACTCAATACAGCCGAAGCAAGTAGTCCTTTAACTTCATTCTTAGATCTATAAAATGAGCTTTTTCGATACTTTAAAACAATACGATTGGGATAATATAAAGGATAGCATCTATAATAAAACTGATCAAGATGTTTTGCATGCTCTAAATCAAGCAAGCTGTAATTTGGAAGATTTCAAAGCACTGATTTCTCCTGCTGCTGCTCCTTACTTAGAGCAGATGGCCCAAAAGAGTATGTCCCAAACACAAAAACGTTTTGGTAAAACCATACAACTTTATGTTCCTCTATATCTATCAAATGCCTGTTCAAATTCATGTGTTTATTGTGGTTTTAGTCAAAAAAATAAGATTGAACGCGTAACTCTTAACAAGCAGCAAATTTTGGAGGAAGCCATGGCTATAAAAGAGATGGGCTTTGATCATTTGCTGCTTGTTACAGGTGAGCACCAAAAGGAAGCTGGCTTTGATTATCTGATGCGAGCTATTGAGATTCTTCGTCCTCATTTTTCACAGATATCTGTGGAAGTTCAACCGATGAGTACTGAGGAATATCAGCAACTTATAAAAGTTGGTTTGCATGCTGTTTACGTTTATCAGGAAACCTATCATCAAGAAAATTACAAAAACTATCATCCAGCAGGAAAAAAATCAGACTTTAAATACAGACTAGAGACACCAGATAGACTTGGAAAAGCGGGTATCCATAAAATTGGTTTAGGCTGTCTTATTGGATTAGAAGATTGGCGTTCCGATTTATGGTACACTGCTCTTCACCTATCTTATTTGGAGAAACATTATTGGAGAAGTCGTTACTCAATTGCCTTTCCAAGATTACGCCCGAGTGCAATTGGTTTTCAACCCAATATGGAAATTATGGATAGAGAACTGTTACAAGTCATTTGTGCCTTTCGAATTCTTAATCAAGAAATAGAACTCTCCCTTTCTACAAGAGAATCAGCCACTTTTCGTGATAACGTATTCAAACTTGGTATTACAGCTATGAGTGCAGGATCGAAAACAGAACCAGGTGGATATGCTGTACATACCAAAGCTTTAGAGCAATTTCAGACTTCGGACCAACGAAGCCCTGAGGAAGTTGTAGAAATGCTCCATAAAAATCAGTACGAAGCCGTTTGGAAAGATTGGGACAAGTTTATGTAATGATAAGGTGAAAAAGATTAAAGTAAACAAGGATAAAGGTTAAAGTGAAAAAAGGATAAAGTGAAATAAAAGGAGAACCACAGATAACACAGATTTTTACAAATTAATAACCAACAACTGATAATCAATTACCAATAACTGATAACTAACAACCAAGAACTGATAACAGATCACCAATAACTGATAACTAATAACCAACAACTGATAACTAATAACTGATAACTAATAACCAACAACTGATAACAGATCACCAATAACTGATAACAAAGTTAGACTACAAATAAAATGAATCTATGGATATACATAAACTAGGTAACAAGGAATTGGAGCGCTATCATCGTCAAATTATTTTACCTGATTTTGGTAAGGCAGCTCAACTTAAATTGAAGCAAGCCATAATTTTAGTAGTTGGTGCTGGAGGCTTAGCTTCTCCAATACTTAAGTATCTCTGTTCATCTGGAATTGGATGCATTGGATTAATGGATGGTGATATTATTGAAACAAGCAATCTCCAACGACAAATCATGTTTGATGATAAAGATGTAGGACAATATAAAGTTGAGGTGAGTGCTCGAAAACTAAAAGAGCAAAATCCTGATATCAGAGTAGATCAATTCAATTTTAGATTAACAGCTGGTAATGCTATCGAATTATTCAAAAAGTATGATTTGATAATAGATGCTTGCGATAATTTTGAAACCCGTTACATAATTTGTGAAGCGGCTCAAAAAGCCAATAAAACATGGATTTACGCTTCGGTTTTTGAATATGGCGGACAAGTTTCTGTTTTTAATTACAAGACAAAAACACAATACGCTGATTTGTATCCCGAAGCTCCAGAACAAATTCCTTTATCAGATGGAAGAAAAATTGGTGTACTTCCAGTTGTACCCGGACTTATTGGAATGATGCAGGCAACAGAAGCTATTAAAGTAATCACTGGGATTGGTAAAATTCTCGACGGTGAGCTACTTCTTTACAATGCTTTGGATTTAAGTAGTATGAAACTGAAGATTGAAGAATCAAGGGTAAAGAAGTCACAAGGTTAAAAGGTTAAAGTCAACAAGGTTAAAGTAAAGAAAGGATAAAGTGAAAAAAAAAGAGAACCACAGATGACACAGATTTTCACAAATTGAAAACCAACAACTGATAACCAACAACCAATAACAAAGTCAGACTGTTAGACTACAAATAAAACAAATACTAAATAAAACTAAAAGATGAATAAAACAGACATTAACGAGCTGATATCAAGGGATGCTTTCCCAAACTCAAAGAAAATCTACATTAAAGGAAAAATGGATGGCGTAAACGTAGCCATGCGTCAAATTAAACTAAGCCAAACCAGAAATTCCGATGATACCCTTGAAGAAAATGAACCTTTAACAGTTTATGATACTTCAGGGGCTTACACCGATCCCAATATTGAAATTGACTTGAATAAGGGGCTTGTAAAATTAAGACAGCAGTGGATTGATGACAGAAAAGATGAGCCAAACCAAAGTCAAATGCATTTTGCGAGAAGGGGAATCATAACTCCAGAAATGGAATATATTGCCATTCGCGAGAATCAAGGCTTAAATGAAGGGCAGTTACAAAAAGGTGAAAAACTAATTACACCTGAATTCGTGCGTGAAGAAATTGCAAGTGGACGTGCCATTATTCCAGCCAATATCAAGCACCCTGAGAGTGAGCCAATGATTATTGGTCGAAACTTCTTAACTAAAATCAATGCCAATATTGGAAACTCTCCTGTTGATTCTAGCATCGAAAAAGAAGTTGATAAAGCTGTATGGGCATACCGATGGGGAGCTGATACCATTATGGACTTGAGTACTGGCGAAAACATTCACCAAACGCGTGAGTGGATTATTCGTAATTCTCCTGTACCAGTTGGAACGGTGCCTTTATATCAAGCATTGGAAAAGATCAAGGGTAAATCAGAAGATTTGAGTTGGGAGATATTCCGTGAAACACTAATTGAACAAGCTGAACAAGGTGTCGATTACTTTACCATTCACGCAGGATTGTTGTGGCGTCATATTCGCCATACAATTAAACGTACTACAGGGATTGTTTCTCGTGGAGGTGCTATTATGGCTAAATGGTGCATGTTCCATCATCAGGAAAGCTTTTTGTATACGCACTTCGATGATATTTGCGATATTCTAGCCAAATACGACATTGCTATCTCATTGGGAGATGCTTTACGTCCTGGTTCAATTGCCGATGCTAATGATCGTGCTCAATTTGCCGAACTGGAAACGCTAGGTGAGCTTTGTCAGCGTGCTTGGGATAAAGGCGTTCAAGTTATGATTGAAGGTCCTGGTCATGTACCCATGCATAAGATTAAGGAGAATATGGAACTGCAAGAGAAATACTGTCATAATGCGCCATTTTACACCTTAGGCCCTATTACTACAGATATTGCTCCTGGTTACGATCACATAACCTCGGCAATTGGTGGTGCTATGATTGGTTGGTTAGGAACGGCTATGCTTTGCTACGTCACACCTAAAGAGCATTTAGGCTTACCAAATAAGGACGATGTAAAAGTGGGGGTAATTACTTACAAGATTGCAGCTCATGTTTCTGATTTAGCAAAAGGTTTTGTTGGAGCTCAAGTTCGTGACAACGCCATGAGTAAGGCTCGTTTCGAGTTCCGATGGAAAGATCAGTTCTGCATCGCATTAGATCCTGATACAGCTATGCAATACCACGATGAAACGCTTCCTGATGAAGGTTCTAAGCAATCACACTTCTGCTCCATGTGTGGGGAACATTTCTGCTCAATGAAAGCCAGCAGAGATGTTCGTGATATGGCTGCAAAAACAGAACAGAAACGTAAAGAATTCCAAGAAGCTGGTGGTGAGGTTTACAACTAAATCCATTTCTCTTTAAAGTCAAAAAGCTCCCTATTCATAATAAATAGGGAGCTTTAAAAATTACATAAAATAGATTCTTATCGAATAATTATCTTCTTTACTGATCTATTATTTTCATGCTCAACTTCAATAATATACATTCCTGCTTTGAGCAACAAATTGAAATAATTCTTCTTTTCATAAACCTTCTCGCTGTGAACAAGCTTTCCACTCAAGTTGATTATACGAACCATTGTATAATCAAGAGGATAACTATTGAGGTTTACATAGAAAGATCCGCTAGAAGGATTAGGATATAAAGAAACCTCAAACTCATCAGAATTAACATCCTCAATACCAGTAACATTACCAACACTAACTGTCACAGAAACTTCTTCCGAAAATAATTCACCATCGTTAACGACTAAAGTAAAAATATAATCAGTCAATACATTCACTTCTGGTGCAGTAAAAGTAGGCATCTCCGAATTAATATCTGAAAGTTCAATCCCTTCTGGTGCTAACCATTTATATGTTAGCACATCATCTTCTGGATCATTAGAATCTTTAGCATCAAGCACTACAAAAGAGTTTTCTGGTACAATTTGATCTTCACCTACAACTGCAATAGGTCTTTCATTAACATTGTTAACATCAATAGCCACATCAGCTGCTGCACTGGTATTGATGCCATCGCTCACTATTACAGAAAGAGTGAAACTTGTAGTTTTCTCAAAATCCAAATTGGAATTATCGCCAACTGTAATCACACCACTTGTTGAATTAATCGCAAATATGCCATCAATGTTACCTGCTGTAATTGTCCAAGCAGAAAAGCTTGTGCCAGCATCAGCATCCGTTGCTAAAACTGTTCCTAC
>JADGEF010000217.1 GCA_016744515.1 Marinifilaceae bacterium | reverse complement strand
ACAGCATAAAAGAATGAAACTTAGAGAATAATTCTATGCTTCATTCTTTTTTTAGAACTGTATTTTAACAGCGAATATTTGGTCTCCATTTAGATAAAATTGATACTTAATATCAATCGATTTTGTAAGGTTATTGATATAGAGTAATCCCTTTTAAAAATCAATTAATAAAAAGGCAGTATTGTTTTCTCTTAACTTCATGTGCTCTGTTTAAGGGTTGAAAATTCAACTAATTCTTTTCAACAAGCGTATGTATCAAATTATCAAGAACTGGGTTTGTATTTATATTATTCCAAACCATTTGCAAAGTTGTTCGCTGAGGAATATGATTCAATTCGATAAATTTAACATTCATATTATAACCCAGTTTAAGTGATGTAGGAATAATTGCGACACCAAAATTTTTCTCTACTAAGCGAAATATAGAACTAGCATTTACGGTGTTGTGTGAGATAAGAGGAGAGAACTGACTGTTATCGAATATCTGCATCACTTTTTCGTAATATGATTCACTAAAAGAGGAATCAAAAAGAATAAAGGGTTCATTCTTAAGTTGAATTAAATCCTTGAAGTTCGATTGGTCAAGGCTATGATTATTAGGGAGAACTAGCGAGAATGTATCTTCGAAAACAGGCTCTATGTTTATTCCTCTAGGAACACGTTCCATTCTTACGAAACCCAGATCAATTTCTCTATTAAGTAGAGCTTGAATCTGTTTCTCATTGTCCATTTCGTTTAAGCTAAAAAGAACATGAGGGTATTTGTTTTTATATTTTAGGAGTAGATCTGGAATCACAATCTGCATAGCAGATCCCACATAACCAAGCTTTAAATTACCATCTAAACCGTCATTTAAGAGCTTTGCGTGTTCGAGAATATCATCTAATCGTTTAAATGTATTTTTAAGTTCTTTCTGGAGATATAAGCCTGCTTTAGTTAATTCTACTTTCCTGTTGTGACGTTCGAAAAGACTAAAACCTAAATCTTCCTCCATCTGTTTAATCTGACGACTTAAGCCCGGTTGCGAAATATATAAACGCTCAGCGGCTTTTCTGAAATGTAAATCCTTAGCCAAAGCAAGGAAGTATTTATAATGTCTTAACTCTATTTGATTACTCATAGTTATTAAATCTTGACAAAACTAGTCTTGTTAGGTATCAAAACTAGCAATATCTTTGTTAAAAATAAAATTATTTAAGAGTCGCCTTTAAAAGTTAATCACTTTATGGGTATAAAATATTTAGTTTGAATCATTAAGTCAAAAAGGTATGACATTTAAAGAACAAATTTCACAAGGAATTCCAACTGAATTACCTGCAAAGAAAGCTTATCCTAAGGATGCCAACAGAGCTCCAAAAAGAAAAGATATTCTTTCAGTTGAAGAGAAGCAATTAGCAATTCGTAATGCGCTTCGTTATTTCCCTAAGCCATGGCATAAGGAATTAGCAACTGAATTTGCGCAGGAATTATTAGACTTTGGTCGTATTTATATGTACCGTTTTAAGCCTGATTACAAGATTTACGCTCGTCCAATTCAAGAGTATCCTGCTAAATCTCAACAAGCTGCGGGAATCATGATGATGATGCAGAACAACTTAGATCCAGCAGTAGCTCAACATCCAGAAGAGTTGATTACCTATGGTGGTAATGGTGCTGTATTCCAAAACTGGGCGCAATACTTGCTTACTATGCAGTATTTAGCGACTATGACTAATGAGCAAACATTAAATTTGTATTCAGGTCACCCAATGGGTCTTTTCCCATCATCTACAGGTGCGCCAAGAGTAATTGTTACGAATGGTTTAGTTGTACCTAATTATTCGAAGCCTGACGATTGGGAGAAATTCAATGCTTTAGGTGTTTCTCAGTATGGACAGATGACTGCTGGTTCTTTCATGTACATTGGCCCACAAGGTATTGTTCATGGAACAACGATTACTGTGATGAATGCATTCCGTAAAATCTTGAAAAAAGGAGAGACACCTGCTGGAAAGATTTTCTTAACCGCTGGTTTAGGTGGTATGAGTGGTGCTCAGCCTAAAGCAGGTAATATTGCAGGATGTATTACTATTGCTGCCGAGGTGAATGCTAAGGCTGCTACTAAGCGACACGAGCAAGGTTGGGTTGACGTATTAGTTGATAATATGGATGACTTAATTACTCGAGTGAAACAAGCTCAAGAAACTAAAGAAGTGGTTTCAATAGCCTTTATTGGTAATATTGTTGATGTTTGGGAGCGTTTCGATCAAGAGAATATCTATATTCATATTGGTTCTGACCAGACTTCGCTACATATTCCATGGACTGGTGGTTATTATCCAGTTGATGTTGATTTCGATGAATCAAACCGATTGATTCGTGAGGAGCCAGAAGTATTCAAGGAAAAAGTACAAGCTTCTCTTCGTCGTCAAGGAGCCGCTATAAATAATCACACTGCTAAGGGAACCTATTTTTTCGATTATGGAAATGCATTCCTATTGGAAGCCTCTCGTGCGGGTGCTGATATTATGGCTGAGAATGGTATCGATTTCAAATACAAATCATACGTTCAGGATATTTTAGGCCCTATGTGTTTCGATTATGGTTTTGGACCATTCCGTTGGGTTTGTGCATCAGGAAAACCATCAGATTTGGATCAAACCGATGAAATTGCAATGCAAGTTTTACAGGAGATTAAAGAGAATTCTCCAGAAGAGATTCAATTGCAAATGCAAGATAATATTACTTGGATTAAAGAAGCAAAACAAAATAAGATGGTTGTTGGTTCTCAGGCTCGCATTTTATATGCCGATGCTGAAGGACGTTCTAAAATTGCTGAAGCTTTCAATAACGCAATTGCTGCAGGTAAAATTGGACCTGTTGTTTTAGGTCGTGACCATCACGATGTAAGTGGAACAGATTCACCTTACCGAGAAACATCAAACATTTACGATGGTTCTAAGTTTACGGCCGATATGTCTATTCAGAATGTGATTGGAGATAGCTTTAGAGGAGCGACTTGGGTTTCTATCCACAATGGTGGTGGTGTAGGATGGGGTGAAGTAATGAACGGTGGTTTCGGTATGTTACTTGACGGAACTACAGAAGCTGACTCTCGTCTTAAAAGCATGTTGTTTTACGATGTAAACAATGGTCTTGCACGTCGCTCATGGGCTAGAAACGATGAAGCCATATTTGCTGTGAAACGCGAAATGGAACGTCGACCAGACCTAAAGGTTACTTTACCTAATCTTGTAGAAGATAATTTGTTGACTGATCTTTTTTAAAGATTAGTTTTTGTGTAGAAGAGGGAAGTGGGTTCAGGTACGTTCTGAGCCCATTTTTTGCAGGGCAAACGCGCACTTTTTAAATTCGCCCGAGGCAGACTAAAGTATCAATTATTGGGGCAATCCCTGCGGGTCGGGCTATCCGCACTCGCTTTTTG
>JADGEF010000216.1 GCA_016744515.1 Marinifilaceae bacterium | reverse complement strand
AGATAAGTAAGCGCTTCCTTTTCACGCAATGGGTGATGTAAGTATCGCAATGCATCTAAAACCCAACGTTCAATTTCTCTGTTTTCAGCTTTAAGCAAACTTGTAAAGAATTCTTTACGAATTTGTGGATCAGGAGAAAGGGCAGGAGCTATAAACGCCATTTTTTTCTTTTTATCTGGATTTTTGATTCGTTTTATCTGTGTGCTAACAATCTCATTAGCTTTCTCAGGTATTTTAATAGCTAAGTTGCAGGCAAGGGCAGTTGCTTTTGTTTCTGATAGAGAGAAACCGCCAATGGCAATCTCTTCTTTCCAAACCTTGTATAAGAGTTCCAATCGCTCTTTACTTTCAGCAATACTACTCAATGTTGAGTACAGACTTGACTTATTACCCATATCTTTTTCTTGGTTTAACTGAAACCAAAGACTTTCTTCAAGATGATAACCTATTTCTTTTCTGTCCTTAGCACATATATTTAACCAATAAGCTGAGCGCATGTACGAAAGCATACGAGCTAGAATCAAAGTGTTCTTTTCCTTAGATAATTGTTTATCTACTGCTAATACAAAGTCTTTACCATCGATTTTGCCTTCGCGAAGATTCTCGTAAAGGTTAATCCATGCAATACCTCTATGCAAGTCGTTTTTAACCTTATGGATATTTGTTAGTAAGAATTGTTTTGTCTTTTCATCCATTTTAAAGAAGCCATAGGCATTTCCACTTCCATTAGGGATTATGAATTCTGGTAACTTCTTGCCTTTTGCTTCTGGGATTATCACTTGTGCCTTATCAAACTTAACGGGTAAGCTAATAGTTGTATCAGCATAACCAAGAATAAGGTTTAGATCTTGATTCCAAGTGCCATCAACACCATTAACATCGGTTTGTGTGAGTTTTAATTCAGCAATCTCATTATTCTCTGAAATGATATCAACGCTTACATGTGCACGTCCAGCTTTGTCAAACCACACCTTGCTCCATTCTCTTAAATTAGTAGGCGTTTTTTCATCAAGAATACCAATAAGATCCTCCCAGCTTGCATTGCTGTATGCAAAGGTCTTTAAATAAGTCTGAAGTCCTTCTTTAAGCGCTTCCTCTCCAGTTATTTTCTCTAGCATATCCATTACAATGGGAGACTTATGGTAAATGATGCTACCGTAAACTGTTCCTGCGTCTTTTAGATTCGGAAGAACCTGATTAATCGGATTAGCGCCACTTGTACGATCTATGCTATATGAACTTGGGAAATGAGCCATCTCAAACTTTAGCTTGTGGTTCATCTCAGGGAAGCTAGGGTTGGTAATTTTATCAGCTAAGAAATTGGCAAATACTTCTTTTAACCAAACCTGATCGAACCATTTCATCGTTACCAAATCGCCAAACCACATGTGCGACGTTTCGTGAGCTATAAGATTCGCTCGGCTGAGTAAGCTGTTCTTTGTTGCATCCTTATCTAAAAACATTTTAGAAGCATTATATAGGGTTGCTCCAGTGTGTTCCATTCCTCCATATTGGAAAGATGGGATAACGATGAAATCGTATTTTGCAAAAGGGTAGGGAACGTCAGTATAGTCTTCAAGCCAATCAAGAGATTGAAACAGTAAGCGGAATATTTCGTCTGTATTGTTTGCTAGCTTTTCAGGATCGGTCTCGCGATGATACATGGTGTGCTTGTGTCCATTGCGTTCACGAGTGATTGTCTCGAATTTACCAGCAACAAATGAGAATAGGTAGGTTGGTAATTTTTTTGTTTTAAGAAAGTGATAGTGGTTTCTGTTTGCTTCTTCCTTAACGGATTCGATCTTCCCATTACCCATGGCTTTCCAAGTTTTTGGAACTCTTAATTCCAATTGAAATTTAGCCTTTAGGTTTGGCTGATCGAAACAAGGAAAAGCTGTTCGAGCACGATCTGGAACGAAAAGCGTATAAAGGAACTCGTCATTTCTATTTAATGATGTGTTTCCGGCAATGAATTCAATCTCGATACTATTTTGCCCTACTTTCAATTCAGATTTAGGGATAATAATATGTTCCGATTGAAATAGGTATGCAGATACATTTCCGTTACTGATTACAGATTTAATCAAACTAGCATTTTCGCGGAAGTCAATTTGAAGATCTTGATTTTTGGCTTTAAGGATAAAGCTGATATGGTTTTTTCCAAGTATATTTTCTGATTTTATTTCAGGAATATCGAAAGAAAGATGATATTCTAACTCACTAATATTTTCGACACGATAATTGGCTAAGGTTTCAGCAACACCAGTCTCAATAGGTAACGATTCAGTTGTGCTTGAGCAGGAATAAAGAATCAAACCTATAAAAGCCAGAAGGATGTTTAAATTTTTCACGATTTGGATTTTTGTTAGATGAATTGTGTTTTTATCGATAGGTGTATTTTGTGAAAGTAAATATAGTAGATGTGAATTATCTAAAGCTAATTTGAAGAAAATTTTTGCAATAAAAAACAAGATCTAATTTTTTAGATCTTGCTTAGCATCTTAAATTTAATAATGTCTTATTTTTCTCTAAAGTTACTGCTGTCGAATATCTTATTAGCATTGGCTGCAATAAATCCAGAAAATATCTTTCCATTTTCATCAGCATAACGAATGGCAAATTCATAAAAGCATGCAGGAATCTCATATATCCCTTCTTCAAACTCAACTTTGATTAGTTCTGAAAGGGTGGAAGATTGCTGCAGTAGTTTCTCAGGTGTTCCTTTTATTTCACCTCCTGATGTATTCATTTCAAACCCGCTATCCTTAATGAATTGATTTACTTTCTCTATTGTTTCATATTTTTTCAGAGCATTAATACTAACAGTAAAATGATTTACTCTAAATCCATGAACCGATAACCAAGCACCATATTCCGATTCTTTTCTAAGAAATTGATAATCCTCATAGGATGGTTTTCCCCAAACGCTTCCTTTGTGAATTAAATCAGGATCTGAATAGTAAGCATTACCTACAGAATTGAGTCTTCGTTTAATCGTTTTTTGAAACTCTCCGGAGAATTCGGAAAGAATTAATTCAGAAATAAAAACTCGTGGTGCATTCATCTCAGTTGGGTGTTCCAGATGAACTGCGTTCAGGTGTTTGTCTTCGAATTTGTATTCACCAACAAATTCATATCCTGCTTTGAGAAACTTCCTTGACAGAACTTGTATGTTCATTCTTGGATCATCAAAGGTTCGGAAGGCAACATGATCGTTTACAACCTCTTCGTTTTCCTTAGTAAATAAGTCATGAATAGCTTGTGCGGAAGGATTTTGATTAGTGTATCCCTTCCAGAGCGAGTTAAATAGTTGTTCTTGCATAAGAGTGAGTTTAATATCCGTATTGAAGATACAAAATATTATTGAGGAGTTACAGCTACTAAATATTGTGTTCGCAATTTATCTGATGAATAATCTAGAAGCCGAAAAATC
>JADGEF010000098.1 GCA_016744515.1 Marinifilaceae bacterium | reverse complement strand
TAATTCCAAGCTTTTTGTGTCCCAACATTATGCCTAATTACGTTATTATATTGTCGAATAAATGATCCACCACTCCTTGATGCATATACTCCTGTCCCTCTATAAATAGAATTAAATTGAGCTACATTTCTTACTTGTTTTGAAATTCCTAATGCATTACCAAATTTAGATACAGGAACAGCATTTGTTAAAGTATTAATACCTGCATTCAGCAACTCAGAACCTTCTAAACCAGAATTATCTAGGTGAGAAATTCTACTTGGAAGCCGTTGAAGAATCATACGTTGACTAGTTACCCAAAAGTCATCAGCAACTCCATATACTATTCTACTTGCCATACCACCACTATTTCTGAATTTTCCCCAGGAATTAGCTTCGTAAGCTTTTAATCTATGTTGAGAACCATTATATTTTGGAATTACATGTCCCATAATATTTAAATCTGAAATATAATCTATATACGCTTCATTACCATCAATTACCCCATTGCAAATTGTAGGATCAGCATAAATATGGGGGATCAATAATCTACCAAATGACCTATAATTTATAACTTGGCATATCTAAACTTGCCAATTGCGAAGAAAGAGATTGGCTTGCTGAATTAACGCCAGAATTTATCTCTTGTTTATCTAAGTAATTATTGCTTACTCCATTTTGACTTATACTCACACTACCGTTTATCGTAGAATACTTTAAAGCATCCTTAAAACTCATGTCATTATTAATCATATTATCCAACATACTCACACCCCAATTGAATGCAGCCTGAGCAAGAAAAGCCAAAAACCATTCCCCATTCTCATCCACATTCATCATGGGATTATTACCATTGCCATATAAGGGGATGCGGCTTGTAAAGCGGGATCAATGGCACTCCATCGTCCTATTTCGGCACCTATTATTTAACTTAAACCTACATGTGGTTTTTAGGTGCAAACTTGCTGTAATTATAGGAATCAATAGGTTATTGCTTAATCCATTTAAGAGAAATTATTGATGCCAATATTCCAAAAGTTCCCCAATACAAGATTAATATCATACCAAATTTAAATTGATCGTCTAATATATATCCTAAACCAATAAAAAAATTCATTAATGTTATTAAAACACCAAATATAAAAGTGATATATCGACAGATTTTATTTTTTAAAAAAACAGGAATTACTGCGGGTATTAAAAGTATAACAAACCAATAGATTCCAGATGTAAAAGAACCAAAAGTTAACTCAAGTGGTGTAAGAACTAAATTGAATAAATAAATAATAATTCCTAAAGCATTTATTAGATACAATGCAAATAATCGCAATCTCTTATTTTTCATAGAATTCCATTTATAATATCTCAATTACTTCTAGGAAGCTTTACAGGCAAATAAAACTCATCCACTTTTAATGCGAATGATGAATCTTGTAGAATTCTTATGGCGTGTTTAATTATTAAACTGTCTACTTTCTGTCGCTGACAAATACATTCAATATCAAACTTATTGTCTGAGTTCTTTACCCCATGAAATAGAACTTTAGACAGTTGACTTCTACTATATCCTTTAGGCCTTAGTTTCCGTAAGTATAAATCCAATGCATACATTTTAGATCTAGTTTGCTTATCTTCCTGATATTCTCCATTTACAAACCATCTGTATTCCCACGGTCTTATTCCACAAAGCTGATAAATATTATTATCTGAAAACAATATGACATCCGTACCCTTTAGATAATTTAAAAAAGTCAGTTCCTTTATATTAATGAGCTTATCACTTATATTTTCATCAAAACCTTTAGTACAAACCATCACACTATCTTCTGAAATACGTAGATACAAGCCATGTTTTAAAAGAAGCTGCATATTGTGTTCCCATTCAAAGTTTTCAATCGTCAGGTCTAAGCGTGGATCTTCAAAATTATTCAATTTATAATTTAATAAGAATTGATGATTAACAGATTGAGATACTAAGTGAGCATTATCCAATGTATTATATTCTTTGTTTTTATAATATTCAAATCCACTTGTTTTTTGAATATCAACAAAGACAAACACCAAGATTATTAAAGATATTGATAATAAGATTAATATTTTTTTCATAGTCCATATAAAAAAGATGAGAATTTATCGTAAGCTGCTTGATTTAAGATAAGGGTTGCTGGTGCATAATGATTTCTATGCATAAATTGGATATTATATCCTTTCTTCGTAAACCCATAACTACTACTCTGCCCTACAGGCATTTTAATTTTGGTAACTAAATTTCTACTTTTGTTTCCACTTGGGAGATAATGACAGACCCCGTCAACATATTTATTTTTTCCAACATATACTTTGACATTAAAAACATTAGCGTTCTGAGTTAATATCCCTTTTTTAAATTCCAACCCTTTTATATTAAAATCAACAGCAGGATTAAAACCATTACCACTTTCAACACTTTGATCTAAATAAATCCTTCTCCGTTCATATAGGGTAGCTTTCTTTAGCCTTTCACTTAATCTTTTCTCATACTTATTTTGTACTATTTTTTCTTGTAGTATTTCTCCAGTATGATTCAAAAGTCCTATAGTTGCACCAGTGCCAGCTCCTTGCCAAAAATTGCCACCTGAAAGCTCAGCACCAACACCTCCCGAGAGGGCAGAAAAAGAAGTCATTCCAACACCCGTTTTAGCAAAATCACCACCTACTGCACCAAAAGCAGAACCTCCCAATGAGCCTAATGCGCCACTGGCAAAACCATTCTTAAAACTTCCACCCTGAGCAGTACCCAAGGTTCCCTGAACAACACCATGAGCAAAAGCTCTTCCTGCTTCGTTTAGTACTTTTGCTCCAAATGAATTAAGAGGGGAGCCTCCTAAATTGTCAATAATAACAAACTAAGTCCGCACAATAAATAGCTAGAATAATATTTATTTTAAATATAGTTTTTCATTAATGATATTTTTATACTTTTCACTTTTGTAAAAATCATATAGAGAAATACTGTCAATACGAGGCAATTCAGCCAAATTATTACCTCTCACTTTTATTAATGAATCTACATTTAAGTAAAAATACATCATCTGAGCTTCATTAAAAAAACCGCTATTATGTGTAATCATGAAGAAATATTTCCCTGAAACAAATTGATAATCTATAAAGAATCGTGAATTATCAATAGAATTTGTAGTTGTATAATTATATAGAGTATCATTATTAAAAAGCTCAATAGCACGAAACTTCTCACCATCAGGATAGTACTTACTAAAATGTATATTTACATATTCATCTTCATTGTTTTTAACAAAGGGTTTATACGTATAAGTTAAATATATTACTGTATCATTTTGTATTATTTTATGAGTAAAATCCTCTGAAATCACGCCTATTACTTTATCTTTTCTAAAATTATAGTGCATTAAATTTTTCTTCTGTAATAAACAGCCCTGATATAGTTTAATATTGGAATTTTTCGTTTCCAAATTAACAACATGCTCTTTAAATGAGGATCTACTATTACAGCTAGTTAAAATATTACTTGCCAAATATATAATTACTAAAGTTTGAATAAGTTTCATAATCATAAAATTTCAAATTAAACACTCCGTTATTGGGCTTACCATATGCTCCAATTCTCCAAGTTCCTTCAATAGGATCTATGTGAAAACTAGTAAAATCTACATTATTAATACTTCTTGATGATATCGAAGCATCTTGTATATACCATTGAACAGGTTTTCCATTAAGTCTCGAAACACCAGAAATATCATTCATCATCCCAAACATTTCAACAAACAAATTCTTCTTTGGAACAGTTTGTGCATCTACCATATCTGAAAGATTAAAAGCTCTTCCTGACTCTGGATCAACCCCGTTATGTCTATTAATATACCTCATCCATTTTTTTAGGCCTCCTACTGGGTTCTTTTTTAAATTAACTCTTTTAGGCCTGGATAAATTACCTTCAATCTGGTGAGAAAAATGATTCAAAAGTCCTATGGTTGCACCCGTGCCGGCTCCTTGCCAAAAATTGCCACCTGAAAGCTCAGAACCAACACCTCCCGAGAGGGCAGAAAAAGAAGTCATTCCAACACGGCTTTCTGCAAACTTGCCACCTACTGCACCAAAGGCAGAACCTCCCAATGAGCCTAATGCGCCACTGGCAAACCATTCTTGAAACAATTATATTAATATAATATGAAACTAACACACTATGAGGAAAGCCATTTATTAAAAAGTCCTAATTGGCAAAAAAGTGTTTTTCTACGTTCAAACAAGACACCTTTTACCTCTTTTAAATCTTTATGCAATTTTGGACTTAATAGACTCGTTAGTATGATTTCGTCTCCTAACTTTAGTTCAACTTTTGCATAATGATAAGCTTCTATCGCCAGAAGTTGAAAATTACTATTTTTATATAATGCAGGTGATAAATAAATTGTGATTTTCTTTATCTCTTCACTTTTTACTATAATATCACTCCCATTCTTTCTTATTAAAATTTCGCTACTCCTTAAAGTTATATCTTCTCCTCTATTAGTTATCCAATACTCATAATGCAGATACATTACTGGTATAGTATATATTAACCAAAAGAACAGAAAAACAACTAGAAAATCATTTTCAAATTCTAATAACCATAATGTAATAACCATCATTATCGTTCCAAATAAATGAAACGATAACATACGCAATTGATTATTTAATGTTATTCTTAAGGTTTTACCTCCATGATCCTCGTACATTTCTAAAAGCATTTTCTGTTCTCCAAATTTGATACTTAATTTCTTGCCCTAAAGGAACTAAAACACTATCATAAACACACTCCACCCCAATATTACACACTAAATTGAGTCATAGTTTCAACAAATATTTTATCTCCAGAAAATAGGACAAAACCCTCTTTTCTTTCTCTGAATAGTTACTCTGCCTAATTTTTGGATTGCTTTATCAACCTTGGGAGTCAATAAACAGGTAATAATTAATTCATCTCCTGTTCTCATTATAACCCGTGCATAATGATAACTTTCCATGGCTAGTATAGGTATCCCCCCCTTATCAATACTAGCTGATTTATACAATATTATCTTCAATATATCTTCTGCGTTATAAACTTCCTTTTCATTTTTCTTGTATTGAATAATTACCCCCTCTTTTATTTTATATTTTACATCCCAACTTCTTATCCAATATTCAACATGTAAATATAAAACTGGGATAGTATAGATAATCCAACTAATCAGAAAAATTGTAATAAAATCTTTCTCAAAATTCAATATATATAAAACAATAATCATCATTAAAGTTCCAAATAAATGAAGAAACAATGCCCTAAACTGATTATATGCCGTCATCCTAAATACGCTATCTCCCTGGGTACCATCCATTTCTTAATCCTTGTTTAAAATTATATACTTGTGAATTTATTTCATTTGATAAATAACTACCTGCATCATATAACATCTCACCAAAAGTAACTACTCCTCCGACAAAAGCTCCTGCTACAGCCCCCCAAGCTTTCCCATATCGCGCCCCAATCATAGCCCCTGTGGCTATTGATGATACAGTTCCAGTAGTTCTATATGTTAATCTTCTAATTCCAATTTCATCATTATTATATGCTCTATAATCCAACCCGACACTCAGAGGACCACCAATATATGCGGCAGTGTTCCCTAAGAACTTAGATCCAACACCCAAACCTTTATAAGTTGTGAAAAACTTTGAAAATGTCCCTATTTTGCTGGATAAAGACAACGAGCTTCGATATTGAATCATTCCTAATTGTGTCGCTCCTGCTACTCCACTGGCGTAACCAGCACCATCTGTTATCTTTTTCATGTCAGATAAGTTCATCCCATCCAAACTGTGTTTTTGCTTAAAAGCCTTCTTTTCCGCCAAACTACCCTCTGTATGATCAGCTAAATGATTTAAAAGAGATATAGTTGCACCTGTACCAGCTCCGCGCCAAAAATTGCCACCTGAAAGTTCAGCGCCAACGCCTCCTGAAAGCGCACCAAAAGAAGTCATTCCAACACCACTTTTTGCAAACTTACCTCCACAAGTCGATATACTTTCTATCTAGGTTACAATTCCGTATCAATTCACCAATCCAAATGTACCTCAAATAAGATTACTATAAATTATTCTAAAATTCCTTCGGCATTAGGAACGGTGTAGCTAAAGAAAAACCACACAGATATGCAGATGTACATAACCACGCCTATAAGTCCTAAAATCGACTTCAACCTTCCCTCTTTAAAATGTTTATTGCTTATTGCAAGATATCGCTGCCTGTACAAAAAATAAAATAAGTGGCTTATTAAGATTAATAAACTATAAATCAAAAAACTATATTCATTCAAATAATCAATAATTCTATTATCAATTATTATAAGAAAATAAAGTACAGATAAACTATTAAAAAGAAATAACCAACATAAAACTAAGGTAGTAGCGAAACTTGGAGATTCATCAAACACGCTTAAAATCTCAAACGTCTTAAAAAAAATATAATTATATATATATAGCATGATTAGAATTTTATTTACCTAGTGTAATTATCAGGATTCCCCATATCCATTAACCCTCTATGTACACCCATTTCAAAAGATGTAGGTGGTCTATGTATATATGAATCAAATACTCCTATAAGGTCATATGTCATGAAACCTAATCCTAATGGAGCTATTAAAGTACCAAGTATTCCTTTTATTGTGTTTATCTTAAAAGTTTCAGCATTCATATTTCCGTTATATAGTTGATAAGCATCATAACTTGTATTCATAAAAAATAAGAAAGATGTTCCTCTTGCTCCAATTTTTAGGTTCGTCGTATTTTGATTAACATAAGGTCGATTGTAAAATTTCAATTTTCTCGTTTTATTAGTTATATGCAAGTAATTCCCAGCATCATCAAAGTTACCAAGAGAAACACCCGTTACACCAGTTGCCAAGCTCATCCCATCCAAACTGTGTTTTTGCTTAAAAGCCTTCTTTTCCGCCAAACTACCCTCCGTATGATCAGCTAAATGATTTAAAAGAGATATTGTTGCACCAGTGCCAGCTCCGCGCCAAAAGTCACCGCCTGAAAGTTCAGCGCCAACGCCTCCTGAAAGCGCACCAAAAGAAGTCATTCCAACACCCGTTTTAGCAAAATCACCACCTACTGCACCAAAAGCAGAACCTCCTAGTGAACCTAATGCACCGCTTGCAAATTCACTTATCTAATTTCTATACTTTTAGTTTTTTAATCTTCTTCTTTTGGTAATTTAAAATCAACAGGTATGACATACTTAACTTTTATTGGCCTTTCTCTTTGCTTTGCTGGTTCATTAAATTTTATCATTTTAGCAACTCTTAAAGCTTCTAAATTTAGATCATCTCTAATTCCTCGAACAATTTTGTGATCGAAAGAAGCTCCTAATGTGTCTAACCAAAAAGAAATAAATACTATTCCATCAATAGAATCTTTTAATGCGGAGTTAGGATAATTTATTTTACTCTGAATATAATTAGTTATGTCCCCATCAAAATATGGAGCTTCTCCAATATAGGTTACCATATCACATTTTTCATCAGCAATTTGCGCGCTTACACAAATTCTCAACATTATTAATATTATTGTCAGTAAATTTATTTTTACCATCGCCTTGGAATTTTATAAAGCTATTTATGATGCATTGCCCTAAAATTTTCATTTAAAGTGAAATGGAAGAGTGTATTGGACTCTCACAGCTTTACCTCTCTGTGTTGCAGGCAAATCAAATTTTATTTTTTTTGACATTTCCAATATCCTAAAATCAACATTATCACTGATCCCTTTTTGTATCTTATGCTGAGTCGTTTTACCATCTTTTTCAACCCAAAAATTAACATACACGACACCTTCAATCGAATCAATTTCTGATTTTAATATGCTAACGACCTTTCTATTCCACTTTATTAAACCTTCTGAATCATCAATTGAATAAATTGGCCAACTTTCCACAATATGAAGTGTTCTTTGTTCAATTTTAATAGTATTTGATATACTCCTTAAACTAGGGTTTAAAGGTATACCAATCATAATTAGTGTAATAAATAAATTTACCACCGTTTTGAAATTTTATAAAGTCATTTAGTACAATATATTTTAGATATTTCAAGTCAATAGATTGAAAATCACTAATACTATATTTTCTAGCCAATCATTAATGGTCGCTTATCTATATTAATCACGATCTATAATAGGAAATCTCAATACAAAATTAAAGGTATACGTAATTGGTTTCCCTCTACGGAAAGCAGGTTTATATTTCTCTCGTTTTAAAAGACAAAAAGCATATTTCAATATATCATGTGCTATGTCTTCAGTATAAGGAAACACAGCCGCTCGAACCTCTCCTGTATTGTCAACCAAAACATCCATTGAAATCAATAAACTATTACTTTCAGGCGTATTAAATTGATCCAATGTAGCATCTTGTACTAAAATACAAATATCAATTAATGATTTATGTCTACCATCAATTACTTCTTCAGGAGCATACCCCCCTACAAAATACTCTTCATTGTTAAAATCATAATGAGGATAATGATTGATACAATAAGTACTATCGACCTTATTGTTTGCAATAATTCTTACCTGAGAAAATGCACTATTTGCATTTATGATAAAAATTATTAATAACATTAATATCTTAAAATCGACGTGGTATTTCATAAACAAAATGCCACCATTTTCTTTTAAATTCATATTGACTCATATTATAAATAAGTTCTCCAGATAAAATATTTTGAGTTTTCATAAAACTCTGAATGGAACGAATTGGCTTAACCAGATCTGTTGTCACATTAGAATATAATCCTTGATTTTTGTAAATATGCATGTGACCTTTAAATTCCTGAGGTTGAATATCTAATCTAAACATACCTGTGGGTTTATCTAATTTTGCTCTTGTACCGTTAAAGTATGATTTTTTTTCAAAAGCCTCTTTTGTATAACTGGCTTTTAAATCATGATATGAAGTAAATGCTCCATCAGAATATCCAATACCTGTTTTATTACCAAACCAAGCATCATTATCAAATTTATTAGGCACATACTTCCCTTCAAATCCAAAATAATCAAGTACATCTTGCTTGCCAACACCATTTGCCATCATTTGATTAAACATATTATCATTATTAACAAATTTCCCTTTTTTCAATAGATTACTCATATTCTCCGAAGTTGCAGTCGTCAACACAGCAGCAGAAGCTGCTCCCCACATCATCCCATCTGCAATATCACCGCCATTTACGGCAGCACTTAAACCACCAATAACAGCACCTTCAGCCATACCAAGAATCAAATCATCAGCAAAAGCTAAACTTCCTCCACCAACGGTGGACAAAGCTCCAGCAAGTGCACCAACTCCTACATTCCCTGCAAACTGACCCCAATTCCAGTTACTGAAACCTCCATCGCTAAAAGCGACACTGGCTGTATAACTTCCTCCTGCTATTATAGCTCCTATAATAACAGCTGCAACAAGCGGATTCTCGCCATCAGGATCAATCATCATCATGGGGTTATTACCCATAGCCATATAAGGGCTGGCACTCACTAGCTGAGGGTCAATAGCACTCCAACGTCCTATTTCTGCATCGTATTGGCGTGCATGATGGTCGTACCAGTTCAAACCAAATTCCCCAATAAACTCTTTGCCTGTATAAAGATACTTATATTTTGTTTCACTGGAAAGGTCAGTAATGGGAAGGCCATAAGGATAATAGGCGGTGGTTTGTATCACATTCTCCTTTTCGTCTAACACCACTCGGCTATGTCCCAAGTGGTCGCTCACCACATAGTAGTAGGTCAGCTTCTTTTTATTACTTTTCGAGGGGCTGACATAACCTTCTTCTGTTATAATTTTTAAGAGCTTATCTTCTTGAAAGAGGAATTCTCCCTGATAATCTAAGCGATCTTTTTCCTCTTCGACTACATTCCCTTCTTCGTCTTCTTTCAGAACAATAACTTTTCGTTGCAAAAGGCTACCATCTGCCAAATAAACATTGATAATCTCACCTAGTCCGTGAGCAGTAATGGTATCGGGCAGATTCAAATGATTATAATGAATTTCGATGTTCTTGTATTCATCATCTGTCATATTCCCATTGGCATCGTACTTGTAGCCATAGGTATTGTTCTTGTTTATTTTGGCTATTGGGTGTGTTTTCAATAGATTATCCTTAATGGCTACAGTATCCTGCTCGTTAATAAAGCCATCGCCATTGCTATCGCTAAACACGGTTTTATCTCCCTTACGGCGTTTCACCCACCAGGCCATCCAAGCATCGCTTCGTTTATCGCGTGGCCTTACTTTCATATGCCAATTGTAGCCCACATCAAGCAAGTCGTCCACATCTACTTTTGCATCATTGTTTGTATCACCAGGCCAAACCTCCACCTGTTCGGTATTGTGCCTTTGCAAACTATCTAATTGGTTGCCCTTGTACTTATATGTGAAGTTTTGGAATAACCCAAGGCTGTCTTTACGCTCAAGGGTCTCCATATTTCCATTCTTGTTATAGGTATAAGCTGTCGTATATTTATGATCGCTTGAATTTGCTGCTTTCAAATTTTTGTAATCATCGTAATCGAAACTGTAAGTCAAACGATCTTCTCCATCTGTTTTCCAAGCCATAGCTGATAGGCTACCATCGTAATAGGGCGTATTTTGAGTACCATCTAAATTAGAATCGAAGGCTAGCTCCAGTTCAAAGTGTTTTTCTTCGATAAAACCATTAATGTGTCAAGAATTATATTACCATGAAACCGAGCTTTACCATCACCTATTTTAGTAAACACACTGTAGTTTTCATTGTCCAAGTCTGATATTGTAAATATAATAGGTAACGAATCTCTCATCCAACAAATTCGTAAGGAATTATTAGTCGATACTAATGTTGATTCTAAATAACTCTTTTTCATTGTTCTCGATGTGATCACCATCTCTATTGAATCCATATAATCTGGATGCTTTCCATCTTTATCAAAATTCTCAAAAAATTTATCTGAATTAAATAACAAATCGTCTGATTCAATAATGCTATCATTCCCGGTTTTAAAGAAATACTGATTATCCTTTATTTCAAATTTTAATACTTGACTCCACCAATTATATTCTATATCGTCTAATTGACCATATACACAAGATGCGAACAGTATAAATGGAAGTATAATTAAATGTTTCATATTTATTCTTACTTAAAGTGATTTAAATCCTGTAATCATATATTTAAAAGGAGAAGTCAATTGGGAATCTATAAAAGAATATTCGTATTATATCAATACGAATAAAGTTCTTTTCTTCGCAGATAAGGTTCTATTCTTATCTAATAATTTAAATTCCCTTCAATTATTCTTTTCAATAATTTAATGCACCTGAATTCTTCTTTATTATCTAATTTTAGATTATAACTACTCGTTTTTAAGTAAAAAAAAGCACTATCCTTCTTATATTCGTAAAGTATATCGTGCGGTAAGATCCGATTAGGGAATCCTTGTTTAAGGAGTTCATTCTCAAAAATAGAACTGAAATATTTTTTATGTCTTTTCTTTGATATAGTGAATGAAGTATCCACTACTAGCTCTCTGGCTTTCCCAAGGTATAACAATTGCTTGTATATTAGTTTTACTTGATCAGAACTCTTTTCCAATCGGTACACCTCAGTACTATTATCACCAGTAATAGTAATTCTAATAGAATTGGATTTTAAAGAAGAGTTATAAAACTTTGGCTCCTTCATTGAAGCAAGGTCATATGAAAAAACAAGCGTATTTATTGTGTCTACATCAAACTCACCGACTCCATCAAAAGGAAAATATAATAATAAACTATCTTGTTCTATTTTCCTTAATCCTTCATAATAAATATGTGTGCAAACTTTGTAATAATCACTCTTACTTATTGAATAAGTATTTTGAAGTATTTTTTTTAATTCAGGACTAGTATAATGAATACTATCATGTTTTTGATGTATTGATCCATCATCATATTTAATTGATGTATTAATTACATACCACTTGTCTATATTCCAATATGGATCTGGATCTGAGTACATCACATGAAAATCAAAAGATAAAAGCTCTATTGGTTTTTGAGCGGTAGAAAATAAAGAGTACAATAAAAGATAACAAATTACAAAAGACGTTTTCATTTTTTTAATCTTACGATAAATTTAAAAGTAAATGTTCCATAGTTTATTCCATCATTATGTGGACTACCGAAAATATTGGCATTAAGTAACTTTAAATGCCTCGAAGAAAAAGTAAATTTTGAAGGACCAGTTGTAATAAGTTTATTAAGTCCAGAGTTTGATGTAAACCTAATTCCCCCATCTTTAGGATAATAATATTTTCCTGTACTTACTCCAACGTAACCTTTTATCCTACTTTGGGGGACTTTGACACTTACTGAAGCACTTGCTCTAGAATTATTCTCTAAGGTCAGATTATGAGATGCTTTATCATAAGTACCATCATCAATAGCATATCTTGGATTAATTCTCTGACTCGTTGAGCTATTCATCAGTTTTACAGAAAAAGGAATACCATCTTCACGTATATAAAACAACTCATCCATAGGAACAGGTTTAGTGTTAATCGAAAAGGGATTCCTCCCAATTTCTACTTTACCACCAGTCCAAACATTTCTATCATCATGAAAAGCATCAATACCTCCAGAAAGACCACCCATCAATGCACCAGAAACACCTCCCATAAAGCCTAATTCTGCACCAGCAGTTAATACTCAAAAAAAATCCTTTTTATTCTATAGTATAAACTGCTGAACATTAAAAACAAAGCACTATCTACTTGTAATTTTCTAACCATTTCATGATTTTAAGCAACTTCCGATTTTTCTTATCATATTTAATATCTTCAATATTTTTATTAAAAAGATAATATTTACCATCGACACAATATTCAATTAAAATATTGCGAGGATATAACCAGAAATCATAGTTTTCTGAAAAAAACTTTCCTTTTTCTAATTGTAACGTGATTTTTGAAAAAAACTTTCGTGATAAAACAAAATCGTAAGTTGAAGATACAATTATACTATCAGTAACATACCTTCCTTCTTTTATATTCAAATGAACGGAGTCATCATGTATTTCAAGTCTATAACAAGTTATTGAATCTATCTGGTCATGAAAAATTCTAAAACTAGGTACATTCATTTTTTTCCAAATTATTGGCTCTTTTAATTGCTGTAACTTTGATGATAAGTATGCCATTTCCAAAGTATCCTGTTGTTTCGCAACCTGATCATTTTCTCTGTATAATACAGGAAAGTACATTAAGGTACTATCAATATGATCAAAATGAAGGTTGTCGAAATGATAATGCTTTGTATAAACATAAAAATCTTCAATTAATTCTGAAGAATACGATAATCTATTTTCTGCTTCGATACAACCATAACTAAGGGAATCTGTATATGTTCTAACTATACTATCACTATAGAGGAAACTAAATGAAAAAACTTGCTTTAATTCTGTCGTATCAGATTCAATATAGAAACTATCTGCATCAATAATTTTAATTGGCGTTTGAGATACTACCTCTAAACTGCTAAAAAACAACATCAATATAATTATCTTTCTCATCTTACTCTTAATTGTAGTTTAAACATAAAACTTCCATTACGGGTTTCAAATGAATTAAATATTCTAGCATTTATTGTTTTTAAACCAACTTTAGGAATAGTAAAGTTTGTCGAAGAGGTTAACACCTTACGAAATCCCGTATTCGTTTCAAATACAACCCTAGTGTTTTCAGAAAATTTAAAATACTTATTAACCTTAATTCCAACAAAACCTTTAGTCCTTGAGCTATGGTTAACATTCATCTCAGTTGTTGCAGAAAATCGAGGGTCTGGGTTATTTGATAGTTGTTGATTTAAACCCTTAATAGTATTCTCATTCCTATTAATCCTCTGAGTCGCCATTTTAGTGTATTCCTTTACTGGGTGAGTTATACCTTCATTGTTCATGTAAACCAAAGAACCATCATCATAAGGCACATCATTAAATGAAAATAGAGTCCTTCCTGTGTTTTGTACGTTTTTGCCAGTCCAAACATTTCTATCATCATGAAAAGCATCAATCCCTCCAGAAAGACCACCCATCAATGCACCAGAAACACCTCCAATAACCCCTGCTTTAGCACCAGCAGTTAGAGCTTGCCCAAAATTTTGACCATTTACTAAAGCATTACCAATAAGAAGGCCTGACTTTTCTAATTTTTAGTTTCTTTTCTAAAAATTTATATATATCAAATATGTCATTACAAGGTTCATTCAAGAGGTTCGATTCACGAATAACAAAAATATTATATCTATTATCATAGACTATTTCAGTGTAAAAAGTATTAGGCCAAGCAATTTGATTTGGTACATCTATTTGATTCGCAAAAACTAACAATAGATTTACATCAATGATTTTCTTTAGTTTTTCAGTGTTTTTCTTCGATAAAACCATTAATGTGTCAAGAATTATATTACCATGAAACCGAGCTTTACCATCACCTATTTTAGTAAACACACTGTAGTTTTCATTGTCCAAGTCTGATATTGTAAATATAATAGGTAACGAATCTCTCATCCAACAAATTCGTAAGGAATTATTAGTCGATACTAATGTTGATTCTAAATAACTCTTTTTCATTGTTCTCGATGTGATCACCATCTCTATTGAATCCATATAATCTGGATGCTTTCCATCTTTATCAAAATTCTCAAAAAATTTATCTGAATTAAATAACAAATCGTCTGATTCAATAATGCTATCATTCCCGGTTTTAAAGAAATACTGATTATCCTTTATTTTAAATTTTGCTATTTGACTCCACCAATTGTATTCTATATTGTCTAATTGACCATATACACAAGATACAAACAGAATAAGTGGTAGTATAATTAAGTGTTTCATATTTATTTTTACTTAATGTGATTTAAATCCTGTAATCATATATTTAAAAGGAGAAATAGATTTGGGACCTACAAAAAAATCTGTCGAACTTTGTTTCATTATTTCTACAGTAATCGATTGGGTTCCTTCAAAAATAGATATCATATTATTCCGAGGAATTACAACTTTCCCATTCAACTTTACAACAAAATCATATCCAGAATCATTAATAATTTGCATATCTGCTCTACCTAAATACTCTGATATATTATGCCTGTTAATTTGATCTTTTGTAGTATAATTTAATAATCTTGATTCAGACCCATTCGGTAAATCATTAATAGGAGCATCACCAAATCTAATACGGTTAGCATAGGAACTTGTACTCTTACCATTTAGTATGTTTTCAAAAGCATATCTAGGTTCATACCCAATTTCATTAGAATGATAATCGGTCCAGGGTCTATCAACATTTTTAAAGGAAAACGGTGTTCGCCCTCTTCCTATATCATCACCATTCCAGAAGTTTCTACTACGATCAGGATTACCATATGCAGCGTCAAAACCTCCAGTAATACCACCCATCAATGCACCAGAAACACCTCCGACAACTCCTGCTTGAGCACCAGCATTTAAAGCCTGTCCAAAATTCTGACCATTTACTAAAGCATTACCAAAACCCGAAGCTAAACCACCAGAAAATCCACTTGCACCACCAATAGCTGCTCCTGAAATAAAACTAGAACTATAACTACTGGCAATAGCAGCCGTAGCACTTTGAGAACCAACAAATCCAGCTCCAAAAGTTGAACCTGAAAACATGGCTGTTGTACCTCCACCAACACCAGCAGCTAATGCTCCTGATATAGCACCAACCCCAAAATACCTTAAACCATCTCCATTAAATTTTGCTCCATTACTTGCCCAATTAAATACACCTCCAATTGCAGCACCAATTACCAAATGCCAAAATTCCCCATCCTCATCAACATTCATCATCGGGTTATTACCCATTGCCATATATGGCGATACAGCTTGCAAGGCGGGGTCAATAGCACTCCAGCGACCAATTTCAGCATCATATTGTCTAGCATGGTGATCGTACCAATTCAAGCCAAACTCACCAATAAATTCTTTGCCCGTATAAAGATAATTATTTTTTGTTTCGCTCGATAGATCGGTTATGGGTCCTTAAATACGCAACAAAATAATGATTTACGATGCTAAAGAGTTACTAAATAAGACCTGCAAGAATTTGCAGGTCTCGAAAATTTTCACCCATTTAGG
>JADGEF010000097.1:12657-16348 GCA_016744515.1 Marinifilaceae bacterium | reverse complement strand
TCACCATAAACCTTATGATTAACTTGTTGCATGGCGTTTAAATAGAGTACTATTTTTTCATTAATAGTTGAAACCACTTCCTTCTTTACATCTGTAGCACACATAGAGAGTTCTTCTTGTGCCTTTTTCTCTTCCCATGAGAAATGAGCTGTTTTAAAATCATCCTGAGTAGTTTGTAATTCAGCAATTATTGCTGCACAACCCGACACAGCTGTAATATCTGCTTGTAGGTCAGTTGCAGTAAGATCTTGGAGCATGGAGTCGATTAATGCCGATTCAGTGGCATAGCTTGTGTGCATCATCTTTAGTCCATATTTTGAAAAAATGGTATTCAAATTTTCACATGAAGTTTGTACTGCAGCATCAGGATGATGAACAGCAGATACTAAAATATAATTCAAAGCCTTTACTTTTTCATCTCTCGCTACATCTTTCTTATCTAATTCTATCAGAGTATTAGACGATGCTGTGTTTATTTCCATTGTACGACTTTGAGAAATTAGTTTTGTTATCATTTTAAGAGTTTTGTGTGTAGCTTAATAATTTATATTAGGAGAAAAATATTTACTCTTTTTTATGACAAGTGTTCTGGTTTTTTATGTATTGGTTGCGTTACTACTAAATGATAGTATGGTTAAACCTCCAAAGGCCTCTTCTCGTTTTTTGCTCCTTGGTCAAATTACCAAGTCATGTAAAATCACAAATGTTTTATGTAGCCAACTTTCTTGTTTATAAAATGTTGAGTTTTTTGATTGAACTCGCTTTGTTTCCATAAAAAAACAATAAATTCATAGTGTAATTTTCAAATCAATACGATATGCCTAGGAAAAAGACTAAAAAGAGAAAGAAAAAGAATAATAACACATTTGCCTTTAAGGGGCAGGGTATTAACTTGGGAGGTCAAGACGAATTTTTCAATCGATTTGAGAAATTGGCAGAAATTGCTGGATGCAAAGATGCATGCAAACTCTTAAATAAAAGTAATCGAATGCTGATGTACCTTTTGAGGATTCATTTGACTCAACCACGTGTGGATAAAGGTGAGCCAATTAGTAAAGAACAGGCTAAAATTTTAGCTATACTATTCCGACATTGGAGAGAGAGACGCGATATTGAATTGATTAAGGGAGGAGAAAAGATCTCAATTGGTGATGTATATGTTATTGATTGTTTTATTTATTTTCTTGGTAAAGAAGATAATGGTTTTGATTTAGAAGCATTCAGTTCTGCTTTTAAACCTTTAATTGATGCATACGATGAGCTAGATTCTCCCGAAGATCTCCTCTACGGGATGTATGACAATATTCTGGCTATGCTAAATGCAGTTGGTCGCGAGATGTTTAGTATTAAAACAGAATTTGTTCAAAAAAATTATCCCGTTAGCGGCGTGTTTCATATTGTAAAAGTTAAACATCATCGTCTGGTAAAAAGAAGCATTTCTATCGATGGAAAACGAAGACCTATTGTGCAATTTGGTTGGCCAATAGCAAATGATGGAATATGGAATCTTAAGATTAAATCGGATGAAATAAAAGATATCTATAAAGGAGATAAAAAGGAGTTAGAGGTTTATATACAATCTCATGCAATTAAAAGATTTGAAGAAAGAACAAAGCCTCTGTCATTATTATATTGTAGGTTATTCATGGCAAAATTGTTTCGTAATTATGAGGTGGCTCAAATAAAGGGTGGTAAAATCTTTTTACCCCTATATTATTCTCATGTTAAGATTGGATATTTTATTGCTGATATTATTGATGAAAAAGTAATCATTAAAACTTTTTTGTTTGTGACTCATCATTCCACTCCCGAGGGAGAAGCATTAGGAAAACTCACGGGTTTTGGAAAACTAGATATCAGTTATTGGCATTTCGATTCAGTAACATCCTTTCTTACAAATTCTCCTGCGGAAGGTAGCATGATCAAGAAAATGATGCACGAAGCAGGAATTGATAAGCTCTTTGAGTTGAATAAGCTAATAGAATCGAATTCAGATTCTAAGGATGTTGATTGGGTAGAGGTTGAAGCGTATATAGAAAAAGGTCGCGAGGAAAGATTGCTAATTCCTGAAGAAAACTACTGTTGATATTTGGATGTGTTAGTTATAAATTTCGTTTAAAATAGACAATTGTATCGTGTTAAAGACAGAAGCCGTATTTAAAGTCTATGTATGAAATAGGGTGATTGTTTTTGATAAAAAGGGTCAGTTTTTTTTTACATTAAAGTATTGGATTTTAAGTTATGATAGAATAGTAGTTCTATTTATAAAACTATAATAATGGCTAAAGGAAAGACTAAGAAGCGAACAAAAAAGAAAAGCTCAGTAGTTAGCCATCCAGGGCAAACGACTGGTTTAGGTGGTAGAGACGTATTTATAAAAAGATTTGAAAGATTGGCAGATATAGCAGGTTGTAAAGATTCCTGTAGTATGTTGAGTAAGAAAATTACAAGCTTCATTTATGTCACAAGGCTTCATTTAACCTAACCTAAAGTTGATAAAGGCGAACCAATAGGAAAAAGTTTAGCTAAATTTTTAGCTGGTTTGTTACGAAATCAAAGAAAATCTCGAAATATAGAATTGATAAAAGGAAAAGAGAAGATTTCTATTGAAGATATGTTTGTTATTAGTGCTTTTAACCACTATGTATGCTGCGAAGAAGAAGATCTCGAAGTAAAACCTTTGAGTATAGCCTTTGAACCTTTGCTTAAAGCATTTGATGAATTGGATCATCCAGATGTCATGCTCTACAATATGTACAATGATACTTTGGCAATGATGAATGGGTTTGGTTGTGGCATGTTTAGTCTCGAAACAGATGTTGTGGAGAAAGATTATCCAGTTTTTGGTTTATTTCACATTGTAAAAGTAAAACATCATCGTTTAATAAAACAAAGTATTGTTATAAATGGCAAACGAAGACCTATTGTAAAATTCGGTTGGCCAGAAGTAAACAAAGGTATTTGGTATTTTAAGATTAAAGCTGATAAAATAAAATCGATATATAAAGGAGAGAAAAAAGAACTCGATGTTTATATACAATACCATGCAATTAAACGATTCGAAGAAAGAACACAGCCACTTCCTTTAGTGGTTTGTCGATTGTTTATTGCAAAATTGTTTCGGAATTATGAAATAGTTGAAATAAAGGATGGACAAATCTTTTTATCCTCGTATTATGGAATTGCCAAAATTGGATATTTTGTTGCTGATCTTATCGATGAAAAAATTATAATTAAGACATTTTTATTTATTACCCACCATTCGACACCAGAGGGTGGTTTATTAGAAAAGCTTACAGGTTTAGGAAAAAAAGATATCAGTTATTGGCATTTCGACTCGTTAGCATCATTTCTTACAAATCCGCCTGAGGAAGGTAGTCTGATTAGGAAAGTTATGGAAGAAGTAGGAATCGATAAGCTTTTTCAAGTAAGAGATTTATTGATTGAAGAATCAGATTCTAAATTGAACAATGTGGATTGGACAGAGGTTGAAGCGTATATAGAAAAGGGGCGCGAAGAAAGATTGCAGATTCCAGAAGACGATTATGAAGAAGATTTTTTTTGAAAAGAAGAATTGTTTGCTGTATCATTAAAATATTAAGAATAATGCAAGCATACATAATGATTTTGGATGCGATATGTTGGCAATATTATTTACATTCAAAATTTGAGATGAATTTAATCTGAATTT
>JADGEF010000097.1:0-12557 GCA_016744515.1 Marinifilaceae bacterium | reverse complement strand
TGAATTTAATCTGAATTTTTCTCTTTCCTCTCTTTAAAGAGGAGTACTCGAACTGGTTTTGGAGAGATGGTTTACTTTAAATTTAAAACCATCCCGATTCATTTTGCTCGTGCCCCACAAAACAAGCTATCTCTGCTTAAATTGAATGAGAGAAATAATATAAGTAGGGTAGAGGTTAGATTGGTTTTCTTCCCTTTGTTTTGTAGTTTTGATAAAATAATTTAAACAATAAAGCGATGTCATACTTTAGAACACCACACGAAGAAAGAAATTGGGCGATGTTTTGCCATTTGGGTGGTTTAGCTTATTTTATTCCATTGGGAAATATTATTGTGCCTCTTATTTTATGGAGCATGAAAAAGGATGGCTCTGCTTTGGTCGATCGTGAAGGAAAGAAGGCTTTGAATTTCCAAATCTCTTTCACGCTGTATATGCTAATTGCTAGTGTTTTAATATTTGTACTTATTGGTATTTTCTTTCTTGTTATACTGGGGCTTCTACAATTAATCTTTGTTATTCTAGCCGTTGTTAAAACACTAAACGATGAAGAGTTTGAATATCCTATGACAATCAAGTTTATTCAATAGTGTGTCGGCTTCGCTCGGTAACTATACTTTGAGTATTATTAATTCCCACAGATTTCGCTGATTGGTGCAGATGTTTTATTTTTCGCATCATCACATCACATTTTGACTCCGATCAATGCAAGTCATATCATTACATCATCAAATTAATACATCAATATAAATGTCATCGTTTTCAACTTATAAGCTGATCTATTTCATTGGATTGGCTTTAATCTTTATTGGCGGTTATCGCTTATACAATCAGCTTTCGTTTGGGAATATCACGATCTCTATAGGTTTGCTCACTTATGCCATTGTACAACTTTATCTCCTGATACAGCAAGGCGTTGGTAATTGGAGCTTGTTCGAATACACTAAAACAACGGTGAATATACTATTCATTTGTTCGGTTATTTTGCTGATGGGATTAGAATCGAAAGCATGGTTTTATCCTTTGGTATTGGGTATGGTATTGGACTTTTTTGCCAATATACTCAGGCGAGTAAATCGATCTTAGATTTGTAGGCATACAACATGAACTACCGCACTAAGAATTCAGATGCAGATGATTCGGGTATGATCTATGTGCAAGATTGAAATAGATTTTAAAATCATGAAAGATCATATTTATTCAGCGTCTGAACTTGATGTTTAAATTTATTATATAAGTATCAGGAAACTGATACTTTTTTTGCTTTAAACTCTAGTGAGAGCTTTTAACCAAAGGCTGGGAACTATGAAAATATTTAATATTTTTGTAGCACAATTTGAAGAGAGGGTTTAATGAGGGGACTCATCAAAATATAAGGCTTTTAGTGTATTGTGAAGTTGAAAAGGAGTAGAAAGCTGAGATCTCAATTCGAATAAATGAATTAATTAACCAATTAAAAGAAAAGAAATGGCTCAAAAACCGTCAATTCCTAAGGGAACGAGAGATTTCTCACCTGTTGAAATGGTGAAGCGAAACTACATATTCGATACCGTTAAAGAGGTGTTTCAACTCTATGGTTTTATGCCCATCGAAACACCATCGATGGAAAATTTGTCGACCCTAATGGGCAAATATGGCGAAGAAGGAGATAAGCTGTTGTTTAAGGTTCTTAACTCTGGCGATTTTATATCGAAAGTTCGCCCTGAAGTATTAGAGGCTCGCAATTCGAATAAATTAACCACCAAGATTAGCGAAAAAGGTTTGCGTTACGATTTAACTGTGCCTTTTGCACGTTACGTTGTACAGCACCGCAATGATATAACGTTCCCATTTAAGCGTTACCAGATTCAGCCCGTTTGGAGAGCCGATCGTCCGCAAAAAGGACGTTACCGTGAGTTCTATCAGTGCGATGTTGATGTTGTTGGTAGCGATTCTCTTTTAAACGAAGTGGAGTTAATTCAGATTGTTGACGAGGTATATAAGCGTTTAAAGCTAAATGTACTTGTGAAACTAAATAATCGTAAGATTCTTGCTGGTATTGCCGAGATTATTGGTGAGGCCGATAGAATTATCGATATAACTGTAGCTATTGACAAGCTAGATAAAATTGGCTTAGATAATGTGAATAAGGAAATGTTTGAGAAAGGTATTCCTCAAGCTGCCATTGACACGCTTCAACCTATTATTCTATTATCGGGAACTAACACTGATAAGCTTGCTAAGCTGAAAGAAGTTCTTGCTGCATCGGAAGTGGGAATGAAAGGTGTTGTGGAATTGGAAACGGTTTTCTCTTACCTAGCAGATCTTGATGTGACAACAGAAGTTGAGTTGGATTTGACTCTAGCTCGTGGCTTAAATTATTATACAGGTGCTATTTTCGAAGTGAAATCTAAAGATATGGAATTCGGAAGTATTACAGGTGGTGGTCGTTACGATGACTTGACTGGCATTTTCGGCTTGAAAGATGTTTCGGGTGTAGGTATTTCGTTTGGTGCCGACCGTATTTACGATGTGCTGGAGCAAATGGAGCGTTTCCCAGCTGAAACAGTAAATACCACTAAGGTGATGTTTGTTAATTTTGGTGAGAAAGAAGAAAAATATTGTTTGCCAATTTTAGCGAAATTAAGAGCGAATGGGGTGAAATCTGAAATATTTCCTGGCTCGACCAAAATGAAAAAGCAAATGAACTATGCTAATGATAAGCACATAGCTTATGTTATAATGGTAGGTGAAACGGAGATGGAAGAAGGTTTGTTGAGCCTAAAAGATATGGAAACAGGTGATCAGATAAAGCTCACTCCTGAAGCTCTAATCGAGAAATTAGCTTAGTTTGCATATCCAAATATAATTAGATTAAAAGTGGCATACCCAATGGGTATGATAAAAATATTTAGAATTGAATGGTATTTAAGTTATTACAAAATAGAGCAGCTGAGAGTATTGGTGGCGACATTCGTTGCCCATGAGTTCTTATCTCGTTTATTATTGGCTTGATGACAATGTCTTGTTGTAGCAGGCTATAGTAAATTGGTGTGTAAACGCACCTTGTTTTGAAATATATTTAATACAAAAAATACTAAATAAACACACACACAACATGTCTAATACACATTTTATTAGCCCAGAGAAACTTACATTCTCTAAATTGGAAGAAATTCTTGAAAAAGGATACAAACTTGAATTATCAGAAGAATCAAAGAAATTAATTCTTGATTGTAAAGCCTATCTTGATGCAACTATTGCGAAAGCAGATAATCCTATCTATGGTATTACTACTGGTTTCGGATCTCTTTGTAAGATTTCTATTCCAGAAGAAGATCTAAGCCAACTTCAGTCTAATCTTGTAATGTCTCACGCTTGTAGCTTGGGTAATGTTATTCCTGAGGATGTGATTCGTTTGATGCTTTTGCTTAAAGCTCATGCTTTATCATTGGGTAAATCAGGTGTTCAAATCGAAACTGTTCAGCGTATCATCGATATGTATAACAGCGACGTTTTACCAGTTGTTCGTCATTTAGGATCATTAGGTGCATCGGGTGACTTGGCTCCTTTAGCGAACCTATTCTTACCTTTATTTGGTGAAGGTGAAGTAATTTACGAAGATGAAATTCGTCCTGCTGACGAGGTTTTAAAGATGTTTGGTTGGGAGCCTATCAAATTAGGTGCTAAAGAAGGTTTGGCTTTATTGAATGGAACTCAGTTTATGAGTGCTCACGCAGTTTATGCTTTGCTTAAGTCATTCAAATTGGTGAAGTATTCTGATATTATCGGATCTATTTCTCTTGAAGGTTACGATGGAAGAATCGATCCTTTCTTGGCTCCAATTCACGATGCTCGTCCACATAATGGACAAATTGAAACGGCTCGTAACATTCGCACACTTCTTGAAGGTAGTGAGTTTATCGCTAATGAGAAGAAGAATGTTCAGGATCCTTATTCATTCCGTTGTATGCCTCAGGTTCATGGTGCTTCTAAAGATGCCATTAACTATGTAGCAAGCGTTGTTGAAACTGAAATTAATTCAGTTACTGATAACCCAACTATTTTTATAGAAGAAGATATGATTTTGTCAGGTGGTAACTTCCACGGACAGCCATTGGCTCTAGTTCTTGATTTCCTTTGTATTGCTTTAGCAGAGATGGGTAGTATTTCGGAGCGTAGAACTTACCGTTTAATTTCTGGTGACAGAGATCTTCCTGAGTTCTTGATTTCTGATTCAGGATTGAATTCAGGTTTCATGATTCCTCAATATGCTGCTGCTTCTATCGTAAGTCAGAATAAGCAATTGTGTACGCCATGTTCAGTTGACTCTATTCCTTCTTCAAACGAGCAGGAAGATCACGTGAGTATGGGTGGTAACGCAGCTACTAAAACTTTATTGGTTGCTGATAACGTTGAGCGTATTTTCGCTATTGAGTTGATGAATGCAGCTCAAGCTATTGATTTACGTCGTCCAGGAAAATCATCTCCATTCTTGGAGTCATTCCTAGAGGAGTTTAGAACTGCAGTTACTTTTAACGATAAGGACAGAGTGATGTATAAGGATATTGAAGCAGCAATCGATTTTCTTGCAGCAGGAAAATTTGAAGGTGGTGAAAAATAGATTTGTTTAAGAGTGAGAGTTTAACCTCATTCTCATCTATATAAGGTCGTCCATATGGACGACCTTTTTTGGTTGAGTGCCGTGCATGGTAATTTATTATCTGAATTCATATTCGTTAATTATCCTATTAACGAGTTTATACACAGGTAACCAACAAAACAAACAACTATAAATCAAATCTTTTTAATTGAAAAAGTATGCGTTTGCCCTGTTAGGCTAATCTCGAAAATTGGCACATCGGAATTTTAAATGTATTTTTGCACAGATTTTTTGAAACTCAGCAAATTAATAAATAGAATATATCATGGCATTACAGTGTGGAATAGTAGGATTACCAAATGTTGGTAAATCCACTTTATTTAATTGTTTGTCGAATGCAAAAGCACAGTCGGCTAATTTCCCTTTTTGTACTATCGAGCCAAATATTGGTGTAATAACCATACCAGATGATCGCTTGATTAGACTAACAGAATTAGTTCAGCCACAAAAAGTACAAGCTTCAGTAATGGAGATTGTTGATATTGCAGGTTTGGTTAAAGGTGCTAGTAAAGGTGAAGGCTTAGGGAATAAATTCCTAACAAACATTCGCGAAACGAATGCGATTATTCACGTTTTACGTTGTTTTGAGGATGGTAATATTGTACACGTTGATGGTTCTGTAGATCCTATTCGCGACAAAGAGACCATTGATATGGAATTGCAATTAAAGGATCTTGAAACTGTTGAAGCTAGACTTCAAAAAGCAGCTAAAATTGCCAAAGTTGGTAAAAACCCTGAGGCAAAAAAACTAGTTGAGATTCTTGAGCGTTACACAGAAGTTTTAATGCAAGGTAAATCAGCTCGAGTTGTAGAACTTAGCGAAGCTGAGGAATTGATAGCAAAAGATCTTCATTTATTAACAACAAAGCCTGTTCTTTACGTTTGTAATGTTGACGAAGCATCTGTAATAACTGGAAATGCTCACGTTGAAGCAGTAAGAGAAGCTATTAAAGATGAAAATGCTGAAGTTCTAATTGTAGGAGCTGGAATTGAGGCCGATATTGCTGAACTAGAATCATACGAAGAAAAGCAGATGTTCCTTGAAGATCTTGGTCTTGAAGAGCCAGGTGTTAATAAATTGATTAAAGCAGCATTTAGTCTTCTTGAACTTGAAACTTATTTCACTGCTGGTGTAAAAGAGGTTAGATCTTGGACTTACCCTAAAGGTTCTAAAGCTCCGCAAGCTGCAGGTGTTATTCATACTGACTTTGAAAAAGGATTTATTCGTGCTGAAGTAATCAAGTACGAAGATTTTTCAACCCTAGGATCAGAAAATGCTTGTAAAGAAGCTGGAAAAATGAATGTAGAAGGTAAAGAATATGTTGTTCAGGATGGTGATATCATGCATTTCCGCTTTAATGTATAATAAATCTTATTCGAAGATATTTCAAGGCTGCTTTAAGAGGCAGCTCTTTTTTTTTGCTTAAATTTCACGAATTCCAGCATAGCTTATTAATATTTTTATCTTTGTTCAAATATCTATATAATCACAGGTTATGCTTCGGACTCTTTTACTTATTGGATTAGGCGGTTTTTTAGGCAGCATCTCTAGATTCTTAATTGGACTTGGTGTAAATCGAATGTTTCATACCATTTTACCAATTGGAACTCTAGCCGTAAATGTATTTGGTTGTTTATTAATTGGGATGATTTACTCTCTTGCAGAACAAAAAAACATCCTAAGTCCTGAACTTAGAATTTTCTTGAGTGTTGGGTTCTGTGGAGGGTTTACCACTTTTTCTTCCTTTGTATTTGAGGAGTTCAGTTTGATTAAAACAGGAGATTTTCTAGTTCTTGCAGTTTATTTAGGAGCCAGTGTTTTTTTAGGACTAATTGCGGTTTATTTAGGTAGTCAAATTCATAAATTATTTTAATTAATCTGTCATTTCCCACAGTACATTCTGAAAGTATGAACACCAAATATACCATCTTAGGATTCCTTCTAATTATTAGCAGCTTTATAAAAGTTAGTGCCCAAACTGATGCATTCAAGAAGCCATCGAATCAACCAAAACTGATAGTAGGCATAACGATCGATCACTTAAGAAGCGATTATTTCAATAAGTATTCTTACTTATTCTCTAATGGTGGGTTCAATAAAATAATACAAAAAGGAGCTTTCAGTTCTAACACGCAATACAACTACCAATACTCACAAACTGGAGTCGATCATGCTACAATATTCACAGGAACACCACCTGCTTATCACGGAATAATTTCTCATGCATGGTTCAACCGAATTTCTGAAAGTCCAGAGGCAGCAACCTATGATAAGAGATATAGAAAATTGGGCGTAGTAGATACAATAGCTTCAAAATCGCCTCATAAACTTCTAGCTCCTACTTTAGGTGATATCATGAAATTGAACAATCCTAACTCAAGAGTAATTGGTGTTGCATTAAATAATGAAGCTGCAATTTATTCTGCAGGGCATTCTGCTGATGCTGCATATTGGCTCGATGGTACTCAAGGTAAATTCACGAGCTCTTCGTATTACCAAGAAACATTATTTAATTGGGTAAATGATTTTAATGCTACCGATCTGCCTAATAAATACCTTGATAAACCTTGGGTTCCTAAAACCTTGGACGATAACGGAAATTCAACTGACATTATTAAAGCTAAACTTAAGCTAACAGATCATTTTTATTACGATCTGAAAAAGGAAAAAAAGAAGTTTGGTTATCATGCTATTAAAAATTATCCTGCTGGAAACCTACTAATTAAAGATTTTGCTGTAACAACCATTATTAATGAAAACTTAGGTAAAGATGATGATTGCGATTTAATCACAATAAACTTCTCTTGTTTAGGAAATAATCATCGTAATTTTTCACCTTATTCAGACGAAATGTTAGACTGCATAACTAGGCTCGATGAAAATATTGCTGATTTAATTACCTTTTTAGATGAGCAAGTTGGAATGGAAAATGTATTGCTTTTTATAACTGCCGATCAGGCTGCTAGTTTCTTACAATCTGATCTTGAAAAGCAACGCATTCCGCATGGTTATTTTAGCTCTTATAATGCCGTTGCCCTTCTTAAATCGTACTTCAATGTGACATACGGAGCCGGCCAATGGATATCAGGTTACGATGCACAACAAATCTTTTTAAATAGAAAACTCATAGAAGATAAAAAACTTTCACTAGAAGACGTTCAGATAAAAGCTGCCAAATTTCTAGTTCAATTCTCTGGTGTATCAAAAGCAGTTCCAGCACAAAATTTTATCCAAACCAATTTTAGTCATGGGGTTATGAATAAAATTCAACGCTCATTCAATCATAAAAGATCAGGTGATGTGATAATTACTTTAGAGCCAGGATGGGTAAATCAAATAAAAGACGAAAGAGATCTTGTAGCACAGTATAGCCAATCGAGGAGAGTTCCTTTATTTCTATATGGATGGAAAATTAAAAATCAACAGCTGAATCAACAATTAGATATTGAGGATATTGTTCCCACCTTATCAACATTCTTAAAAATTACTCCCCCTGCTGGATGTATGGGGAATCCAATAAAAGGCTTGATAGATTAATTTCTTTTTTGGCAGCACCAAACCATTAGGTAAGAATCAAATGTTTGATGACTAAAATCGAACTTCTTTGAAAAGTCTCTTCGTGTAACTTCTCCTGAAAAAGTAGATTGAGAAGGCTTAAAAGGATATATTTTCAACTCATCAATTAAGTGCACATCCTTTTTGCCGTATAATTTGATTAAACACTCCTTAGCACACCAGTGCTGATAAATATGAATCTGTTTATTTGATTCCAGGATGGATGATAATTCATCTTCGCTCAAGAATCGTTTGCAAATTTTGTATACTCTATCAGATAAATACTCAATATCAAGAGCTAAATCGTGATTCTTACCAATCATTACCCCTACATAATGCTTACTGTGAGAGATACTGATATCAAAATTAGAATTGATAAGTAAAGGTTTTCCTTGTTCATTATTCTCAATAAAGACGTCATCACCAAGGAGCTTCTGCAATAAAACACGAGTCGTAACAAATTCCTTTTTACGTGACATGCTTCCAAAACCTTCAAGACGTAGCTTCTCTGTTTCACTCAAACAAACATGCTCGAGCAAGTCATAAAGCTCTTCGGTTATCTTCCACAGAACTAACTGACAAGTCTCATTTAATTGAATGTGCTTTACTAAAGGCATGAGGCTTTTTTAATGGTTAAGGTTTTGGATTATTTCCACTTAAGGCTTTCCATTAAGTGCACAATATCCCTATCGATATATTGAATAACGGGCGCTAATGAATCTGAATTTGGATGATTATTAAAATAGAGAGAGCCTCTTAGGAAGTGCTTAGAACTATCGGTTGCTATAAACTGTATAGCTGAAGCCGCATTACCTTGTATACGATATACAAGTCCAAATATATTATTTTCCTTATCGATGTAATTCTTTTCATCAATAGCATCTGCTTTAATTGCATGTTTGTATACCAACTTGTGAGAATCTTCGAGATATTTTTCTAGGTTTTTACTTACTTCTTTATAACTCAAATGTAATATGGCATTATATTTAGGATACTCTATATTCAACCAATATTGCTCAGCAAGACGGCTTTTATCTTTTATAACTTTAGCTCCTTTTAAGTATTCAAAACTAAATGGATAATCCTGATTCCATATCTCATAATTCTTTTGAGGGAAATCAATTCGGAAATATCCTTTGGGTTTTGGCATTGCCTTATCTCTGCAAGAAATAGGTAAACAAGCAAAAACAATCAGAAATGATAAGAGTATAATTCGGGAATGCCTAGGCATAGAAAATCAAGTTTAATAAATAATGCTGCAATTTGCACAAATTTCAATGAAAGTCTTTATTCATCTGCCAATATTAAAGCTTACTTTTTCTTTTCAGGAAGTCTAAATCGGATTTTTTTGATTCTACGATTGTCTACAGCTTCGATTACAAATTCAAAACCATGATATTTGAAGATTTCCTTTTTATGGGGTATTTCTCCTTTCATCTCAAGAATAAGTCCTGCCAACGTATCAGCATCGCCTTTTATATTATCAAAAATATCATCCTCAATATCTATTAATTTAAAGAAATCGTTCAATAAGGTTTTACCCTCAAACAAGTATGATCCATCATCTTCGATAGAATAGAAGTCTTGCTCGTCATCATGCTCATCTGTAATATCACCAACAATCTCCTCAAGAATATCTTCTAAGCTAACTAAACCTGAAGTTCCTCCATATTCATCAACGACAATAGCCATATGGTTTTTTTTAGTCTGAAACTCTTCTAATAGATCACTAATCTTTTTAGTTTCAGGAACAAAGTATGGTGGACGAATTAAAGATTGCCATCTAAAAGTATTGGGTTTATGATGATGAGGCAACAAGTCCTTTACGTATAAAATACCTTTTATATTATCAAAAGCGCCATCATAAACAGGAATACGAGAAAAACCTGAATCAATGATAACTTGTTTAAGTTTACTAAAGCTTGTGTGAATATCCACAGCAATCACATCAACGCGAGCTTTCATGATTTCATCGACATTGATATTACCAAATTTAACGATACCCTCAAGTATTTCCATCTCATCCGTAATCTCATCAGCTGTTAGCTCAAGTGCCTGAGAAAGGTCATCCATAGAAATATTCTGCTTTTTTGAAATTCGTTTATTAACCAGAGAGGTTGATTTTATAAGAATTGTTCCTAAAGGGCGAAACACTTTTTCTAGAAAGATTAAAGGTAAAGCCATATACCTTGAAAAACGGAGTGCAAACTGAGCAGCATATACCTTAGGTATTATTTCACCAAACAATAGAAGTAAAAATGTGACAACCACAACCTGTACAATAAAGCCTACAGCAGGAGCTTGACTATAATCGAGCAATGAAGACGTGATATAAGTTGAAAGAATTACAATTGCAATATTCACAAAATTATTTGCAATAAGTATGGTTGCCAATAGTTTTTCGGGCATTCTTAAAAGCTTAAGCAGCTTTTTATTTTTATTCGTTTGAGCATCTTCAATCTCTCTCATATTCTGCGGTGAAAGAGAAAATACAGCAACTTCTGATCCTGAAATCAGGGCAGAAAAAAACAACAAAAGTATCATTGCACATATTTCAGCAATGATACTTAAGCTTAAAGGTTTAAAAACAATATTAAAATTGTTTAGTATCAATAACAAATCGTTGGTTTCCAACATTCAATATTCTAGTTCAACAATATCTTAGAATGGTAAATCATCAGTTTCTTCTTCAGCTGTTTTAGCAGCTTCAGTCTGAGGTTTTGCAGATTCGTCTACAGGAGCGATCTTTTCTTCTGAACGACGACCTAGCATTTGAAAATTATCAGCAAAAATTTCAGTTGTATAGCGCTTCTTTCCATCTTGATCTTCCCAAGTACGAGTTCTTAAACGGCCTTCTATGTATAACTGAGCACCTTTTTTAACGTATTTCTCAGCAATTTCTGCCAATTTACGCCACATAACTATGCTGTGCCATTCAGTTTGTGTAACTTTTTCCTCATTACGAGTATAAGATTCACTGGTAGCTAATCGAATATTACAAACGGCTACACCATTATCAAGGTATTTAACTTCTGGGTCTGCACCTACATTCCCAACTAAAATTACTTTGTTTACTGACATATCTTTTTATTTTTAAAATTTACATCACTAAAGTTATAAATTTTTTAGTGAGATAAAAATATTTTTATTCACATAAAATTTAAGCTCGTGCTAAATACGACTCTATTGGTTTTGGTAAAGGAAAATTTATAGCTTTTTCTTTATCAATACATATAAAAGATGAGAACTTATTCATAGAATCACGATCAACTTTCACACTAATAAACTCAATATGCAAATTCTGATGACTCAACTTATGCACTTTAGTTGCTAACTGATCCTTAACTTCAATCTTAACATCAACAAAAAGTGAACGCCAAGTTTCAGTATGTATCAAATCTACTAATTCTATTCTATTATTAGCTTCAATTAATGGAAATTCAAACATTTTTCTCCAAATATCACCATCTCCCCTTTGCTGCAATAAAAAATGCTCTTCACTAAAAATGTATAGGTAGTAAAAATACCTATTAGTAAGTTTTATCTTTTTCTTTTTGGTTGGTAATGAATTTTGCTCCTTATTTAAATAAGCAAAACATTGTGCTTGTAATGGACAATCCTCACACATAGGTTTTTTTGCCGTACATTGTAATGCCCCAAACTCAATTATAGCCTGATTATAGATATGAGGCTCTGCATTAGCCATTAGCTCATCTGCTAATAATTGAAATGTTTTTTTCCCTTTGGGAGAATTTGTTAACTCATAAACACCAAACAAACGAGATAGAACGCGATATACATTTCCATCTACAGCAGCTTTAGACAAACCAAAAGCAAATGCTGCTATTGCTGATGCTGTATAAACGCCAATACCCTTCAATTTTAAAATGTTATCAAATGAGTTTGGGAAAACACCATTATAATTGTCTACAATAAATTTAGCAGCTTGATGTAAGTTGCGAGCTCTTGAATAATAGCCAAGTCCTTGCCAATGATTCAATACATCTTGCTCACTTGCTAATGCTAAGTCTTTAATTGTAGGAAAACTATTAATAAAACGATGATAATAGTCTATAACTGTAACGACTTGGGTTTGTTGTAACATGATTTCTGAAATCCAAATATTGTATGGATTAGTGGTGTTTCTCCAAGGCAAATCGCGCTTATTGAACTCATACCAGTTTATAATTTTGCTATTAAGCATAGACCTAGATTGTTAGGTAAATGTTTTTTTTTAATATTTCACACAAAAATAGTGCTTTTGATTTCTTTAATAAAGAGAAATCATATATATTTGCAGTCTGATTTTGAGAAAAAACTGTTGTATATAATTGATAATTAAAGAATTTTTAAGAGATGACT
>JADGEF010000096.1 GCA_016744515.1 Marinifilaceae bacterium | reverse complement strand
TAACCAAATGCTATTGAAAAGAAAGCAGTGAAAGGATAAATCCAGAATTGGTGAGACATAGCCATTATTCAAATGGCCATCGCGGTCGGCCTTGATCTGATTTTGAATGTAGTATTTACCAACTAAAGATAGTTTGTACACAAAGTCGTCGTTCACCACATTTACCATACCAATTGTACCATCAAATCCTGTCAGATACTTATAATCAAAATCGTTTTTAGATAGGGTAATATTAGAACTAACGCCTACAAAAAATTTAGAAATCATTGCCATCATACCCAGAGAGAAAGCTGGGTTAGTTTGATTGAGCTCAACCCGATTAAAATTGACTTCGGGATAGTGAATCATCTCTTTTCTATTATAACTTTCACTTTGTACGCCCACACCAATACCTAAAGCCAAGTAAGTATCAGTGGCTAATCGTAGTTTCTTTGAAAGACTTAAATAAGCAGTGTTCACATTCCTAAGACCAACTTTTTCTGATATAATAGTACTGCCTAAACCTAAAGCTCTTTCTCCTAACGGGATATAGGCATTTACTGCAACAACCTTTGGACCATCGACTCCTGCATTATACCATTGCTGACGACTCATCAGATTCAATGACACATATTCTTTATAGGAATTATATGCTGGGTTAAAAAACTCTTGCTTGGTTATTGCTGGAACTGAAAGTTCGAATTGAGAGAAGGCATTACCTCCCCATAGCAAACAAACAAAGAAAACTGTTATATATTTTGTATATCTAGTCATTGGATCTTACGATTTCTATAAAATTACTTTTACTTAACTGACTACCATCCTTCATAATCGCTTTCAAATAATAATAGTAGGTACCATCGTTAAATTCTCTAAAATTTAGATCGTTCTGATAGTTTCTACTCGAAAAAATCAAGCCTCCTAAACTGTTATAGACTCTCATGTCGATATTCTGAAAATCTTCCATGCCTGGAATAATGAAAAAGGTTTGATCACTGCTTTCATTCACAACAATGGTATTGACAAGTTGGATATCGTTTTCTTCAGCCAAATAGCCAAGCTTCGATTCTATCACAGCCAAAATGCCTTCGCTACATAAACTTGATCCTGCTAAATGAAATGGTTCTGTTGCTTGAGCTCCTCTGTCTATTAATGGAAGACTTTGATAAAAGGAATTAGCATGCATTAGGGCGTATCTACCTTCTAATAAATCACCTTCTGTATCCAGTAGTGAAACAACGGCTTTGTAGGTGGCTTCTACTTGTTCTGATTTTACTATCCAAGCTCCTGAAGAAGGAAAGACTAAAGGTGAATCAGTATTAGCATCATTCCATTTATCACCCAGATCCGAATCGTAGTTCACCTTTATCATATTGGCCTCATTGAAGTTTGATAAACTCAGTGGATGAAAACTACTGGCGTCTCCTAGTGGAAATTCATAAATTGAACCCGGATCAATAGCACGTTCCAAATTACCTATAACATAACTGGTATTGCCTTGTGAATTGTTAAATACTATTGCGTGATCAGATTTGTTAGTAATGGATAAAACACCATCTTCACCTGTCACCAAGCGGCCCTTAAAAAGCTGTAGGTTATCTCCAACTTTCAAATTGCCACTTTGTTGCAAGTCTCCATTTGAAATATTTAAGATCAAGCTTTTAACCCTTGCATCATTTGCCTCTAGATAGGTGCTTGCATTGCCTTTTAAATTTAAAATCGCATTTGCAAGCCCAGTTCCTGATAAAAGAACAAGTTCTATTTCATCTTTATTTATAAAACAAAGTTCACCATTGACTTCAAGTTGACCACCTGACTCATCAATGTATCCGCCTGTCAGACAAATAACACCATTAACATATACAGAAGTATTAGTTACCAGCAAGTCCCCTCCTTGGCCAAACAAAGACCCAATAAAAAACATTGTTAGTAAAAGTATATAGATTCTTTTCATATGCGCTAAATTTGTGTTATTACGAGGATTTGTATTTCAATCTTTATTCAAGATATCAAACAATAACTTTTTTTTAAAACAACTAAATAACCTCGAGTCGTTTAGTTGGAATTAAAGGTCATTGATGCATCGTTTAAGTCCGTTAACGTAAAATACATGAAAAAAAAGCAATGAAATTTGTCAAAAAACGTCAAATCCTAACTGTGTAAATTGTATAAATGAGAATCGTATTGTATCATAGCATACAATGAGGTGTAATTTGCTTAAATAGATGGATTATGATTAGTCTTGGTTCAACTATTTGTCGAGTGACAAATCTCTGATTAATTGTATATATAAGCTCTTTAAGCGTTATAGAAACCTAGTATTTTCAAATTTGCCTCTCACACCCCGCCAGAAGCAAGCCTTGAAGGATTTTATTGATTAAATAGGAATTAAAATCACTAGTAAGAAAATCCTAACATTTAAGTCATAGTCACTTAGACATCTTATTAATAATGATTAAGTTTGAAAGTGAAATTTTGATTTCATTACAAATCTGAAAAGCATCATTCCATATGGAGCAAAATAATACAACAAATCAAAAGAAATTACTTAAAGCCATACGTCCACAACGTGTAATATGGCCTATTCTGATTGGTTTTGTTGTGATTATGTATCTTCTTATAAAAGATTTTAAGTCTGATACATTTGATTTATTAGAGTTTTCATGGCTTACTCTTGCAGGTCTAATAGTTGCTTTACTAATGATGGCACTTCGCGACTTTGGTTATATGGCCAGACTTAGGATACTAACTGAGAAGGAATTCTCATGGCGAAAAACATTCCGTATCGTTATGCTTTGGGAATTTACATCTGCTGTTACACCTTCAGCAATTGGTGGTACATCATTTGCTATTCTATATCTTAATAAAGAAGGTTTAAGCCTAGGGAAAAGCTCGGCAGTAGTTATGGCTACTTCCTTTCTTGATGAGCTTTACTTCATCATTATGCTGCCTCTTATTCTTCTTATTTTAGATTGGCAGCAACTTTTTTTATTGGATACTGAAAATACATCGGCGCTAAGCTCGTCTCTTTTATTTTTGGTTTTTGGAGCCTATCTTCTAAAACTCGCTTACCTAATAGTGTTGAGCTATGGCTTATTTAAAAATCCTCGCGGGCTAAAGTGGCTATTGTTATGGATATTTAAACTACCCATTCTTCGCAAATGGAAACAAGGTGCTAACCAAACTGGGACAGATATTATTGAGAGTTCGAAAGATTTGAAAAACAAGAGCTATAAATTCTGGCTAAAGGCCTTTTTTGCGAGCTTCTGTTCTTGGACAGCACGCTACTGGGTTGTAAATTCTATTCTTCTGGCCTTTTGGTATAACCAATATTCTGGACTCGATCATATCATGATTTTTGCTCGCCAGCTGCTCATGTGGATCATGATGCTAATAAGTCCAACTCCTGGAGGAAGTGGATTTTCGGAATGGGTTTTTACGCAATACTTAGGTGATTTTATTCCTGAAGCTGGCCTAACAATTGCTCTAGCATTAATCTGGAGACTAATATCATACTACCCTTATCTTTTCATTGGCATGTATATGCTTCCTCGATGGATTAAGAAAAATTTTTAAGAAGATGTTCTAAATCATACCACAAACTATAGCCCGATTTAAAATAGAAGAGGCTGCCGGCAAATGCCAACAGCCACTTTCAAAGAAAACCAATTAATTATACTAAAAACCATCATTCAGGACACCACTCCCAAAGTCAAAAAAAGGGACTAATCTTTTATGAGCTATGGTTCCTCAAGTTTAAACCAACAACTAGACCAAAAGAGCCAAAATGCTAGTTAACAAGACTCAAGATTATTATTCATCAAATCAAGACTCCCAAAAGTGTACGTCTACGTCACAATGAGTGTTCAAAAACGTACACAAATAAATTTAAAATTATCTTAACGATAGTTTTGATCTCCTGAGCTACTAATGCCATAAACCCAAATATCGCCATGTTTCATATATAATTTTCTATCAGCAGAACGTCCCCCTGCTCTTAAATCACCCGAGGAAGCTCTCAGATCGAAACTCATTGAACTCATATCATTATTAAAATCAATCGTAACATCTCCCGAAGTTGATTTGAATTTAGAATCTCCCATTAGTTCAATTCCATCACCATTTATATCACCTGAAGTAGCAGTAAGGTCGAGTACTGTTTTTGCTTTATCTATAGCTATATTACCTGATGTAGAAACGTTTGAAATACGTCCTTCTATATTTTCGAACTGCAAATCACCAGATGTTGTTTTAGTGCTCAAATCACCAATAACATCAGAAAAAAGAAAATCTCCAGATGTAGCTCTAGCGGAAATACTAGCTCGAATGTGATTAAACTTTTGATCGCCTGAAGTTGATGCAGCCGAAATAGCTCCTTTTAAATAATAAATTTCTAAATCGCCTGAAGTCGCCGCAGTAGTCAGTTGAGTTTCAATATTTTTCAGCTCAACATCACCTGAAGAGGTAACCAATTTCATTTTGTCAGCAGCTATTTCTTCAATATAAATATCCCCTGATGAATTACGAATATCAATATCCGTTGAAAAAGGTACTTTTAGAGTCAAAGTCGCTTCAAATCTCCCCATAATTGATCTTGGAGCTTCAATCCAGACTTTCAAAACAGAACCTACTTGCCTGTGCTTAAATTCAAAATCCTTCCCACTTCTTAGTTTTCCTCGAATGATTCCTTTTAAATCAACTCCATCGGTATCAGTACCAAGAATGTTTACATCAACAAATCGACCTTCAATTTCAACTCTTTTAATTCCATCAAATGCGACATCAGCCTCAGCGTAAATCGTTTGAGCGCTACTATTAAATGGAATAAAAAACATCGCTACGAGAACGACCAAATACTTCATATTCATCTTTCTGATTTTCATATCAATTACTTTAGTTAGTGGTTATCTTTAAAACTCAGGAAACAGATAAATCAACTGTTTAACTCTACATATGACGACAGAAGTAAACATATAGTTACATCTTGAAACAAATTATTTTCTTTTAAATATTTAATTTTAGTTCTTGATGAAGAAATAACAAGCTACTCGCCATAAAACGACTATGTTTTATAATATCCACTCATTACTATTTAGACATCTTCTAAATTATATTACCTTTGTATTGAAACTACTAATAGATTGTAAGCACCTTATAGACATAAAGCGTATGACTACAGATATAAAAACTAAGCAAAAACTAACCAAAAGTATCGTTGTATCAAATAGAGAGATTGCACCAGGTGTTTTTGTACTAAAAATTAAACGAAACCTAGATTTCAAATCTGGGCAATACATAGGTATTACAACTGATATAGATGTAGAACCAAGACTTTACACCATTGCTAGTGGTGAGAATGATAATTCTATTCAGATTTTGTATAATATAAAAGATGATGGCTGGTTAACTCCTCGTTTAAGTGAACACAAAGATGGTTCAACCATATATATGACACCGCCTGAAGGCGATTTTATAGATGATGAAACACCTGCATGGTGGATAGCTTCAGGAACTGGAATTGCACCCTTTGCTTCAATGTATCGTTCAGGATTAAGAACTGACAAAAAATTAATTCATGGTGGCCGATTCACACATTCTTTCTTTTTCGAAAAAGAATTCAGTTCAAAACTTAAAGGCAATTACATTCGTTGTTGCTCACAAGAAGAAGGTGAAGGTTTGTATAATGGAAGATTAACCCGATATTTGCAGGATATTGAGATTTTCCCAGAAGATTGTAAATATTTCCTTTGTGGCAGTCCCGAAATGGTTGTCGAAGTCAGAGATTTACTGATAGACAAAGGCGTCTCTTTCAATAAAATTGTTGCGGAAATCTACTTTTAATCTGTATAACAGATCTCTTAAAAAATCACATTTACCAGATGGCTAAAGAAATACTCTTAGGAAAAACATTGACGGAACTAACTCAGGTTGTTTTAGACTTGAAACTTCCAAAATTCACAGCAAAACAAATTGCTGATTGGCTTTATAAAAAAGATATTACCAGTATAGATGAGATGCTAAATTTATCTTTAAAGGCAAGAACTCTCCTAAAAGAAAACTTCGATATTGGTCTAACTGCTACTATTAAAGAACAATGTTCTGTTGATGGCACAAAAAAATACCTTTATCCAACTAATATGCCTAACCAGTTTATTGAGACTGCTTACATTCCTGATAACGATAGAGCAACGCTTTGCGTATCTTCTCAGGTAGGTTGTAAAATGGGCTGTTTATTTTGCATGACAGGTAAACAAGGCTTCCAAGGTCAACTTACATCTGGCGATATTATAAATCAGGTTCGTTCTTTACCAGAGTGGCGTGATCTTACTAATATTGTATATATGGGGATGGGAGAACCTCTTGATAATGTGCCTGAAGTGATGAAATCGCTTGAAGTGCTGACAGCTGATTATGGTATGGGAATGAGCCCTCGAAGAATTACTGTTTCTACCATTGGAATTATCCCTGGTATGAAAACATTCTTGAACGAAAGTGAATGCCATTTGGCAGTGAGTTTGCACACCCCTTTTGATGATGAGAGAAAAAAACTGATGCCTGTTCAAAATGTTTATCCAGTTAAGGATGTCTTGAAAATGGTTCGTGAATTTGATTTTGGTCGTCAACGAAGAGTCTCTTTTGAATATATCATGTTCAAAGGAATAAATGATACACCTGCACACGTTAAAGAATTGTGTAAGATTTTGGATGGTATTAAATGTAGAATGAACCTGATTCGTTTTCATCCTATTCCAAATTCACCTCTACTTGGTTCTGACGAAGCTACAATTGAAGAATTCAAAGATTTACTCAATAAAAAAGGCATTACAACTACTATTCGTCGCTCGCGTGGCTTAGATATTTTTGCTGCTTGTGGCCTACTATCGACTAAGGAATTGGTAAAACAACAGAATAAAGATTTTTAATCCAGAAATCTATGAAACTAAAAAATCCTGCTCTTAAGGCAGGATTTTTTTATCACATTAGCATAGAATGAAATTTTCAGTTCTTCCTTTTAAGCTTTTTTTGCTCTTCTATCATTTTAAATTTCTTATTTTCTTGAATATCTTTTAACCTCTCAATATCATCTTTTAATAACTCATATAATTTACTGCCTAAAACATGCATTTGAGTAGAAAATAACTTCGGTATTTTAGTTTTATCTTCCTTATAATTTTTCAATGAATTTTTATTAGCTTGATAAATTTCCCATGGAGCCTTTCTAGGATCTACCCCTCCACTAACAACTTCATTTAGATGGACTTTTAGACTTTTACTAATCTTTGATTTATCTTTAGGTAAAATATAATTTGGCATATTCTCATTACATGAATAATACAACCATATCTCGAAACAGGGATTACTTATTATTAGGTTTAGGTTATTCTTTTTGCACTCTGACAATTTTTCCTTTATCTGAGGATAAAAATCATCAACATCCGTTACAATATTAATCGTATAATAATATCATCACCAATACTCTCTTTCTTAATATCCTTAATTTCATGTGCTCTAGTTACTAGACTTAGTACATCTAATCCTTTCCTTCCTTTCGAATCTTCACAAATAAATTCAACTTCAATTCTTGGAAAATTCTTTGAATATTTCTTAAAAAAGTCAAAGTAATCACGCTCCCTTTTCTCTCCTCCAGATATAATAATAAACAAAGAAGGATCTAAAACCCCATCCTGCTTTGCAAAATCATCATATTGAAATGAATCTCCCCGCTGCAAGCAGACGGGGTATCATGATGGATTATTTTTATTTTTTTTCGCCCCAAGGGGCGGGGAATTTAACCCAAAGAGATTAAATCAACAGAATCAACAAGTTTAGGTTTTTTTTGAATATGATCAACCTCATTAAACAATTCTAAGCCACCATCTTTTTTAGAAAATTCATCCATAATTATAACTATTCAAATGATTCGATTGAAGGAATAGCACCGTATCTACCATCTAAATACCCATTACGTAAATTTATAGTATTATGTTCCTTGAAATCATTTAAAGAATACAACCTAGAATTTCCATTTTGTTTTTCGGTAAACCAAATTTCATCTGATCGCATATATTTTTTTTGATTCAAGAGTTCAGTTTCATGGGTAGTAAATATTAATTGCCCTTTTGATTCTGAATTAGAGAAATAGCTCAATATTGATGTAATTAATGAAGGATGAATGCTATTTTCTATTTCATCAATACAAATTATTTTACCATTCTTTATTACATCATAAATAGCAGGTATCAAATTCAATAGTTTCACAGTACCATCGGATTGATCTTCAATATCCATATTACCAATATAACTTCCAACCCCATTCTGCTTAAAAACAAATTGTTTTATAAAACTTTCTCCTTTTTCCTCAACTAAACTAAATAAAACCTTGTCGTCTTTTACTCTTGAAAGACTTGATTTAGAAGAAATTCTAGACTTCAGAGATTCCAAAATCTTTGATGATTCCTCATCTCCTTTTATCAATAATTCATTAATATTCTTAGATTTTATCTCTAATGAATCTATACCAAGATCAACCTTATTAAATATCTCATTTGCAAACGATAAAAGATTTTTTTTTCTTGACATTACTTCAATTAGTGTTGGCAAAACTCTATTTAAAGATAATACCTGAAAATTTTCATAGAACCAGTTAAAAACTGGTTTCATATGTGAATTTTCAAAAATTGGAAATTCATTATTTAATGACAATAAAGAAGAAAAAGGATTTTTGCTAATCAACTTTTTAATTGCTTCCTCAACTTCTTTACTAATATTATTCTCTGAATGAAAACGTTTACCGTCTCTTTCGTAAATTATCTGATCTTCAAATTCGTCTAAGCCTAATAATATTAATTTTTCTTTTATTTTTTTAGGCGCTAACTCAAGTTCATATTTATAATAAGATTTTTTCACATAAAACTCTATAGAAATATAACTTGGAACACTTTTATCTCCTTCAATTAATCGAAATCTTGATCTTTCAATTATATCAATATCCAAAAAATCTTTCTTTACAGCTACACTCTTTATAAACTTAAAAGTTTTTAATAAATTAGATTTACCAGATCCATTAGCACCATATACAACAGCCTGTTTTAATAATGGGATCTTATTATTTGAATAAATATGATTGAGGAATGTTGTTCTCTTCGTATTAGGAAACATATCAAAAGATGTTTCTTCATAGAATGATAAGAAATTTCTAATTTTTATTCGAAGTAGCATAACTCTTTATTTTTATATTATTACACAAATAAACAAACAATTCCTCACAGTAACAAAACATCCGTGTATTATTCACGTGAATTTCTCACACTAACTTGCAATACATATTTATTCTAATCAAAACTCTACGATACTAAAAAATCCTGCTCTAAAGGCAGGATTTTTTTATAGTATATTCAGTTTTTTTTACTTTTCAGAAGAAGTTCGAATAATAAGATCAGCATGCACAACAGCTTCCTTCACCTTATCGCTATCTGGCTTATCTTCCATTTGTTCAAATAAAAGGTTAGCAGCTTCTCGCCCAACTTGTTTAGGGTTTTGATCCATAGTTGAGATAGAAGGTTCCATATAACGAGAACGACGACTATTTGAGAAACCTACGACAGCAACCTCCTCAGGAATCTTAAGTCCAAGTTCTTTAGTAGCCATTATAGCACCAATTGCTAATTCATCGTTAATAGCAAAAAATGCATCAGGACGATTACTTCTAGAAAGTAAATCCATACTAGCTTGTTTTGATGAATCAACTGTAAATTCACAACGTGAAATTAAAGTTTCATCCAAAGCGATTCCTTTGTCAGCAAGAGCCTGCTTATAACCACGCATTCTATTTTTACCATATAGCATATATTCTGGACCTGTCAAAAAAGCAATACGCTTAGCTCCACCTTCCAAAAGGTGAGTAACAGCAGAATGAGCAGCAGCAGCATCATCAGCTACAACTTTAGAAACATCAAGTTCTTTAGAGGTTCTATCGAATAAAACGATAGGTACTCCCATGTCCTTTATTTTATGAATATGATCGTATGTATTTGTAGCACGAGATAATGACAAAATAATTCCATCCATTCTCATGTTTAAAAAACCATCAACATTCTTCTGTTCTTTCCCTAACTTCTCGTTCGACGAACTCACAAAAATCTGATAGCCTTTTTCGTCAGCAACTTGCTCAATTCCTTTTACAACAGAAGCATAAAAAGAACTTACAATTTGAGGAACAACAACACCAATAGTATTGGATTTCTGCGTTTTTAACGCAACAGCCAAAGGATTTGGTCGATATTTTAATTCTTTTGCTAACTTTTGCACTGCTTCGCGAGTTTGCAGGCTAATTTCAGGATTATTCTTTAATGCTCGAGAAACAGTAGAAACAGATATACTCAGCTTTTCAGCAATATCTTTAATCGTTACGGGTCGGTTTGCCATAGACTTAGTTTTTAACTTATTTACGTTGAAGTCTGTAAGTATAGGCTTTCTTAAGAAGAGAAAGATAAATTTTACTATTTAAGCTCAACAGTTTTTATTCAGTGTAAATTTCATCAAAATGAAATCTTTCGGGCATAATGCGCATATAAAAGCTTACACTTTTACAAAGATAAAATAATTCGGATATATACAACAGCAAAGGTCTCCTTTCTGAAAGCAATAAGAGCATCTCGACTCTATTCCTTCTCTTCCAGAATAGAGTTTATCACAGCAAAAACTATAATAGCTGCAAGTTTTGAACTTCGACTATCCTCATCAAAACGAGGTGCAATTTCTGCAATATCAAAAGAAATTACCTTCCCCGAACGAATCATCATCTTAATCAATTTCAAAATTGTTTCTGGATGTAATCCAAATGGCTGAGGCGCACTAACGCCTGGAGCATAGGCCGATGAGATTACATCAGAACAGAGTGTAAAGTAGATATTCTCCTGTTTCTTTGCATAGCGTGTTAAATCCTGACCAACATTAAACATATTGGCTGAGTTAATATCTTTCGCCATTAAATACTTCACGTTTAATGCATCGGCTTTCTTAAATAAATTCACAGTGTTTCCATATTGTTGGATACCTGCAACCATATAATTGAACGGTTTGTTTTTTGCTTTACAATCATCTGCTATCTGAGCAAACATGGTACCTGAACTAACTCCTTTGTTATAAGGACGCATATCAAAATGCGCATCAAGATTGAAGATACCTAGACTTTCTTTATTTGTTTCATCAAGGAAACGTTGAATTCCATTATAATGTCCATAAGCGATTTCGTGACCACCACCTAATACAATTGGGAATAAGCCTTTTTCAAGCATAAAACATATAGCTTGCGCCAATATTTCTTGAAGATCTTCTAGCTTCTCGTCATCAGACACAATATTCCCACAATCGTAAATTTTTGTTGTTTCGGGAAAAGAACAAGGCAAATTTGCAAGTTCCTTACGAATACTATTGGGTCCTTTAGATGTTCCTACACGTCCGAGATTCTGCTTTACGCCATTATCACAACAAAAACCTAGTAATCCAAAACCTCCCTTTTGAACACTAATATCGCCTAACAAATTAATTGGTTTAATAATTTGATGCCAACGAAATGCGTCATAGTCTACAAGATCATCAACTCGACCTTGCCAGAAACATTCAGGAATACACTGATAATGTTTTGGGTTCATGGGGCTTTTATAAAATTCTATGTGTACTAATATCTCAAAAAACTTGCACAAACAAGCACTCTTATAACGAGACAATGCTACAAATAATCAATCTAAAGCATCAAAAATAGGAAGGGTATTTATTCGAAAAACTTATTCATCTGAGAAATGGACTAAAACTCTACGATATACACTAAATATTTTCGATTTAGATACAAAACCGTAATATTGTCCATTCATAGTTACAGGCAAGTTCCAAGCACCTGTCTCTTCGAAACGCCTCATTATCTTATCCATAAGATCATCCGCTTCTAAAATAGCAGGAGGCATAGTCATTAGGTTGCGAACATAGACCTCTTCATACATCTCAGAATTAAACATGATGTGACGAATATCATCCAGAAGAACAATTCCTAAAAGTTTACCCTCATCATCAACAACAGGAAAAATATTACGATGAGAATGAGAAATTAACTTGACCAATTCTCCTAAGCTAGCATCTGGACTAATCTTCAGAAGATCTGTTTCAATCACTTTCCCCAGTTTCATCAGAGTCAGAACAGCCTTATCTTTATTATGAGTGATTAACTCTCCACGCTTAGCAAGTCGTTTGGTATATATCGAGTGAGGTTCGAAATACATGATGGTTAGGTAAGCAATAGTTGCCGTAATCATAATTGGGATAAACAAAGCATAGCCTCCAGTAATTTCGACAATTAGGAAAATTGCTGTAAGAGGCGCATGCATTACACCAGCCATTACGCCAGCCATACCAATAAGAGTAAAATTACTTTCCGATAGTTTTACAAAGTCGAACCCATTTATAAATCGAGCTACAAAGAAACCTGAAACGCCTCCAAGAAAAAGTGAAGGAGCAAATATACCACCAACACCTCCACTACCTGTTGTTACTGTTGAAGCAACAACTTTAAAGACTAAAACCAAAGCAACATAACAAAGTAATAGCCAATAGTTATCCTTCATGAAATAGAAAACAGAATTATTTACCAATCCATTAACATTTCCATTTATCAAAGCCTGAATTGTGGTATAACCTTCACCATAAAGTGGTGGGAATAAGAAAATCATAATTCCCAAAGCTAAACCACCTAATATTAGTTTTTTATAACAATTTGTTATTCGCTCAAGTTGAGATTCAAGATACATTCCCACACGAGTATAGTATAAAGATACCAGACCTGTAAATACACCTAATAAAATATAATAAGGAAAGTTAGATAGAACGAAAGCATCTTCTATTGCATAAGATAACAAAACGCCTTTACCCATAAAAAAATAAACAATACTCGCACCTGTAATCGAAGAAATCAATAAAGGAATTAGAGATGCCATTGTCAAATCTAACATCAAGACTTCGAGAGTAAAAATCATACCAGCCAATGGGGCTTTAAAAATGCCACCAATAGCACCCGCTACACCACAGCCTACCATCAAAGTAATGGTTTTGTAATTCAGGTGAAACATTCGCCCTAAGTTGGATCCGATAGATGCACCTGTTAAAACAACGGGTGCCTCTGCTCCTACCGATCCACCAAATCCAATGGTAAATGTACTAGCAATAATTGAAGAATAATTGTTATGAGATTTTATTTGACTATTCTTTTGCGATATGGCATATAAGATTCGCGTAACCCCATGTCCTATATTATCCTTGACAAAGAATTTAACAAATAAAACAGTCAATAGAATTCCAACTGTTGGATAGGCTAAATACAAAAGATTGACTGAGTCGACATGAAGGCTGTGCGTTAGGAAATGATGTGTTTGGTGAATTGTTGTTTTTAATAACAAAGCTGCCAAACCACTTAAAATACCAACTACAAAACTAAGAATGAGAACAAATTGTCTTTCTCTAATATGCTTCATTCTCCAAATTAAAAATTGGGACAATAAACTTTTGCTCTTCATGACTCTGACTATTATTTTCTTAAGGATTTAGCTCCTCTTAATATTTGAAAATTACAATAAACTATTCAATGGTCGGATGGCTACTTGAGTCAAGCAAACCTCAACAGAGTTCAATACATAAAAAGACTTAGCAGTCTTTATTCAATTTACGTATCGAATTGACAATCTTTAGTATAAACAAAAAAAACGCTCTATTGATTTTTAAAATTGAGTGCAAATGTAATAGAATATTATTGAGCTAATGTTGAAATCGTAGTTTTTTTTTCAAAAAATAATGAATCAAAAATCTAGGTTGATTTAAAGTGAAACTTAAGAAGCTTAATCTTCAGAGAAATGTTTTAACATTCGTCGGTAAGTTGAAAATATTTGAGCACGAGAAACACAGCCTAAATATTTACCATCTTGCAACACAACTAAATTGAACTTATCTGAATATTGGTATTTACGAGCAACATCCGCCATCGATTCATCATGTTGAATCACAACAGTAGGCATAATCATAAGGTCCCGAACAAACATGACATCATATTTATCTGGTTGAAACATGATTTCTCGAATATCATCGAGCTTAACGATTCCTTCAAAATCATTCTCTTTATCGATAACAATAAAAAGGTTACGTTGTGATTTAGCAATAACTTTTACCAAATCACCCAAAGTCGCATCAGAATTGATGGTATTAAAATTCTTCTCAATCAATCGAGTTACCCGCATAAGAGAAAGAACGTTTTGATCCTTATCATGCGTCATCAACTCTTTACGGCGAGCAAGCTGAATGGTATACACCGAATGTGGTTCAAAGCTTTTAGCTGTGGCATACGATATAGTAGCTGTAATCATCAAAGGCACGAATAGTTGATAACCTCCAGAGATATCAGCTATAAGGAAAATACCCGTGAGCGGTGCATGAAGTACTCCAGCAATCATTCCTGCCATACCTATCAAAGCAAAATTATTCACTTCGATATTTCTAAGACCTAAATAATGAACAGCCTTTGCAAACAAAACACCAGCGTTTACACCCATAAATAAAGTTGGAGCAAAAATACCGCCAACACCACCAGCACTAAAAGTAATCGAAGTCGCAATCACCTTAAAAAAGATAACTAAGACTAATAAAATTATAAGTGCCCAGAAATTCTCACTAAACGAATAGAATAAAGAATTATTGAATAAATAGGAATAGTCACCAGATAAACTTGAATTAATGGCATTGTAACCTTCACCAAAAAGAGACGGAAAAAAGAAAATAATCATACCTAACGACAATCCCCCAACTAGAAGCCTAATGTACTTTTTCTCCATCTTATCGAACAAGCCTTGAATGTACATATACATTTTGGTAAAATAGGTTGCCATTAAGCCAGTCAAAATTCCCAGAACGACATAATAAGGTAAATCCTGCATCACAAAACCACCCTGAACTTCGAATGGATAAAGAGCATCCATCCCTAAAAAAAAATATGATGTAATAACTGCAGTTGATGAAGCTAACAAAAGAGGAACTATTGACCACACGGTAAGGTCAAGCATAATAACCTCCATTGCAAACACAATAGCTGTAATTGGAGCCTTAAAAATTGCCGCCATAGCTCCTGAGCAAGCACAAGCCAATAAAAGCGTTGTTTGTTTATAGTTGAGATGAAAAAGTCTTCCAATATTAGATCCCAGAGCTGCTCCTGTCGATACGGTAGGCCCCTCCAGTCCCACTGATCCTCCAAAACCAACAGTGAAAGCTGATGTTACAATAGAAGAAAACATATTATGACCATTTATCTGTCCATTCGTTTTAGATATACTATAGAGAACATTAGGAATACCATGCCTTACAGGTCTTTTAATAACGTACTTTATAAAGAGAACGGTAACACTAATACCTATGGCTGGATACACCATATAAAGGAAATTCGCATACTCAAGCTCAGACGTTCCTTGTAACAAAGAACTGATAAAATGAACCGAATTTTTAATAACAACAGCTCCCAAACCAGAGGTGATTCCGATAAGAACACCTAGAAATGAGATAAATTGACGGTCGTTAACATGTTTTAATCGCCAAATAAGAAAGCGGGCTAATAATGATTTTTTCTTCAAAATATTTTGTCTCTAGAAAATTAGTCCTCAAAAAGCCTTTACCTTACATCAGCATGAAACAATTTTTGGGGTAAATCAGGTTTAGGCATAACGCAACTAAGATACACACTGCATTATAAAAAAATGGATAGATCTGTTTTAAATAGGAATAAATCTCACTTTATGAAAACTAAAAATATAGGCAACAAAATTATATCTAATCTAAAATTAATCTAAAGATGAAATTGAAAGGCTAGAAAAATAAAAGATAGGGAGAAAATCATCACAATAAATTATCAAATCTCATTTATTCTCAGTCAGATTTATGCACTGATAACTTTTAATTAAAAAATACTTTCGCTAAATTTAAAGAGCTAAGAGAATTTTAATCCTTATATCAATTAAACTTATAGCATATGACTAAAACAATCACATTTAATGAACTTAGAAACATCAAGGATCGTTTGCCTGAAGGCAGCATGAGAAAAATCTCGAAAGAACTAGATCTTAATGTAGAGACTGTCCGAAACTATTTTGGAGGCGTTAATTACAAAGAAGGTAAAAGTATCGGTATTCATGTTGAACAAGGGCCTGATGGTGGTATTGTAGAACTAGATGACACAACTATTCTTGATTGCGCATTTCGTATCCTAGATCAAGCTTAAAAATTTAAAACCCAAAATTAAATACCCACTACTCCTCGCTACTCAGCGAGGAGTTTCTTATTGTAAGCAATTGTTTAATTACCTGAATTCAAGTTGCAAATGCAACATTTTCATCATTTATAACTCGGGGCTTATTGTATTTTAATGTCATACTTGCTTAATAGACCTGCAACGTCAGGGAAGGAGAATTTCGCTTTTTTAATTTGATTAATTTCAGGATCAA
>JADGEF010000095.1 GCA_016744515.1 Marinifilaceae bacterium | reverse complement strand
TTAGGGGAATCCGAAGGATCACGAACATTGTTGATTAAAATTTTATAGTGAGTAAATCTCGGCAGAGAGAGGGGTGTATTGCTTGAACAATCAATATTAGTTTTTATAGTCATGCTCTGACTTTATACCACAGCGACCCTATTTTGCAAGACAATTGCCAACCTTTAAGCTTGCTTGCTCGTGCTTTGTTTATTATTCTGTGGTTCTAGTGTTTAAATGCGGCGGAACACTTCAGAATAGTGGCGGAATGCTTCAGGATAGTGGCGGAACACTTCAGGATTGTGGCGGAACGCTTCAGGATTGTGGCAGAATGCTTCAGGATAGTGGCGGAACACTTCAGGATTGTGGCGGAACGCTTCAGGAGTGTGGCGGAACGCTTCAGGATTGTGGCGGAACGCTTCAGGATTGTGGCGGAACGCTTCAGGATTGTGGCGGAATGCTTGAGGGTATGAGCAACTTGTTAGTGGTAGTCATGTTTTCTCTATGGGAGGTGTACACCCTATGTGACCATAGGTTAGGTCATGCTCTGACTATCTTCAAGCTGTAAATGTCAGGGTATGACTAAGGTCTGCGGCAAAATAACTTATTGAGAGCCTCAACAAAAAAAGTGAGACCCTCAAATGTTTAAATACAAAAAGAGAGTATCCATTGTGGATACTCTCTTTTCTTTTATCTGGATAGAAAAGGATTAAAGCTTAAAAGCTTCTTTCACTTTATCGATATAGTCTAGTTTTTCCCAAGTAAAAAGTTCTACTTCCATTACCTTATCAGCAAAATAAGGAGAAGCAAATGTTTTCACTACTTTGCGAGGAGTACGTCCCATATGACCATAGGCAGCAGATTCTTCGTAAATAGGATTACGTAGTTTTAAACGTTGCTCAATTGCAGCAGGACGAAGGTCGAAAATCTCAGCAATCTTATCAGCGATTTCGCCATTGCTTAGCTCAACGTTCTTTTTGCCATAAGTCTCAACAAAGATACCTACAGGCTGTGCTACACCAATGGCGTACGACAATTGAACCAATATTTCGTCAGCCACACCAGCAGCTACCAAGTTTTTCGCAATATGGCGAGAAGCATAGGCTGCAGAACGGTCAACCTTCGAAGGATCTTTACCAGAGAATGCACCACCACCGTGAGCACCTTTTCCACCGTAAGTATCAACAATAATCTTACGACCAGTAAGGCCAGTATCGCCATGAGGACCACCAATAACGAACTTACCCGTTGGGTTTACATGAAGAATAAAGTCAGCATCGAAGAAAGCCTGAACACGAGCTGGCAACATTTTAATCACACGAGGGATAAGAATGTTGCGAACATCGTTCTTAATCTTAGCCAACATCGTTTCATCATCAGGACCAAAATCGTCGTGCTGAGTAGAAACTACAATGGTGTGTACCCTTTCGATAGTATCATCGTTAGCATACTGAATAGTCACCTGTGATTTTGAATCAGGACGTAGGTAAGTCATTTCTTTACCTTCGCGACGAATAGCCGCCATTTCGATTAATAAACGGTGCGATAGGTCGAGAGACAAAGGCATATAGTCGTCAGTCTCTTTGGTTGCGTAACCAAACATCATTCCTTGGTCACCTGCTCCTTGGCTCATTGGATCTTCACGATCCACACCACGGTTGATATCGTCTGATTGCTCGTGAATAGCCGTTAGCACACCACAAGATGTACCATCGAATTGGTACTCGCTTTTAGTATAACCAATACGGTTAATTACCTGACGAGCGACATCCTGAGCATCGATATAAGTTTTTGTTTTTACTTCACCTGCTAAGATAACTTGTCCTGTTGTTACCATAGTTTCGCAAGCGACTTTCGAGTTGGGATCGAAAGCTAAAAATTTGTCTAATAAAGCATCCGAAATTTGATCAGCAACTTTATCTGGATGTCCTTCTGAAACGGATTCAGATGTAAATAAATATCCCATAGTTTTTTAGATATTAGAGTACTTAGAGTGCCTAAAGTTTAAAGTTATTACTCGTCTTTTAAGTAGCCGATTAACTTTTAACTCGTAAATACTCAAGGCATTTATAAATACTTATTTAAAAAAAATACGGGAAAGTATTGGTTGTATAATGTACAGAAAATGTAATAGGGTAAGTATTACCATTTAGCATTTTTTTCTGTGGTCGCAATCAGCCAAATCTTTCCACTTAATTCGCTGCAAAGGAAAGCAAAGTTTTGGAAACAAACAAGCTTATGCAGATTGCTTCTTCTTAAGAATATAAAGGACTTAGGTTAAAAAAGACTAAAATTTCTTTATTATTTCGCTCGAGCCGCTGGGCTCTTACTTTTTTTATTGGCAATTTATTTCCCCTCCTTATTTTGAGGAGGGGTGGCGAGCTTTGCTCGTCGGGTTGGTGTTTATTTGTGTTAGCCCAAGCATTTTGATTTAAAAGTTAAACCACCTCGCCTTCGTTCCTCAGGCACTCCTCCTTGGAAAGGAGGAAAATTATATTGTGGTTTTAAGAACAAGTTCTGGCTTATTGAGTCAATTCGTGGAAAATAGATTCCAGATTTCTCTCCTGAGATTTCATTTCGATAAGTATTAGTTGGTTGCTAACCGCCATTTGAAAGATTTGTTCTCGCACATCTGCTTTTGCCGATATTTGGTAGCGGTTGTTTGTTAAAGTCTGAATATGTGTAATACCTGCAATACCCTGGAATTGTTCTTTGGAAACTGGGCTGGTAAACTGCAAATCGAGTACATATGATTCTTTAATACTGCCGATTGTATTAGAAGCCTGATCAGCCACTAATTGTCCTTTGTTGATAATGAGTACTCGTTCGCATATGGCTTCAACCTCCTGCATAATATGAGTGGAAAGCATTACGGTTTTTTCTTTACCAATGGTCTGTATTAATTTCCTGACTTCAATTAATTGGTTTGGATCGAGTCCTGTTGTGGGTTCATCAAGAATCAACACTTTAGGATCGTGAATAAGTGCTTGTGCCAAGCCTACTCTTTGACGATAACCTTTCGAAAGAGCGCCAATTTTCTTTTTTTGCTCCAAGCCTAAGCCTGTGAGTTCAATCATTTCGTTTATGCGTTGTTTTTTCTTGCTACCTAGTTTGTAAATACCAGCTACATACTCCAAGTATTCTTTTACATATAGGTCAAGGTAAAGTGGATTGTTCTCGGGTAGGTAGCCAATTTGTTTGCGAATTTCAAGAGAATGTTCCATTACATTTAAGCCATTAACAAAGACATCGCCAGAGCTTTGAGGAAGAAAGCCCGTAATGATCTTCATCATTGTTGACTTGCCTGCTCCATTGGGTCCTAAGAATCCAACAACTTCAGCATCTGATATCTCAAAACTTAGATTATCTAAAGCTTTTTGTTTTCCGTATAATTTACTGACTTTTTTGACTTGTATTGACATGGGCTTTTTTTGTTATTTCCCGCAGATTACGCAGATCTTAAATGATCTTCAACTTAATTTATCTTAAACTAGAGTTGATAACCAATTCCCGACTCATTCAAAATTCAAATTTAAGAATTTATAGCTTACATTTGTACATTAAATAGAATCACGATAAGATTTATCAATAACAAATAGCCTACAGCTTTATATTCATCCCAATAGATTTCCTTTTTTTGAAATATAATAGCTGTTTATAAATATAATGTTCATGACAATTTCGAAACTTAATACTTTCTGTAAGGATTTATTTAATTATTCTCGACGCACATCTTCAGAAACCCTTATTGGAAAGACGCCTCTTGGTGCGCAGCATCCTATTCGTGTTCAATCGATGACCAATACTAATACCAATGATGTGGCAGGTAGTGTTGAGCAATCTATCAGGATGATAGAATTGGGAGCTGAGTATGTGCGATTGACCACACAAGGTAAAAAGGAGGCTGAGAATCTAAAATTTATTAAGGCGAGTCTGTTAGAGAAAGGCTACGAAACACCTTTGGTTGCTGATATTCATTTCAACCCTGAAGCCGCAACTATTGCAGCTCAGTATGTAGAGAAAATTCGTGTGAATCCAGGTAATTTTGTAGATAAAAAAACCGATATAAATGGATCGGAGTATAGTGAAGAAATGTATCAGGAAGGCTTGGCAAAAATTCGTACCAAGTTTATTCCTTTGATTAATATCTGTAAGGAAAATAAAACGGCTATTCGTATTGGAACCAATCACGGTTCTTTATCCGATCGTATTATGTCTCGCTATGGTGATACTCCTCGTGGAATGGTTGAGGCGACCCTTGAGTTTCTTCGTATTTGTAAGGAAGAACGTTTTACCGATGTGGCTATTTCCATTAAGTCGAGCAATACGGTGATGATGGTGAAAACCGTTCGTTTGTTGGTGATCGAAATGAATAAGGAAGAGCTTTATTTTCCCTTACACTTGGGCGTAACCGAGGCTGGTGAAGGTGAGGATGGTCGAATTAAATCGGCTGCAGGAACAGGAGCTTTATTAAATGACGGCTTGGGTGATACCATCCGAATTTCTTTAACCGAAGATCCAGAGGTTGAGTCGCCAGTTGGTCATAAAATGGTAGATTATATTCTTGAGAAGGAGGGACATGTTCCAATTGAATCTCCAAGTCAGTCGGGTGTTAATCTATGTGATTTTTATAAGCGATCGAGTAATGAAGTTGCTAATATAGGTGGTCGTAAACAAGCTGTTGTGATTGCTGATTATAACCAAGAAAGACATTTTTGTAGTGATTTTCCTGAGCAAGCGGGTTATAAAATAAATGCTGAAACTTTAGGATGGGAGAAGGGTGACCTTGCCGCTGATTATATGTATTTGAATGGCTTCGACCCTGTTATTCGAGATTTTCCTAAGGAACTAGGCTTAATTGTCGATTCGGAATGTTGGGTTGATGCTTTCCAGTTTTCGAGCAATGTTCAGCCCATGTTTACAGCAGAGGTCTTTATGCATGATGATTTGAGATCATTTGCTTCTGATATCCATTTTATCGCTTGTGAATATTCTGATCTTACAGAAGAATTTATCGGGAAGATTAAGGAAAATCCGAAAGCGGTTCTTATTTGCCAATCGAAACATCAAAATGCCTTTGCAGAGCAACGAGCTTTTGTGTTTAAACTGATTCAATTCAATTGTAAAGCACCAGTCGTTTTTCAACGCTTATTTCATGAAAATGAGTTGGAAGACTTGCAACTAAAATCTGCTTGTGACTTAGGTTCTTTGTTTATTGATGGATTAGGGAACGGTATTTGTTTAAATAACATAGGAAGCATAAGCAAAGAGGATGTAAATGCAGCGGCTTTTGGTATTTTACAAGCCGCTCGTGTTCGTACATCTAAAACGGAGTTTATCTCCTGTCCGGGTTGCGGTCGCACTCTTTTTAAGCTCCAAGATGTCGTATCTGAGGTGAAGCAAAAGTTTGCTCATTTATCACACTTAAAAATTGGAGTGATGGGTTGTATTGTAAATGGACCAGGCGAGATGGGCGATGTGGATTACGGTTACGTAGGTGCAGGAGCTGGGCGAGTTTCCTTATACAAATCGCAGGATTTGGTTAAGAAGAATATTTTAAGTGAGGATGCAATTGAAGAGCTGATTCAAATCATAAAAGAAAATGGTGATTGGAAGGATGCTAAGTAGAAATATGAGAATAAGCATTTAAATAGCTTATTCATTTATCTAAATTTATTATATTGAATCATATTATAGGTTTATTTGAGTGAACTTTAACTCGTTAATATACTAGATAGGTCTAGTAAAATCATTAAGTAAGAATATGAATTTCCGACTAATACTTGTTTTTTTTCTATTTATATCGACAATTGCATCGTCTCAAGAACTCAATATTCAAGGAGTTTTTACTGGTGCTAATGTCTATATTGTGAATCCTTTTACCGATTCTGAGGATCGTTTTACAATTGAATCAATTTTTATCAACGATAAGGAATATATTAACGATTTTGAATCAAGTGCCTTTGAAATCGATTTGGCACATATGGGCTTCAAGCTTGGACAAGACCTACGTTTTTGTATTCGATACAAAGACTCAATTATGCCATCTATCGTAAATATAGAAGCTATAAAAGCTCTAAGTTCCTTTGAGATGAAAAGGGCTTTTGTTGATAAAGATCAATTCTTAAACTGGAAATGTTCAAACGAAGTGGGATCATTGCCTTTTAATGTACAGCAGTACCGATGGAATAAATGGGTTACAGTTGGACAATTGAGAGGCGTAGGAACTTCCGGTGTAAATAATTATAGAATTAAAGTTCCAGTTCATTCTGGTAAAAACATGTTTAGAATTCACCAAGTTGATTATACAGAAAAGGATAAGTATTCTGATACGATTCAATACAAATCGAAACTCAAGCCGATTTATCTTGTAAATAAAAAAGTAAAAAGGGAGTTGAAGTTTTCAGCTCCAACTCAATTTCAGATTTTTGATTTGTTCGGTAACCTTATTTACGACGGTTATGGAGCAGAGGTTCGATTCGATGATTTAATCCCAGGGAAATATTACGTGAATTTTGATAATACCATTGGCGAATTTATCAAAGAATAGACTCAGCTTAGTTCTTTGCAAATAAATCCAAGATGGTTTCCCCATTCTCAAGGTCGAGATGATGTGCAATCATGCCTACCCTACGTGCAGCTTCAACGTTAGAATACATGTCATCGATAAATAAGGTTTCTTCAGCTTTAAGGTTTTCGGCTCTTAAAAGTTCTTGGTAGATGTTTGTATCAGGCTTGCGTAATCCCATGTCATGAGAAAAATAATCTTTTTCAAAGCAGTCAGATAATTCAACGCCATATATCTCTTTTAGCTTTTGAGTATAGTACTCCCAATGTATAATATTAGTATTGCTTAAGAGGAATATCTTATGTGTTTTCCTAAGTTCTTGTAATAGGAGCAATCTTTCATGGGGGAAATCAAGTAGCATGGCATTCCAAGCATGATCGATCTCTTGGTCGCTAACTTCAGCATCGATATACTGACGAATTTGGTTACGAAAGGCTTTTGGACTCAGTTCTCCTTTTTCAAGACGATCGAATAAACCATTTTCTCGATATTCGTGTTGAATTCTGCTGGTGTCGGTTAAACCAATCGCTTTAAACTGATTAACAGAATTTTCGGGATTGATATTTAGAAGGACTCCGCCTAAATCGAAGACTATATTTGGAATTGATGAAAAATTAGGCATATTTTTGTTGTAATATTTTTGAATTATTCAATGCAAATATGTAACATTGCAGTCGCAAAACAAAGGTAATAAAATACTTTTACCGTCTTGTTTTCATCGGGCCTATAGCTCAGCTGGTTAGAGCACCTGACTCATAATCAGGGGGTCCATGGTTCAAGCCCATGTGGGCCCACCCCCAATATCAAGCACTTACGTCAATACGATGTAAGTGCTTTTTTTATTTGCACGCAATTTGCACGCAGATTTCAAATTCAGTTATTTTGAACATTTCTGAATTATATTTTTTTCAAAAGATCTTATTGTGCAACACAACAGCTATAAACTATTGCTGATAGTATCTATGATCTGGCTTTAATCCACTTCCTTCACATCTGAGATATCAATATCTCCTCAGCTATACAACGGCTCAACTAGACATTCGTATCAAAGGGTTTTTATAAAAAGATGTTCATGGAAGAAGAACTAAATTCTTCTTTACCTTGCACCACTTTTGGTTATTATCTTTTCTATATTCAAGAAAACCATAGAATTGGGAGTAAGTTTCTGTTAAGTTTAGGACTACTTCACGAAACTCAGCCACCGACTCTTTGTTAAAGAAAGACAATCGAATCAAACCCAGCTCCTTATCTGAGATAATCACAGGTTTATTCGTTACATGTTTTAGCATGAACTCCAATTGATTTGCTATCTCGGTGTATTTGTTCATATGGATAGACATTAAATCAATCCGATAAATTGACATATCTCTTCTGCTCTCCGCCACCAGCTGTTGAAGAAACGTTACATTTCGTTCCTTTGATATTTCACTCTTCAGGCTATCAGTAACTATTTTTTCTACGTTCTCTTTGTTACTCGCCTCAATAGTATTTAATTGAGACTTCAATTTATTATCATCCATAATTACATTTTTTAGGCTCTAGATTCAAATTCTCTTTTGGGCATACAATTTAATAAAATTGTTCTTCCCTGATACTACATAATAGTAATAGAGTGCATGTTCTGACACCATGAAACTACTTAATTAATTTCACGATCGATAATATCGATTATCTGCACTAAGCCCAGAGCCATTAAGCATAAACAAAAATTCAATATCTCCAGAAAGACATGTGGGATCTTCAAGATATTTTTCACGCAGAAACTTTATAATTGGAGATGATGCATTTGAAAGTTTAAGGATTACTCCTTTACCCAAAGAAATTTCGTACGCAAATAATGCTCGCTCAACACGAATAGTCCTTTCCATTTTAGTGGGGGTTAATAGAAAAACAGATACACAAAGTTAGAGGGCATCGGGGTGACCTCCTTGTTGTAGTATGTATATCATTAACACATTACCCGAGTTGAGTCAAAGTAGTATTTAATACAATCTTCATCTTGGTATGAACTACTCGTTAAATCTCTTTTTTGAAAGAATCGTTGTTAATAAAGAGAATCAATGTAATTGAATGATAATTAAAATTTGACCGACAGATTTTATCGTCTAAGCTGAAATCAGCCAATCGGTCATTGATTTGAAACCTGTTTTCAAAATCAAAAGTCTGACAAGCTAGATGTAGAGCGGTAATCGGCGATATAACTGGCATAATGATGCCTCATAACCCGAAGGTCACAGGTTCGAATCCTGTCTCCGCAACCAATTTACATTCTACGTCAGGCTTCCTGACGTTTTTTTGTATCAAAATGCGTTATCCAATGACCTGATGGCTTTGCCCTAAGATCACTGGCTATGAATGAACTACACTTTCAGCATCAGAAATTCCTAGAATACTCACTTGTATTTAAAGGAAATACCGAACGAACCATTAAAGGTTTTCGTTCTAGCTTCAAACAATTTCAGAAGCAATCTTTAGTAGAGGCTATTGAACGATTTGATAGAGACTCTGTAGAGACTTGGATTATTAAAGGAAAGCTAGAATCTGAATGGTCTCCAAAGACAATTAAGAATAAGCTTCAAGATTTACAGTTGTTTGCCGATTATTTAGTGCAAAAAAAGCTCAAAACAGAGAATGACATTCGACAGATCCCACGTCCCAAACTCCCAAAAACAATTCCAAAGCATCTGACCAGAGATGAATCGATAACTGTATTGGAGTGGACTCGAAATTTTCCATACAAATACCGATACGATAAGTTTAGATCCATTGCTATCATGGCTACATTTATTTTCACAGGAATTCGTCTTACTGAATTAAGAAATCTAAAGGTCTGCGATGTGGATATTAAAAACAGGAATATTACTGTAAGGGAAGGAAAAGGTTTAAAGGATAGGATGATTCCTATGAATCTTTCCTTGATGGAACACCTTGAACGATATTTAATAGAGCGGAAACGACTAAAGAAAACTAACCCCTATTTCTTTTCTGCCATGAGGCAGGATTCTCAAATGGGGGAATTGGTTATCAAGAGGATGTTTATAAAGATTCGAGAAAAATGTAAGATTCATATTTATCCGCATTTACTTCGGCATACTTTTGCAACACTAATGCTCGAAGGTGGTTGCGATATCTTTAGTCTTTCAAAAATGATGGGACATAGTGACATCAAAACAACGACCATTTATTTATCTGCAACCACTACACACTTGAGAGAACAGATCATTAAGCATCCAGTAGAGTTTTAGATAAGGTGAAGCTTATTAAAGCTTCTCTTGATGCTCTCCTGTGATACTGACATGTATATCTGGGTCGTGGATACATTGGAATGTCCCATAATCTCTTTAAGCTTATAGATATTCAAATCTGCATTAATTGAAAGTCGAGCAAATGTATGCCGTAACATGTGAGGCGTAAATTTAACCTCACTCGAAATCGATATCTTCCGACAAATAGTGTGAATATCTTTGGGTGACAATTGCTTGTTTGAATTAACGCCAGTAAAAAGCCACACAGAACTAATGCTCTTTTTACGTTGTGCTTTTAAATATCCTCTCAGAATAAGCTTTAGTTTGGGATGAATTGGTACGATTCTATCCTTACTTCCTTTCCCTTGTTCAATGAATATTTCTGATGCATCAAGAGATATATCATGTACTTTTAAATTAAGCAGTTCATTCAATCGCATTCCAGTTAAAAGAAAGGTGGCTATAATGGCTACGTTCCTCACTCTCTCAAACTCATAGAACCAATTATACCAAGAGGCATGAGTGAGAATTTTTATTGCTTGATCTTGTGTTAGGCAACGAGGTAATCGTTTGGGTAATTTTGGCTTTTCAATTTTCTCGGTTGGGTTTTTATTAAGATAGCCTCTTTTTACGCACCATGAGAAGAATGTGGCGTAATATTGTAGGTAATTTCGGAAGGTTTTTGAAGACCATCCTTTTTCTTCACTTCTCGATATAAGAAATTCTCGAATAGTATCCTCGTCAATCTTTTTGATGTTTTCTGTGTTGGCGAAATTGATGATTAAATCAAGATATCTAATAATGCCTTGATAATTCCGCATAGTCATGCCTCTCTCAACTAAACAAAAGCGTTTAAAGTCGTTTTTGATATGAGAGATTTTCATGAATTTTGGGTTTTAGAAAACACTGCCTTATGGAGGTGTGGACTTGATTGTATAGCATAAGGCTTGTTGATAACGAAATAATTTCAGTTTTAATTTAAGAAATGTCCAGTTTTTCGCCCGAGAAACTGGACATTTTGTTATATTTGTAATACAATTTAACGTATGAAAACAACTGATTACATAAGAGATAGGATAAATAAATTCCCAAGAGGGTATGTTTTCACCTATAAGGATTTTATTACTGAGGTGAATCAGAAAGAAGCGATTATTAAGTTTTTAAATAGACTGGTTACTTCTAATAAAATCGAGAAGCTTGCTAAAGGACGATATTATAAGCCTCAGGAAACCATTTTTGGAATATTGTTGCCTGAACAAAACCAAATAGTAAAAGATCTATTAGAGAAAGACGGAAGATTGAGAGGATATATTTCAGGAAATTCGTTTTTTAATTATGGTGGTTTCACCACTCAAATTAGTAATACGATTCAAATTGCCCATAATGATATGAGTGATACTCTTCAAAGAGGTCAATTTCGTATTACTTTTTTCAAACAAAAAAATACAATTACTACGTCAAATATTCCGTTGTTGAGGTTGCTTGATGTGATTAGATTTATAAAAAAAATACCAGATTCATCTTTTCAATTATCCATAACGAGGCTAAATAGTTTGATTTCCGAACTTTCTGATAAGGAGCAACAATCACTTATTCAGTTGTCATACAAATATTACCCGAGCGTAAGAGCTTTGTTAGGAGCTTTATTGGAAAATATGGAACTAGATGAATTGGGAATTGGTCTAGAGAAGTTAAAGACTTCACTCAATCCCATTACAAAATATAAAATAGGAATTTCTGAGGAAATTCTACCTACGATATCTAACTGGAACATTTTATGAAATTACATGAAAACGAAAAGCTTTTTGGTGATGCCATCAAGTTTACTGCCCAAAAATTAGGTGTACAACCTATTTATGTAGAGAAAGACTATTGGGTAACGGCGGTTTTATTTGAAATTTTTCATTCAAACATTGCCACACAAGCCGTATTTAAAGGAGGAACTGCATTGTCGAAATGCCATAAATTGATTGAACGATTTTCCGAAGATATTGATATGGTTGTATTGAGAAATAAGGGGGAAACAGATAATCAATTAAAGGCTAAAATTCGTAAACTGAGCAAATATGCGGAAAAAGTACTTCCCGAGATTGAAATAGATGGATTGACTAATAAGCGAGGAAACATCAGAAAAACGGCTCATCAGTACAATAAATTATTTAGTGGAGACTTTGGACAAGTGCGAGAACATGTAATATTAGAAGCAAGTTGGTTAGGAAATTTTGAACCGTATTCTGATATGCCTGTGAGCTCCTTTATATTTGATATGATGCGAGAAACTGGACAGCATGAATTGATTGAAGAATACAATATGAATCCGTTTACGGTTCAGGTATTGAGTAAGTTTCGAACTCTCTGCGAAAAAATTATGAGTTTGGTAAGGTTTTCCAAGAGTGAAAATCCGATTGATGATTTACGCAATAAAATTCGTCATATCTATGATATTCATCAAATGCTGAAAGATGAGGAAATTAAACAGTTTTTCGATAGTGATGATTTTGATACGATGTTGGTTAAGGTGGGTAATGACGATATTATTGGATATAAGAATAATAACGGCTGGCTTTCTGAACATCCATCAACGGCAATTATTTTCTCAAAACATGAAGAAACGTGGCAACAACTCCGATCAGAGTATCTTGGTAATTTTAAAGATATGGTTATTGGAGAACTTCCTTCGGAAGAATTGCTGGTAGATACGCTCGGGATAGTTGCAAAGCGACTGAATGGGGTTGAATGGAATTTAGAAATATAGATAAGTGGTTACATATTGGTAACCACAGAAATATTATGAATTTTTTGTCTAATAATTATTTCATATCATTTACATATATATTGATTAATTTATCATATTTTTAAGCTTATTATTTAATATCCACATTATTTATTTCCAATGCTAAAGATCAAACTTCCTAAATTAGAAATAACTGTTTGGAACAAAACAGGAAATAAAAATGTAATAAAACAACTTATTACTCCATCAGTGGATGAAAATTTTGAAATTGAAGGAAACGGAAGAAGTCATCTTATTCTGAGACACGGAAATCTCCAATACTGCTTAACTTGTAATAGGGATAATTACCCTAGTGAAATGGAATATGTTATCGAAACCGATAAAAAGCCAACTGTAGAACGGTTAGAAAATCAAGATATAAAATTTAAAAACTGGATTAAACATCCAAAACTAAAAGAGCAAAATATATCAAGGATTATTGAATCTTGGAAAAATAATTTTATGTTTCTTGAGGAGGATCTGAGTAAAGGTGAAAGAGGATTAAGACAGCCTCAAATAGCAGCTTTATATTCTATTCTAGGACACTTAAAAATAGCAGATGATATTGGAACGGTTGTAATGCCAACAGGTACAGGGAAAACAGAAACTATGATTGGAGCTCTTGTTGCCAACCAATGTGAAAAAATCTTAGTAACTGTTCCATCAGATGCACTAAGAACCCAAATATTCAATAAATTTTCAAATTTTGGGCTATTAAAGCAATTTCAAATAGTTGGAGAAAAGTCGCTTTATCCTAAGGTTGGAATTCTAAAACAAAAATTTGAATCAACGGAAGAATTAATAGAATTCTTTGAAAACTGTAACGTAATTGTCTCAACAATGAATATTGTTGCAGATAGTTCAAGTGAACATCAATATAAGATTGCTGATTTGTGTTCTCATCTATTTATAGATGAGGCTCATCATGTAAAAGCTCAGTCATGGGATTCATTCAGAAAGAAATTTGATAAGAAAAAAGTTCTTCAGTTTACTGCAACACCATTTAGAAACGATAGACAAAGGTTAGAAGGAAAAATAATATTCAATTTCCCTCTTAAAAAAGCTCAAGAACAAGGATATTTTAAAAAAATAAATTTTCACCCTATTCGTGAATATGATTTTAAAAAAGCGGATAAATTGATTGCTAAAAAAGCCGTTGAACAGCTAAGGAGTGATATAGATAAAGGATATAATCACATTTTGATGGCAAGATGTGTAAATAAAATCAGAGCAAAAGAAATATTTAAAATATATGCTGAATTTGAAGATTTAAATCCTGTCGTAATTTATTCAGGAATCACAAATAAAGCTCACATTTTAGAATCGATAGTAAACGGCAAGCATCAAATTATCATTGCAGTAAACATGCTTGGTGAGGGTTTTGACTTGCCTGAATTAAAAATTGCAGCATTTCATGATATAAGAAAGAGTCTTCCAGTTACTTTGCAATTTGCAGGTAGATTTACTAGAACCTCAAAAGATGAAGAACTAGGAGAAGCTTCTTTTATCGCCAATTTAGCCGATGCAAATGTCGAAGAAGAGCTAGGAGAACTATATGCTCAAGACTCAAATTGGAATTTATTACTCTCGACACTTAGTACGGGTGAAATTGAAAATGAAATCAATTTTGAAAATTTTATTTCAGGTTTTAAAAATTTTGAAAATTCTTCAATCCCATTTCAAAACATACGCACCGCTATGAGTACCGTGGTTTACAAGAATCACACTAAGAATTGGTTTCCAAAAAAATTCAAAGAAGGTTTTCATAACTATGAAGACAATGATTATAAATTTCATGACATAAATAGTGAGAAAAAAGTACTGATAATTGTTACAGCACAGAAAAAAAATGTTGATTGGGGAAACTTCAAAGATATTTATGGGCTGGAATGGGACGTTACAATTGTATTTTGGGAAACAAAAAATAACTTGTTATTTATTCATAGCTCCGACAAATCTGGACTTTATAAAGAATTAGCGCAAGCAATTATAGGAAATGACGCTGAGTTAATAAATGAAATAAATGTATTTAAAGCATTCCATTCAATAAATAGAGTATCCCTACAGAACGTCGGCTTAAAAGAATTTTTAGGGAAAAATATTCGTTTTAGAATGAGTGTTGGTACAGATGTAGAAGAAGCACTTAGTCTAGCTGAAAAACAGCGAGGACAAAAGGCGTTTGTTTTTGGGGTTGGTTATGAAAATGGAGAGAAGATATCATTAGGGTGTTCATACAAAGGTCGAATATGGAGCTATCTTAAAGGGGATATTAAGCAATTTATAAATTGGTGTACAAACCTTGGAAATAAACTATCGGACGAATCAATTGATCCCAATCAAATATTAAAAGAAACACTTATACCTCAGTTAATCTCAGTTAGACCCAATGCTTTTCCGATAACAATTGATTGGGATGAAAGAATATATAATCACACAGAAACAAACTTAAAAATTAAGATTGGGAAAAATCTATATAATTTAAGCAATTGTGATTTTCAAATAGTTTCACCATCTGAAGAGGATGAGATATTCTTTGAAATTAAAACGGATACAAATTCTTATAAATTTGAGAAACTACTTCTAGAAAAAAATCTAAACGGAGATATCATAAAAGATTTTAAAATTATTAATCATTCTAGGGAATCTATCAAATTCACGTTAGGAACAAAAGAATTATCTGCTGAAGAATTCTTTTATGAATATACTCCAACGATATGGTTTGCAGATGGCTCTTCGTTAACAGGAAATTATCATGTTGAGCTAAAACAAATTATACGACCATTCCCGTCAGATAATTTAATTGCGTGGGATTGGAATGGTGTTGATTTAAGCAAAGAAGCACAAGGAGTATCACCTAAAATTACAAATTCGATTCAATATAAAGTCATAGAAAAACTTAAACTTGAAGATTTTGATATTATTTATGATGACGATTACTCTGGAGAAATAGCTGATGTTTTAACAATAAAGCAACACCCAAATAAATTAAAAATTAATTTGTATCATTTAAAATTTGCTCATGGAGGAAATGTAAGTAATCAAATAAGTAATTTTTATGAAGTTTGTGGTCAAGCACAAAAATCAATTCACTGGAAGCACAAAACGGGAGGTGAATTATTTGATCACCTTTTAAGAAGAATAACAAAGAAAAGAAAAGGGCAAGAATGTTCAAGAGTAGAGAAGGGAACAAAAGAAGATTTAGAAATACTTTTAGAAATTGCAAAAAAGAGAATTCCAATAGAATTCGAAATTTTTATAGTTCAACCTAGTTTATCCAAAAGCAATCCTTCTGAAAGCATATTAACATTGCTAGGAGTAACAGAGAATTACTTAAAAGAATTAGCAGGAATTGACCTGAAAATAATAACAAGCAAATAACAGGTAAGTTTGAAATTGAGCCCTTATTTTATAATCTTCTCAATCAATATCCGATTCATACTAACTTCTACAGACACAGGATCGCCAAGCTCGAAGCCGAATCTCTGAAAATACTTGCCCTGCAAATTCAGGCCGTTGACGTAGGTTTTCTGATAGGGTTTGTTGACGACTTTTAATGTTTTTGAAAGGACTTCTTCCGAATTTGAGGTGCTTGAAAAACCGTTGGGATCTTTCTCCATAGTTGAGGAGTTATGAAATGGGGGAAGAAACTTAACACAATCTAATAGCTGATCAAAATAATATCACGTATCACAAAAGGAATTTAAGAAAACGCCCCTGAAAAATTTTCTTTAGGCATTTATGTTCTTTTTTAATGTATTAAAATCAATAAAACAGCCTTGGAATACTAGTTTGTTGGAATTGAATCTATTTGAATATTATCTTTAAACTCTACGTGTCGTGTTTCTAAATGAGAGATCTTATTCGTCTCATAGTAACTTACTTTGTTACTATCTTTGTTATAAAATAAGAAATACTTATGCCCTTTGAAAAAACAACTATGTTTGGCAGAAGAGATTATATGTTCCCCTTCATATTTAAAAGTCACTATTTCTATATTTTTAACTGCGACATTATTTGACTTTATTTTTTTATTATTAACATTATCGAACCCCTTATTAATGAAATGCATACCAAATAAAATTGTAAAAAAGAAATACAATACTACGATAAGTGTACGTTTTGATTTTACGAATATGTAACACAAGGGTATTACTAACTCAAGTTTCGCACCTAATTTAGGCTTTATAAGTTTGAATTCTAGAGGGTTCTTTTTGCCATAGAAAGAGAAAGGCTTCACTATTGTTAA
>JADGEF010000215.1 GCA_016744515.1 Marinifilaceae bacterium | reverse complement strand
GAAGGAGAAAAAATATACAAGGGAAAACTTCTTGTGAAATAAATTCAAAAGGATTTTAAATACAAAAAGACCTAAAAGCAATTGCTTTTAGGTCTTTTTCGTGATATTTATCTTTTGTTTACCTAAGATATATGCTTCTAAGTCCTTTTTTAAATTCAACCATAATTCTAGATATATTCTTCTGAAACGCAGTATAATCAGGCATTATAAAAAGAAACACGCAAATTAAGGAAGCTAATTAATATTTGTTAATGACTCCACTAATGGCTTAGACAAGTAAATAACATTTGTTAAAAGCTCCACTAACGGCTTAAACAAGCAAATAACATATGTTAATGGCTTCCCTATGCAAAAAGAAAGCAAATAATATTTGTTAAAGGCTCCACTAACGGCTTAAGCAAGCAAATAACATGTGTTAATGGTTTCAATAACTTCAAAAAGGCAATTCGATTTTAGCAAGCTTTATGTGAGAAAATTAATAGCCTACACCCGCAGCCATAATATTGTTTGGATCGAAAGCATGACATGGCGTTACACCGTGAACCATATCGCATTTAGGACAATTGGCCACAAACTCCTCCATTGTAAATGACTCTTTACAAGCATGACATTCAATATCCAAAGGCATAGGCATTAACTGTTCTGCAAATCCCATCATTCTAACTTTATCAACTACTTGTTGACCATTCTCAAAACTTCCTGCGCATCCGTCATGCATAATTTTCCCTCCTTATTTTACCATTAGTAATCAATCACCAGTCATTAATAACCAGAGCCATTACTTAGGGCTATTTTAATACTACTCTATTTCTAACTCAAATTAATCGTAATTCGTAATTGATAACTCGTAATTAGAACCCGATATCTTCTTTCTTAATAATTTCTCCTTGACGTAATCTGTTTCTCATTTTTTGAACAACAGCATCCATTCTCTCCAAATCTGTCAATAAATTCTGCTCCTCGTCACTGGTTTCTATAACTTTGTGAATTCCACCATTTTTGATAACAATACGTTTGTCACCCATAAGAGCAAGAATTGGATCATGTGTTGCCATTAAAACAATCTTCTCTTCACCTACTAAAAGGTCCAAAGCACGTTTTCTATCGATACCCGCATTCTCAATTTCATCTATTAAGACAATAGGTGATTTACTAAGAATAGCTGTATCTGCAATCATTAAAGCTCTTGACTGTCCACCACTTAAACTTGTAATAGGCGTCGATAACTCAAACTTCTCTCCTGCCAAGTCGTTTGCTTGTGCAAAAATCTTATTAATCACACTTTCAATATCTTCAACCAAACGTGACTGTGCATGTAACTCTATAAATTCATAAACCGATAGGTCCATCACAAAATTCATGTTCTGCGACAATTGAGCAACCAACTTGTTACCAGAATTCAAGCGCCATTTTGAATCTCCAATTTCTCCATTGATAAGTACTGAACGTGAAGTTGGTGTATCACCTTTAGCAACCCATTCGATATCTGCAAGCAATCGACTTTTACCAGAACCTGTAGGACCTACAATACAAACAATCTCACTCTTCTTTATTGTTAATTCACCAAACTGTTCAGCTTCACCAGATTTGTTCGTTCCTGGTAGTAATGTGATACTGTGAACACCATCATCCTCATCTTCACCTAAAAAAGCTAGCATTTGATCGATATAGATACACATTGAATCTAAAACTTGAGCCTTATCCATCGCTCTATTTTCTTGCTCTTCCTCCTCATCAAGAAAAGCTAAATAGTTAACAAGACTGATATCTAAATTTCCATTTAATTTCAATGTATGCTCTTCAAAAAAGCCTGGTAAAAAAGGATATTTCTCAAATAAATCGGTAAGCGTTTTACTCTGTATATCGTTAATTGTAATCATGTTATCTGTATTTTGTTTAATAAGTACTTAAAGTATTTATGAGTGCCTAAAGTTTTAAGTTACTTGTGCACTAACAATTCATAAGTACTCTAGGCACTCATAACTTTAAGTACTTCTAACTCATAAATACTTTACTTTTCTTTCTTATCCTCAAGATCAATTTTTCGAACATTACCCATTTGGTAAGATTCTCCTATTCGGGTTTCACCCAAGCAATATGAACAAAGAGCAGATGGCATTGAAAATCTCAACTTCTCTCCAACAAGTGTTTTAACTTCAACCTTATCATCATACAAAAGCGTACTTAACTCATATGCACCTTGTCCTGTCAATCCATTCACATGCATAATTGTAGAACCTGGATTCACTGTATTTACTCTTGAAGCAAATACCTCACGCTCAGCTTGAGAAACAATATCTCCCTTTGTGATAATTACAATATCAGCAGTTTTAAGCATTGGTCCGATTTTCTTTGGGGTATTAATTCCACTCAAATTATCGATAACACAAACAGCAGTAACAGTTTTAATATATGGAGAACAACGGTTACATAAACCTGCACTCTCAGTAATCAAAAGATCTAAACCTTCTTTCAATCCCCACTGTGTTACTTCTTCAATATTACTTACAAAATAATGGTCAGGACAAAGTGACCCTGAAAGTCCTTTCTTTACCTTAACACCTGCTTTTTCATAAAGTAGATCATCATCGGTATACAAACAGTCAAATTTTACAACACCAACTTTTAATCCACGTTTTTTAACGGCGTCAATGGTCTTTAAAATAACGGCTGTTTTTCCTGATGAAGGAGGTCCTGATACAGTAACTAGATTCATATAGTAAGCTTATTTCTGTTTAAATAATGAATTAATGCAAACCTATAGCTTGCTAAATTGAAGCCAAAATTAATCAATTCTAAATTAAGATTGAGGCGTAAAGCTTAAAGGTCCCATATTTCTAAAGCTATTATCTTTTATGGCTTTATTAAAGATTCCTTCACACTTAACGATTAACTCTCCAATGTTGTTTGAGTTGATATAATCCCACCCCAACCACATAAATTTATTTTTCTCTGGAAGTCTGTTGTCGACCTCAGGATTTATACTTGGAAATAAACCTTGATGTGAAAGAATTTCACCAACACCTTTCGAAGCAAAGAAATCAATAACATCCTGAGTTTTATCTAATTTATCTTTTTTAGTAAGCATGAAAATTGGGCTAATTATAGCTCCGTCTTCAGGCCAAATTGCAAGCATAGTTCCACCCTCTTTTACCATCTTTGTAAAGAAATAAGGCATAATTGTAATGGCTGGTCTATCTTTCTTTTTAGTATGAGATTTCACCATTTGAGATGGATGCATACTCTCCAAAAGACATTCTCCTAAGCCTTTTACGCCTTCTTCTCCATAAGCTTTATAAATATGCAACAACATAGAGTTGAACAAATCAAAATCACTTATTGGTAGACTAACACTATTCTTAAATTCAGGTTTGAATAAATCGGCCCACGTACGTGGAACTGCTCTATCTCCTAGTTCAGTAGTATTTACGAGGAATACAGCTGGAACTACACCAATCATAGAATAATGTCCTTCTGGATCCTTAAGACAAATATCTTCATTATCGAAATCCTTATTCAAACGATCGAATCCTGTACTATCAGCAAATACACCACGTTTCTTAAATTTACCCATCAACTTA
>JADGEF010000094.1 GCA_016744515.1 Marinifilaceae bacterium | reverse complement strand
TCAATTTAGAATTGAAGAAGCACAAGAATTATTAAGCTCTCCAAAGTCAAAACAGCTTACTATTTTAGCCATCGCATATGAAGTTGGCTTTAATAGTAAGACTGCTTTCTACAATGCTTTTAAAAAACAGACAGGATTAACACCATCCGAGTTCAAACAACAACTACCCTAGTTTTTGTAAACATCAAATAATGAATCTCCCCGCTGCAAGCAGACGGGGTATCATGATGGATTATTTTTATTTTTTTTCGCCCCAAGGGGCGGGGAATTTAACCCAAAGAGATTAAAAAAAGTCATGTTTGTTCTGTATTATAATACAGGACAAATTCATGTGCCATAATTTGCCCCGAATTATAGGATGAAGCGACAGGCTTTGTTTTCAAAAGTAGATTTGTCTCAAAATATTTTCAGATTATCTATTTAAAACAAAGAAACGCACTATGAAGAGGATGTTACTAATTGGCTTGTGTTTATTTACAATGTCATTTATCAATAATCTACAAGCAAAGCAGATTAAAGGAAAGCTTGTCGATTCTCAAACTGGCGAAGCAATAATTTTTGCCAATATTGCCATTTATCATTATCCCGAAAACAAACTAATAACAGGGACAACTTCCGATTTAGGAGGAGAATTTACGATAAAAGTAGATGAAGGTCGTTATCAGTTAAAAATATCAGTTATTGGTTATGAACCTTTAAGTACAAAAGAAATTATTGTTGACGGTACTACTATTAACTTGGGAAAGCTGAAGTTGTCACCATCATTAACTCAATTGAATGAGGTTGTAGTTACTGCAGAGAAGAGTTATTTGATAAACAAACCTGGAAAACAAATAGTAAATGTAGGTAAAGACATTGCTTCAGGAGGTGGAAACATTACCAATGTATTACGTATGGTTCCGTCAATTGAACTTACTCCTCGTGGAAACATGAGTATTCGAGGAAATCAGAATATTAAAATTTTAATAAATGGAAGAGAACCAGCCTATGGTATTGATGCAGCGACTTTATTGAAACAATTGCCTGCATCTACTGTAGATCAAATTGAGGTAATAACAAACACATCGGCTAAAGACGATCCTGAAAGTGCAGGTGGAGCTATTAATATTATCCTGAAAAAGAACACAAATGATGGTCTTAATATAGGGATCAACTTGGAAGCTGGTAAGTATCCGTTTAAAGGAAGTGCAGGCTTTACACTTAATTATGGGAAGAATAAGACGAATACCCATTTAACCTATGGATATTATACCGAAAAACACAAGTTTTCGAACAAAGAACAAAACATATATACTTCAGGCAATACTCCATATAATCAGCTGTCATCATCTGGAAATGGTAATTATAAGGATGCTGGGCATCTAATAATTGGAGGCTTTGATTACAATATAAGCGATAAAAAAAGTTTGAATTTTGAGTTGATGCACAATCAGTACAAAAACAAATGGGATTATAAAGCTGATAATACTTTCAATTCATCGCATCATGCTCTTAAAAAGAGAAGTATCACAACAAATAACAGTAAAGATAATATCCACTTTACAAATATGATCCTGAAATTCGAGTCGAAACCAGAAGATGATCGTGTATTTAGCATGGAAAGTAGCTACGCATTTGGAGGCGTAAAAGATAAACGTACAATTGTTGAAACAAACCATTTGAATATTGCAGAACCTGCTGAAAAAATTTCAAGTGATGGCGATTTTAAATTAGGAGAGATAAAAGCAGATTATTCAATTCCTGTTAGCGATAAAAGCAGTTTCGAGATGGGCTTAAATTCCGATGCTATTTGGTTTAATGCTGTTCAGGAAAAAGGATCATTGGGACAGTTTCAAAAAAAAGATTTTAAATTCTTTCAAAACCGACATGCTCTTTACGGTATTTATACACATCGTTTTGGCAAATTATCTACCAGCGTTGGAATTCGACCAGAGTATTATTATAGTAATACAAAAGGCTCGATGTACAAAAAGGATATCTCACAAGAGTATTTCTCATTCTTTCCTAACCTAAAGATGCAATACGATTTAAACAAGGATGACATTTCGCAAACAATTAATTTATCTTTTTCAAAACGAATTAGAAGACCATCTGACGAAGAACTTGATCCTGTTATAGATTATTCAAATCCTACTCACCTAAACCGAGGAAATCCAAGTCTTAAACCAGAATTCATTTACTCCTTAGAGCTTGCTTATTCTTACTACCAAGGGAAAACCAAGATCAACTCAACAGCTTTTGCAAATCGAAACACAAATGTAATACAGCAATATACCGAGCTTAAGGAAGATAACATTCTGTTCTCAACTTACCGAAATCACTCTAAAAGTAACAATCTTGGTTTCGAGATGAATCTCAGTTATAAGCCATTTAAAGCCTTAGAAATAGCTCCATCAGGAATGTTTATATACAGCAGATTTGCCAATCCTGTTGATAAAACTACTCGTTTCAACAAAAAAGGTCATTCTTGGAATGTTAGTCTAAACAATACCGTTACAATAAATCATAAAAACACCTTTCAGATCCAAGGCTATTATTACGGAAAAAATAAGAGTGCCTATATGCTTAGAGAATCCTATTACCAAGTAAACTTAGGCTACAAAAGGAATATAATAAATGGCACTGGTTCGCTGAGCTTAAGCGTTAACGATGTCTTTAATTCGGGAGGAAAAGAAAAGTACAAATATTTCGGTGACGGATTTACCTCTCAATCGGAATGGCATTTAAATAGCCGATTTTATAAACTAAGCCTTAGCTTTTTCATAAAATAAAGATCTTTTTATTACAGAATTTAAGACATCAACAAAACTGTAATACTACACACTAGTGATTGGGAACCCCCAAAAGCAAAATTTCTTCAGGATACTAATAAATATCAACTAATCAAGATGAACAATATTGCTACAACACGATTTGAAAATAGGATAGTTTCTCTAGATATTTTAAGAGGCTTTGCCATTTTGGGTATACTTATTATGAATATTGTTTCTTTTTCAACGATTTCGGCAAGTTATAGTAATCCTTTTGCCGAAGGAACTATTGAAGGAGTAGATAAATGGGCTTTTATTTTTGGAGAGGTATTTGCTAATCACAAATTTATGTCATTATTCTCGATATTATTTGGGGCAAGCATCCTTTTAATAACGCAGAAAATTGAAGACAAAGGCAAAAGTGCAACCAAAACGCATTTTCTACGCAACATGTGGTTACTTCTGTTTGGACTCATACATGCTTATGTTCTTTGGTATGGCGATATTCTTGTATCATATGCTCTATGTTCTGTTTGGCTTTATTGGTTTAGAAAAAAATCAGCAAAGGCATTACTTGTAGTTTCAATAATTTTCTTTCTAATAGGTTGCTTTTTAATCTATCTACAAGGTATTAGTTTGCCTTACTGGCCAAAAGAGTTCCTGCAAGAAGCTCGTACAAGCTGGCAGCCACAAGCAGAAGTAATAAGCTCCGAGAAACAAGCATACTTAGGAAGTTGGCTTCAACAACAACCTCACAGGATAGATACTGCACAGAAATTACAAAGCTATGTTTTCTTAATGGGAAATGGCTGGCATATTACAAGTTTAATGCTTTTGGGAATGGCTTTGTTAAAGTTAAAAATATTAACTGCCCAAAAATCGATTCGCTTTTATAAAGGGATGTCATTTTTCGGATTTGTAATTGGCTTAACACTAGGAGCATTAGGCTTAATAATAAACTATAACAATGGTTGGACTTACGAATTCTCAATGTTTCAAGGAAGCTTGTATAACTTATTGGGAAGTATTCCAATGGCTATGGGGTATATCGGACTTGTCATGTTACTTGCAAAAAGTAAGTACTACAATGTAATCCAGAATTGGATAGCACCCATCGGAAAAATGGCATTAACAAATTACTTGTTGCAATCGATTATTGCCACCTTACTTTTCTATGGTTATGGTTTTGGACTATTTAGCAAAGTTAATAGAGCCGAACTTTGGGGTTTTATCCTGATAATTTGGACGATACAAATCCTGTATTCAAGTTGGTGGCTCAGCAAATTTAAACTCGGACCATTCGAATGGTTATGGCGTTCGCTAACTATTGGAAAAATACAAACTTTTAAAAGGTAACTCGATACAAACACAATTAATAATTATTCAAACACAATTAAGATGATACGACAAAAAATTGTATTAACAATGTTATTATTTTGCTTCTCGTTAATAACAGTTGCACAGACTAATTTTAACACACAACAAACAAATTATGAGTTTAGTGGCATAGATTTCATTTCTATAGAAGGGAAATCTAAACTATTAGGTGCTGTTTCTTATGAGAGGTGCAATTTCCAAATCTCTTTACCAATCTTACTAAAAAAACCAGAAAGTTATTTATTTCATAATTTAAACTACTCAAAAACTAAGATTGTATATGGTAAGATTATATATGGTATTAAGCCCAATACAAACGCAAACGTAGAAGATTTCCATTCTGTAGGTTACACATTTGGTTATTCTTGCCCATTAAAGCGAGATTGGATGCTTACGGCAATTATAAGCCCTAGTGTTTCATCCAACTTTGAATCTGGGCTTAAAATGAAAGAAATTCAACTTTACGGTATGGCTGTTTTTTCTAAAGCAATAGGTCGAAAGAATAATTTAATCCTGAATTTAGGAGTCTTGTCTTCACCAAAATTTGGCCTTATACCTATCGTAAGTGCAGTATGGCAGCCAGCTCCTAAATGGAATCTAAATATAGGCTTTCCAGAGTTTGACATTAAATATCAAGCCACTCCAACTACAACAGTTGGAGCCAATGTATTTATTGATGGGGATCAGTTTACTTTCTCAAAAGATGCTGTTTATGAGCCTAATAAAAAAAAGGTTGATGGGCTGAGTGTTTTAAATATTGGTACAGCTGTTTATTTAAATCAAAAAATAACCAAATCAATAAATTTAAAACTTAATACAGGATTTACAGTACATCGTGAATTCGAGTTTAAAAAAGGGAATGATAAGGTTGTTGGTTTCAATTTAGATGATGATATTTTCGTTAAAATTGGCTTCTCTATCGATATTTAAACTTATAAAAAATGAAAGGCTGAGGTGAAGTTTAATAGGTTCTGTTATAAAGAGGATAAGATCAAGATTTAGGGGCGAACTAATCCATGTTCAGGAAAGCCGAATGATTCTTATTCCTTTTGTTGCCCCAGCCTTAAATACGACCAATTACTTTAATTAAGCTTACTTATCCAAATATGAACCACACCTTACTCTGTTAATGAAAGAAACCCAGCTTCAGCAACTTAAGAATCACAAAGGAAATCGTCACCATCTCTAAAGCAACTACTCCAATTAAAACACCAGCATCAGAATTTCCCAAAACTTGCTTATAACGAGCAAATTGCTTCTGTGGATACAAACGTGACACCCACCAACGAGTGATTCTATAAAAAAAGTACCCTACTCCCAGACCTAAAGCCATTCCACCAAGAATATCACCAGGATAATGAAGACCTAAATACAAACGTGTATAGACAATCAGCAAAGACCATATTGTGATAAATATAGCGTAAACATTATTCTTAAAAAGTCTTGATGTGTAAATCGCAAATGCAAAAACAGCAGTAGCATGAGAGGAAACAAAACCAAATTTATCACCAGCATATGCCTTCACAAGATTAACAACACCATATAAATCGGGCTCATGGCTTGGTCGTAATCGCTGCAATATATTTTTGAAAAGGTAGGTTGAGATTAAATCCCCAAATAAAATTAGTAATGATAGTCCAATTAACCACCACCAAGCCTCTTTTCCTTTATACTTAAACATATGATAAGCAACTAGAATAAAAAAGGGTATCCAAAATTCAATCCGAGTAAAAAACATCATTATGGCATCCCAAAATGGGCTATGAGAAGAATTGAACCAAATTAGAAGTTCTTTATCAAACTGAAGTAAAGTTTCCATAATGAATTTATATGTATGAATAGGACAATATGACAACGTAAAAGTATTCAAGATTATTGTATCTATTTTAAAGAGCAACAATGCAAGAAACTTTAAAACAAAAAAAATAGGCTTGGTTAATTGCCAAGCCTAAATCAGAAAACAAGTTTCTTATATATTTACTAAGCTTACTCAGCTATAACATTATCTTCATTTATAGCAATCCAAAGCATATCTTTCAGCTCAACAAGACCTTGCTGTGCAACTGAAGAGATAAATGTACAAGGAATGTCTGGTAAGTCCAAGCGAATTTCATCTTTCAACTCCTCATCCAACATATCCGATTTAGTGATAGCTAGCAATCGTTTTTTATCTAATAACTCTGGATTGAACTGTTTCAGCTCATTCAAGAGAATTTTGTATTCATTGTGAATATCGTTGCTATCGGCAGCAACCATAAATAGTAGAACTGAGTTACGTTCGATATGACGTAAGAATCTTAGACCTAAGCCACGACCTTCGTGTGCTCCCTCGATGATTCCAGGGATATCCGCCATTACAAATGATTTATTATCGCGATACCCAACAATACCTAAATTTGGAACTAGAGTTGTAAATGGATAATCTGCAATTTTGGGTTTTGCAGCAGAAACTACAGATAGTAAAGTTGATTTTCCAACACTTGGGAATCCAACTAAACCAACATCAGCTAAAACTTTAAGCTCCAAAATAACGACACGCTCAACACGTTCTTCACCTTGCTGTGCATATCGAGGTGTTTGATTGGTTGAAGAACGAAAGTTCCAGTTACCTAAACCACCACGTCCACCTTTTACTAAGATTTTGGTTTCGCCATCCTCAGTTACATCAAAAATAACTTCACCAGTTTCAGCATCACGAGCCACGGTTCCTAATGGTACTTCAATAACCTCATCAGCACCTTCGTATCCAGTACTTCTACTCTGACCTCCAGAACCACCATCTTTACCGAATACATGTCGGCTAAAACGTAGGTGAATCAATGTCCAAAGTTGTTTATTGGCTCTAATAATAATATGACCTCCACGACCTCCATCGCCCCCATCAGGGCCACCTTTCATGGTCAACTTATCACGGTGAAGGTGAGCCGACCCTTGGCCTCCTGCTCCCGAACGACAAAATATTTTAACGTAATCTACAAAATTAGATCCAGCCATGTTGTATTATTTTTCAGCCTTTGTTTTAGAACAAACCGTAGGCTATGTGTGAAATACAACAAATGCAAAATGGCAAGAATTGTATCTTTATTATTCATCGTTCTTTATACGATATTGAGCTCCTTATCAGAACAAGTCTTCTCTACGAGAACAGCTATTCTTTCAGAAACTTCAGAGAGTGATCCTATTCCATCAACGGTAAAATAGATATCTTGTTTTTTATAATAATCGGCAATTGCAGCTGTTACGTCATCGTATATTCTCAAACGCTTAACTATAACCTCTCTTCCATTATCATCAGGTCGTCCTGAAGACTCCCCTCTTTTTAGTAATCGCTGAATCAGAATCTCTTCATCAACTTTTAGTTCAATTACAAGATCAACTTTACCTTGTCTTCTACCTAACATTTCGGCGAAATGTTCTGTTTGTCCAATATGACGAGGAATACCATCATAGACGATCCCCCTAGCTTTAGAATTTTGATCTAAAAATTTTTCTACAATTCGATAAGCTAATTTATCTGGAAAGAAATTACCTCCATCAATTAACCTTTTAGCTTCTAAACCTTCAGGTGTCGCATGTTTAATTTCTTCTCGACACACATCTCCAGTAGATAAGTGAATCAAATTGAATCTTTCTTGCAATAATTTAGACTGAGTACCTTTCCCCGAACCTGGAGGACCAAACATGATGATGTTCACCATAAAAAACTTATCTGAAATAAAATCAATTACAAGTGCCTATCTAAATTATCTAATCTCTTAAACAAATTGATATTAACACTCTTAAATATAACTAGTCGATAACTGTATAAATATCTGGAAGGTTTCTACCAATACCATCGTAATCTAAACCACGCCCCACAATAAAATCGTTAGGAATATCGAGACCTACATAGTCAATCTTCACATCACGTTTTATAGCATCAGGCTTAAACAGCATTGTTGCTACAAAAACTTCTTTCGCCTTGTATTCTTCAATTTGAACTAATGTATTTTCCATTGTAATTCCTGTGTCAATAATATCTTCAAGAATAACAACTGTACGATCTTTAAGATCTTCAGTAAAACCCATCAATTTCTTCACCTTACCTGTTGTTCCCATACCATCGTATGAAGTTAAACGCATAAATGTAATTTCAGCATTTTCCACAGTTATTAGTTTCATCAAATCTGATGCGAACATGAATGATCCATTAAGAATACAAATAAACATCGGATTTGTTCCAGCTAAATCCTTATTCATCTTCTCTGCCATTTCTGCAATAGCATTATCAATCTTCTCTGCTGGGATAGATATCCGAAACTCTCTATCAAGAACTTTTACAGTTTTCATCTGTCAATAATTTTATTTGCCTTCCCTGTAATATCAGAAAGAATTCTTAATTAAATTCCAAATGGAAGTCAAGTAATGTTTTCCTTTGGTAATTATTTTTTGATTTTATCTCAAGTAAACCGCAACGTTTTCTTTTAAAGACAAGCAACGCCTCAGACCCTTTATTCTCAAAACCTTTGATTAAACAACAACACAATTAGACTTATAAGTCAATGAAATTAAGGTATCTAAAGAATAAAAAAAAAGTTTTAAATCCATAACGCAACATCCATATATTTTTTCCATTTTTGCTTCAAATAAAAGCAACCATATGTTTGTTGATCATATAGAACTAAAACAATTCTTACTTGGCGACAAAAGTACAATTTTTTGTTATTAATTTTATAAAACCACCAATATAAAACACAATGAAAGCGAAAGTTAGTATTATCATGGGGAGTACTTCTGATCTTCCAGTTATGGAAAAGGCAGCCCAAATTTTAAACGATTTTAAAATTCCATTCCAGATTAACGCCTTGTCAGCACACCGTACACCTGAAGAGGTTGAAGTTTTTGCAAAAGGCGCAATGGATAATGGAATAAAGGTAATTATTGCTGGTGCCGGAATGGCAGCTCACCTTCCTGGTGTTATTGCAGCTATGACTCCACTACCTGTTATTGGTGTACCAATTAAAGCGAGTCTTGACGGAATGGATGCTCTACTTGCTATTGCACAAATGCCTCCTGGAATTCCTGTTGCAACTGTTGCTATTAATGGAGCTATGAATGCTGGTATTTTGGCAGCTCAGATTATCGCTTCTGGTGATGAAGAGCTTCAGCTAGAAGTAATTAAATACAAAGAAAGTTTGAAGCAGAAAATTGTTAAAGCAAATGAAGATCTTGCTACAGTAAAATATGAGTATCGCGTTTGATAATCAATGCTAACCAAATTAGGCAACACATATAAATTCTAAAAAATCCGTAAAGCTTAACTTTACGGATTTTTTTTATCTGATTAAAACGAAATAAAAATTTGAAATACACCACACAACTTTGCATTTGTAATTTCACAACAAACTAGTATACACACCTACTGCAAATACAAGTAATATACGTAATGTTAAAAATATAGATCTAAAAACTTGACATATTAATAATTTAAACATTAACTTCATGACTGTTTTATAAACTTCTAGTCATGAAATCGATCAAGCTAATATTAATATTTATTTTTTCTTATTATTTAACTCAAGCTTCAAGTGAAAACCATCGAATTGGTGCTAGATCGAATGCCATGGCAAAGGCATCGGTAAGCTCTATTGACATATGGGGCAATTACAATAACCAAGCTAGTTTGGCAAAGCTTGAGCAAATACAATTCGGTGTATTTTACGAAAACCGATTTCAACTCGAAGATTTAAGCACAAAAGCAATCGCCTTATACTACCCCACAAAGCTTGGAGGCTTCAATCTTAATTATTCCCAATTTGGTTCTGATTTATATAAAGAAAGTAAAATAGGTCTTGGCTATTCAAAAGCCTTAGGCGAACATTTATGGGCAAGTGTTCAGATCAACCAAATGCGAATAAAACTAAATCAAGTTTACGGCGAGCAGAGTAAATACAACTTTGAAGTTGGTCTGTTAGCAGAGATATTCTCTGAATTCTATTTGGGTTTCCATATCTTTAATCCAAGTCAAGAGAAATTTGAAACCCTATATTTTGATGAAGCAATTCCAACTGTTGCTCGTTTCGGTTTCTCATGGCATCTTTCCAAAGAATCTATTCTAAATGCAGAAATCGAAAAAGACTTCGATAACGATATTCAAATTAAATTTGGCATCGAACACGAATTCATTGAAAATCTCCACATCCGTTTAGGCGTTTCGAATCATCCAAATCAAATCAGTTTTGGATTGGGCTATCAATACAAAATTGTTAAAATGAACTTAGCTTATTCCAAACATCAAACTTTGGGATACACTCCCTCATTCGATCTCAATATTTCATTCTAAGTTTTAGCTATGTCTCATTTTAAAACCTTAGTCTCTTTTCTTTTTATTACACTTCTTTCGTGCACTAATCTTTGGGGACAAAATACTGCTAGCAAATTAGATATTATTGAAAGAATAATAGAAAACATTGCCGAAAGCACTGATGAAGAAATAGATTACACAGATTTAGTAGAAAGGTTTAATGGCTTTTTAGACAAGCCTATCAATCTAAACAAAGCAAACAAAAAAGATTTAGAACAATTACATCTTCTTTCTGACTATCAAATTCAAAACCTATTAGAATATAGAAAAGAGAATGGACTTATTTATAGTTTCTACGAATTGAGACTTCTAGATGGTTTCAACTATTCAATACTTCAAAAAATCATTCCATTTATTTGTATTGAAATAGATTCACAACAGATTAAACTTCCTCAAAGAAGCAAAGCCAGACACTTTATTCTTATCAGAAGCCAACGAACATTGGAAACAGAAAAAGCTTATGAATCCTATCTAAAAAATGAAGACGACGAAGTACTAAATCCTAAAGATAATTCTCAATATCTTGGGAAAGAATGGAAATATTATACACGCTACAAATACAGCTCTCCTAAAAAGAATATTGAATTTGGATTTACTGCAGAGAATGATGCTGGCGAACCTTTCTTTAAAAATATTAATTCTGAGGGATTTGATTTCTATTCAGCTTTTGCCGAATATAAAGGCAATGGTAAAATTCGTCAAATCAATATTGGTGATTATCACATAAAATTTGGTCAAGGTTTAAGCCTTTGGTCTGGTTTAGGATCTAGAAAATCAACATTTACAACTCAAAATGCAAAACGATTACGAGGTGTTAAATCCTATCATTCTACTGATGAGAATTTATTTTTCAGAGGAGCCGCTATAAAAATTAACGTACTCAAAAAGGTCAACTTAACTGCATTTGCTTCTTTAAAAAAACGAGATGCTACTATTGAAAACAATCTGACAAAAAGTATCGTTAATTCTGGACTTCATCGCACAGCTAATGAAATTAAACAAAAAAATAAGCTCGATGAAAGAATATGGGGAGGCACTTTACTTTTCAATCATGACAAAATTGAACTTGGAGCTTCGTTTATAAAATCTCATTTCTCTCCAGAGCTTACAAGTAAAAAAGATGAGATCACTAAAATTTATGATTTCTCAGGAAAAGAGAATTACAATTTGAGTGCTTACTATGAAACTCGGTTTAATAAAATTCATTTATATGGCGAAATTGCTAAAAGCCAATCAGGAGGTAAAGCCATTTTACAGGGGTTAAACTTACAGGCTCATTCCCAATTATCATTAGAACTTATTTATCGCAAATACGATAAAAATTATCATGCTTTATATGGGAATGCTTTTGGAGAACAATCGGGAACCCAAAATGAAGAAGGATTTTATTTTGGAGTAGAGTTTCACCCATTCCCTAAATGGACAATACTAGCTTACTACGATTTGTATGAATTTCCTTGGCTTAAACATAGAGTCAGCGCACCAAGCACAGGACGTGATTACCTTTCTCAAGTTGAATTCAATCCGACAAAAGAGGTTTCAATTTACTTTAGATACAAAGATGAAAAGAAACCAGAAAATTCAAATGATGAAAAAATTAAAAGACCTATTGATGTATCGAAAAAACAATATCGCTTACACCTATCGGCTAAGCTAAATGAGAATTGGGAAATCAGGAACCGTTTAGAATTATCAGAGTACAATAAGTCGTCTAAAGAAAATGGCTACCTAGTCTACCAAGACATCATATACAAGCACAGTCGTCTTCCATTTACAAGCAGCATTCGTTATGCTTTATTTGATACAGATTCTTACAACACCCGAATTTATGCCTATGAGAACGACATTCTTTATGCTTTTTCAATACCTCCATATTTTAACAAAGGTTCACGCTTCTATTTAAATTTCAGATACAAATTCAATAGATCAACAAGTTTATATATACGATATGCACGCACACAATATGCCAATACAACACAAATTGGTTCTGGAAATTCAAAAATATCAGGGAATACTAAATCAGAAATAAAGCTCCAGTTAAAACTGAGTTTCTAAAACAGAAAAATGCTACTTAATTGATTAAAAAGCTTAAATTCAATCTTCCTTTTAGAGAATAATTTCAAGCAAATTACGACTACTAATTTTCTGCAAAAAGAAAGTTTTATTGACGGTTTTGAATTTCATTACAGTTCTATTCATTTGACAAAAAACGAGCAAGACTTAAAACTATATCACCTAATGTTCGATTTTGCTGAATGATTTACCAACCCTTTGCATCCATACACATTGCCAAGTTGTACGAAAAGCCAAAACACAAACCAAAATTTACAAAAGAGGATATCTGCCACCAATATTCAGCCAGACTTCGGAGAATAAAGCACAAAAACACAGTCGAGTAAGCTAGGGGAATTTCCTCCGCTAGTGCGAGCTTGTAGCTCGTATTCTGCGAATGCAGTAAAACATACAAGCCCACCAACAATAAAATGTTGGTGGGCTTTGTTTATACGCCTAAGTGCACGAGCTTATATTCTATCCAAACCAGTCAGGTTTTTCTAAGCTACTGGCTCAAAAAAGTCGATATACCTTAAGTTTCGTCACTAAGTTTCGGAATCTATCGAAGCATAAGCAACTAACGAGTACTAGTTCTCAACACTAAGTTCGTCGGCCTGCTTGTTTCTTCTCTTTACAGCCTGATTTACCTCGTTAATTATATCAGCTACAGCTCTAGCAAATTCAGCATAAAGCTCCTTATTCACCTGGCTCATAGCTCTTAAATAAACCACAATAGTATCGTTTACAATAGTAAGAACTTCTTTTTTAATATGACTTGCCGACTCTGTTATGCCTTCTTTTGTTTTTTCTTCGTCCCAAATTGTATCTGCCGTTCTAAAATTGTTTTGAGCCGTTTGCAAACTTGCTATAAGCTCGGCACAGCCCAGCACGGCAGCAATATCGGTTTGTAATTCTAAGGCTGCATAATCTTCAAGCATCGATTCTATTAACGACGATTCAATTAAATAGCTCTCTTTTGTCATTTTTAAACCATATTTCTCGAAGATCGCATACAGCTTGGTAGCCGATGCGCTTGTTTCGGCCTTAGGATTATAAATAGCACCCAGTAGTAGGTACTTTAAAGCCTGTACTCTTTCGTCTCTCACAACATCTTTATCATCTAAATTCGACTGAGCCTTGCTACGATTTATCGCCGTTCCCAATGCGTCCGATTTGTCGGTTAAGTAGCTAAAAAGACCTGCCAAATAAGTATCACTTTCTAGCGTTTGTTTTTTGTAAGACAAACCTAATTTTACCGATGTTGAGTGTACTTCGGTAATACGTGTTTGATGGGATAATTTTGGAATCATGTTATCAATGTTTTTTTGGGTTAATATTCGTTTTAAAAATTAAGGGTTTGCCTTAAAATACATAATGCGTTATTTTTAAGCAAAACGAATTTACAAAAAAAATATTAATAAAAAAAACAACCAACAGGTTACCATACTGATAATAAGACAACATTCGTATTTATTACAATGTGCATTTAATGTTTTAAACCTAATCACATATTGCATCATATTAAATACTCTTAGTTTTAAAGGACTATTGTGTCATTGTAAATTTCGACTTCAGCTTATAAAAGCCATTAACAAGTGTTAGAGCATTGCCTACGCTCGCGGTGGTGCAAATAACGGATGTTAGAGCCTTGCCTACGTTCGTAGTGGTGCAAATAACGGATGTTAGAGCCTTGCTTACGCTTGTGGTGGAGGCTCTAACGGATGTTAGAGCCTTGCCTACGCCTGTGGTGGAGGCTCTAACGGATGTTAAAGCCTTGCTTACGCTCGTGGTGGAGTCTCTAACGGATGTTAAAGGCCTTCCTTATTTTGAATGTTTTAATTGAGAATACCTATGAATGGGGCTTCTTGGGAATCCTTAGTCAACATTATTGTTAATAAGATATTATGTTTTTTATATCTCGACCTTTACAAGCTACCCCCGTATGCCCCGCTAGTGCAAGCTTGTAGCTCGTATTCTGCGAATGCAGTAAAACACAAGCCCACCAACATTTTTACTGTTGGTGGGCTTTGTTTATACTCCCCACTCCTTAAGGCCAAATTATAAATTTGGGGCAGCAGCTGTCTTAAAAAATCCTTTCTTGTTAGGTTGTTCATTTATCATGAGATTGCCAGGTCCTCATTCTTCGTTCTCGCAAAGACAGCAGGGCAAACTCACACTTTTATTCAGAGCAAACGCATTTAAAACTGATACTGCAATAAATCAAGCAGCAGAGCTGCGTCATATTTGTAGCTATAGGTAATTTCCTACATTTCTCCCCCGCTTGAGCAAAAAATCTTAAGATTTTTTGCTCAAGCGGGGGAGTTTTCAATAAATGATTCATGTACTACAAAGATTAAGGTGCTCTGCACCAAAAATATCAATGAAAACATTTTATACCGATAAGATAAATTAGTGGGCTATAATTATTCACAAATATGATTACTGGAGTTCATAATCTCACTTTGTTCGATACGCTTCGCTCAATATAGCTTCCTATTTATACATCGGCATTAGACCAAAATTATTTCGCTCGCTATGGCTCACTAATTATTCAAAATGGTATTAAATGCGGAAGCCCTGCACTTTTATTAATGGTGGTATTTTTGCAAAAGGGATAGGAGCGAGAGAGACGCAAAATCTTGCGTCTCTTTTGACCATTTTTTTTCGGACAAAAAGCGAGTGCGGATAGCCCGACCCGCAGGGATTGCCCCAATAATTGATACTTTAGTAGGCCTCGGGCGAATTTAAAAAGGTGTGCGTTTGCCCTGGCAAAGACAGCTTAGAATTCGTTATTCTCATAATTTCAAATTGCCTCACAAAAGCCATTGGACGGCTTGTATTACACTTCTGTATGAGAAATAAAGCTAAGTTTATAAAAAAAATGCTACTTAATTGAATAAGTAGCATTTTAAGATTCTATTAATAAGTCATATAGACATATCCGGTTAAAGGCTGTTTATTCATGCCATATTTAAAGACATAAAAGTAAGTTCCAGGTGGAAGTCTATCATTAGAAATTTGTCCGCTTACATTTCCATAACCGTCCCATTTATTATCGTACGAACGCTTTTTGTAAACAATATTACCCCATCTATTAAAAATCTCAATACTATTATCAGGGAACTTCTCTAAACCTACAATCTTAAATTTATCATTAAAATTGTCATTATTCGGAGTAATAGCATTAGGAATAAATACATCTATTGGAAGAACTATAATCTTAACTCTTCCTAGAATAGATAAGCCACCCTCATCACTTACTTCATATACCATTGTTAAGTTACCAACATAACCTTCTCTAGCATTGAATTCAAGAGAAAGAAGATCATCAACAGAAATAACATCATTATCATTCAAAATTAAACCACTTGCAAGAACCACTTCTCCGAATTCAACTGTTGATAGAATTTTCACAGATAACTCTTCGCCGTCGGGATCATATGGGCTCTCTAAATTTATAGGATTATTCAAAGATGCTTCTTTTACCTCCATCTCAAAATCGAATACACGTGGTGCATCATTTACAGGTAAAACAGTAATTATGACCGAAGCCTGTTCATAAACAGAAGGCGTCTCATTATCATGCACTTCATACGTAAACTTATCTTCACCATAAAAATCAGCATCTGGGATATAAGTATATGTTCCATCAGTATTCAGATCCAAACTTCCATATTCAACATCAATTACAGGTGAAGAGTTAATACTTAATTCTTCACTATCAACATCTGAATCATTACCCAAAACACTCAGCCCATTCAACTCTTCATCTTCATAAACCTCAGCCGCATCATTCATTGCAAACGGCCGATCGTTTACCGAATTAACGGTAATAGTAACGGTTGCTTGATCACTTTGTTGTGGCACACCATCATCTCGAACACTATACACAAATGAATCTACTCCAAAAAAGTTAAGATTCGGAGTATAAATATAAGTACCATCAGAATGAATAATTAACTCTCCATTTGCAACATCAACTACTGGATTAGTATTAATTATTAAAGAACGACCTATAACCTTAACATCATTATCCAATACATTCTTTGTACTTAATACTACATCTTCCCAAATCGAAGCAGTATCATCAATAGCTTGTATATATTCGTTCTCGTCAGTTACACGAATCATAAAATCATCAGAAATTTTTGATCCATCAGCACTACGTGCCTCAATATTAATCGTATGAGATGTGTTGATCTCATAGTCAATCTTGGTTTCATCAGCTATTGTTACAACTCCCGAAGTTTCATTAATACTAAATCTGCCATCTGCATCATCCAATAAATGGTATGTTATTACATCTCCATCCTCATCCGTTGCTAAAGCGGTTAAATGAACAATAGAACCATTCATTTCAAGCTCACCTATAATATTGTCATCCGAATCATTATCAATCAAGTTTGCAATATCATGATCTGTATCGCCACCTGTTGCGTTTTCAATGGTAATCGTAAATGTTTCCTCTGATGTACTTCCATCAGTACTCGTAGCAATTACTTTTACTGAATAACTTGGTGTCGTTTCAAAATCCAAATTCCCACTTACTGTTACAACTCCTGTAATTGGAGCAATTACAAAAGGAACAACTCCATCAATTGAATAACTTACATTATC
>JADGEF010000214.1 GCA_016744515.1 Marinifilaceae bacterium | reverse complement strand
AATTTCCTTGGGAAATATTCCCTCGAACTTGGAGGCTATAACGGAACTTACAGCAATAGGAATACACTTAATTCGTTTTTAAGAAATGATTCTACTGAGATTATCCCAATAGTTTGTTTCGAATCGGTATTTGGAGATTATTGTGCAAAAAAAATAAGTAACAAGCCTAGTTTCATGTGTATGATTACCAATGATGGCTGGTGGAAGAATTCATTGGGCTATAAATATCATTTCGATTTTTCGCGTTTACGTGCCATAGAAAATAGAAGACAGATTGTTCGAGTTGCGAACAACGGCATATCTGCATTAATCAACACAAAAGGTGAAGTTGAACAGCAAACTAAATGGTGGGAGAAAGCTATATTAAAAGGTAAAATCAAACTTTACAGCAGAAAAACATTCTATTCAACTCATGGAGACTATATTGGACGGGTTATGGCATTCTTTGCTATCCTTTTATTAATCTTTGTTAAAATCAGAAGGATAAGTCAACCGAAACACTAGTATTTCGATTAAGCCTTCTTATTTTTGAGAAACCAGTAATCCCAAAACTTATCCGATGAATTATAAATTTCATGAAAAATTATCGGATAAATAAAAGCAGCTTTTAATGGTAATTTGGTATATAACTATAAATTAAGTCTCAATTATAAAACGCAATTTTCTAGATATGAAAACTCTTTTAAAAATCACTTTATTAGCTATAATTAGCATAGGTTTAAACATACAGGCTAAGGCTGAAATAAAAACTAAAAAGATTACGAAAACGTACTCGGCTAGCACAAATCTTAAAATTGATACCCGTTATTCTCGTGTTGAATTCAAAGCCTGGGATAAAGACGAGATCAAATTTGATATCGAAATATCTGCAGAAGGTAATAAGGCTGAGAAGATTCAAACTATGCTAGATAATATCAATATTGATATAACTGAAGGAGATGATCTAATAATTACTAAAACTATTTTTGGAGATTTTTTCACATTCAAGAAACTGAGCAACTCCATTTTCAATAAGGGTAAAGTAAAAATCAACTATACAATTTATCTTCCAGCTAAAACTCAACTCGATTTAGTTCAGAAAAACTCTCGTATTTTCATTTCAAATCATTCTGGTAATATCAAACTTGATTTAACTAATTGTGAATTTACAGCAGAGAACTTAACCGGCAAAAATTATTTCAAATTAAGATCGAACAGCTTTCTTAAAATTGGTAAGGTATATGAAATTAATATTGATGCTGGTGGCTCAGAAATTAATATCGAAGAAGCTAATAGAATAACTGGAAATAGTCGCGACTCGAAATACAAATTGAATGTTATTAACAACCTGAACATCAAATCTTCACGAGACAAATTTGAGATAAAGGAAATTGAATCACTTTATGGATCTTCTAATATGACAAAGTTTGATATCAGTCATTTAGGTGGCGAAGTTGATTACGATATCAACCTTGGTCACTTATATATATTCAATGTAGACTATATGTTTGAATTTGTAAAACTAGATTCAAAATTTGGTAATCTAGGGCTGAGTTTTAGCAGTAAATGTAACTTTAACTACGAAATAAATCATCGTTCTGTTAAATTTGATAAAACAAGTGATTTCGATTTAGAATCAGATAAAACCATGGATGGCAAAAAAGCTATTTCAAAAGGAAAATTCGGTTCAAAAAAAGCAATATCAGAAGTTAATATTCGAGCAAACAATTGTAAGTTAAAGTTGGAATAAGAATTATTCAAAGCATATAGAAAAAGCCTGTGTAAATCAAAACACAGGCTCCTTACATTTATAAGGTTTTCTATTTTTCTAACTTCTTCAATAGTTCACGAGCTACAACAACTCCATTTACCGAAGCTTGCATTAAACCACGTGTAATTCCAGGTCCATCGCCACCTAAATATAAATTCTTAACAGAAAGCGATTGAAAATCCTTACCTACTTTAGCCACATTGCAATAGAATTTCACCTCTACACCATAAAGTAAGGTTTCATCAGAAGCTAAACCTGGCGTAACCTTATCTAGAGCCATTATCATCTCACGAATATCCTTGAGTATTCTATGAGGCAACACCAAGCTTAAATCACCAGGAACAGCATCCTTAAGCGTAGGAATAATATTGTTTCGATACAATCGATCTTTTGTAGTACGACGACCACGCATAAAGTCTCCAAATCGCTGCACCATGATTTGATTCTTCGTTAGCATATTAGCCAAACGCGCAATATGCTTTCCATATTCGATTGGCTCGTTAAAAGGCTCAGTGAATTTTTGCGAAACCAATAGAGCAAAATTTGTATTATCGCTCTTTAAGTCCTTAAAACTATGTCCATTCACTACTGCTAAATCATTGTCGTAATATTCTGAGGATACAAATCCTCCTGGGTTAGAACAGAAGGTTCTTACCTTATCGTCGAATGTTTTGGTATAATGAATCAGCTTGGCTTCATAGAAATTATCATTAATCTCCTGCATAATTTCATTTCGACATTCAACACGAACACCTATATCAACAGCACCAACTTCTGTCGAGATATTTTCTTGTGAACATTTCTGCATCAACCAATCGGCACCTTCTCGTCCAACTGAAACCATAACTTGATCAGCCAAATAGTCTCCGTTACCATTTCTAACTCCTTTAATCACCTCATCTTCGATAATTAGATCGTTTACAGCAGCATTAAACTTCACCTCAACACCTTCACCTGTCAGATAATCGTATAACTTGTGATATAAGGCTTGTGCTTTTTCTGTTCCCAAATGACGCACTGGGCAATGCACCAATTTTAAATTCGCCTCGATTGCTTTTCGTCTGATATCTTTCATTTCAGGACTAAATTCCTCACCATGAATATCACCATCGGCACCAAAGTTCAAATAAACCTCATCGGTATATTTAATCAGTTCCATTGTTTTCTCCACCCCCAGGTATTCAGGTAAAGTCCCCCCAACTTCGTGCGATAGGGAAAGTTTTCCATCAGAAAAGGCTCCTGCTCCTGCCCATCCTGTGGTTATACTACAAGGTTTACAGTGTGTGCAAATGCCTCCATTAAAATGCTTGGGACATTTTCGGTTGGTAATTCCTCTACCTTTTTCCAGCATTAGAATATTCAACTTCTTACCTGACTTAACCAGTTCGTAAGCACAGAATATACCAGATGGTCCAGCTCCAACAATAATTACATCGTACTTTTTTGTCATCATTATTAATTTTAGAAATTAAACATAGATGAGATTTGGGATGAATGCATCGCTTGACTCTTCTTTTAAGCGGCTCGCTAAAAAGCAAACCCTTAAAGGTAGAAAATAATAGGCTGTTAAGGAACTTCCTTAAAATAAAGAATACTTACAATATTACTTAGACGAATTTTGTTATAACTTCAACCTTCGTTATCTTATAGACAATCTGTTTGATAGACTTTTAGGAACCTGTGTAAGTTCGAAAAATGAATTTAGGTATTAAGCGGGATAACCTTATTTATAATTACAATGCTTAATATCGAATATCTTTTCAATGAATCTCCCCGCTGCAAGCAGACGAGGTATCATGATGGATTATTTTTATTGAAATTCATTCTACCCTTATTTCCCCCTCTCATT
>JADGEF010000093.1 GCA_016744515.1 Marinifilaceae bacterium | reverse complement strand
TCCTTCACTGGGTAACATTTATTTACTTTCACTTCTAAGGTTCAGTCCTTCCCAAATCAAGTCGTTTAATCTGGTACTATGACCTCGGCTTACTTCTCACAACAAATCTTATTCCAACCACCCATCATACTTTCGTTTCAGCACGTCTGTGAGATCTCCCTTGGTAAGATAAGTAACTTTCATTCATGTTAACCGCATCATTCATACTCTGAATCTCCTGTAACTATAGGACTTCTTTTGTGTAGCAAACTCATCCAATTCATATATGCCTGATGATATTCGTGTTACTCGGGGCGGAAATTTGTCTTAGGCTTCCTTCAGATGAGCTTCGCTGAGCTCTTTGTGGTACCACCTCACGATAAACACCCTTACTATTGACTAATGGTTGGCAACTACAAACCCCATAACGGACTTACACCGTCTAGTTATTCCCATGGCACACTACAAAAAAACCCAGACAATGTCTGGGTTTTAAAATATATAGTTTGGATTTACTAGTTACGTCCAATAGCGTTTAGGTCGTTAAAAGCAACAACTAAACGATCTTTCATTGAGACCTCACCTTCACGTAACCATTTACGTGGATCGTAATATTTTTTGTTAGGATTTTCTGCGCCATCAGGGTTACCAATCTGTCCTTGAAGGTAATCACGGTGCTTAGCTTCATACACACGAATACCATCCCAACATGCCCACTGTGTATCCGTATCGATATTCATTTTAACAACACCATAAGAAATCGCTTCGCGAATTTCCTCTGCTGATGAACCTGATCCGCCATGGAATACAAAATCAACAGTATTTTTAGCAACACCATATTTCTCAGAAATAAATGACTGAGAGTTTAATAGAATCTTTGGAGTCAATACAACATTACCTGGCTTATAAACACCATGAACATTACCGAAAGAAGCAGCAATTGTGAAACGAGGAGAAACTTTTAATAGAGTCTCATAAGCTAAAGCTACGTCAGCAGGTTGAGTATACAATAATGAGTTATCCATTTCAGTGTTATCAACACCATCTTCTTCTCCACCAGTACAACCAAGCTCAATCTCAATAGTCATATTAATTTTGTTCATACGCTCTAAATACTTCGCACAAGTACCAATATTTTCATCCAAAGGCTCTTCAGATAAATCCAACATGTGAGAACTAAATAATGGCTTACCAGTTTGAGCAAAGAATTCTTCACCAGCAGACAAAAGACCGTCGATCCAAGGTAATAATTTTTTAGCAGCATGGTCAGTATGCAAAATAACTGGAATACCGTAATGCTCAGCTACAGCATGAACATACTTAGCACCAGCAACAGCACCAATAACAGCAGCACCATGCCCATTAGCAGCAATACCTTTACCAGCAAAAAATGAAGCTCCACCATTTGAGAATTGAATAATAATAGGAGAGTTAGCTTCGCGTCCAGCTTCAAGAGCTGCATTAATCGAATTTGTATTTACTACATTCACAGCAGGAATAGCAAATCCTTCTTGTTTTGCAACTTGAAATAACTTCTGTACATCGTCACCCGTGATTACACCTGGCTTAACTACTTCTAATACTTTTTTCATATGTGATAGTTTTTGATAAGATTAACTCAAGAATTCAAGAGAAGAATTACACGAAATTTCTGGATTGAAAGATGTCATATCCTTAATAATCTATTTTTATTAAATGGTTCTAATTTATATGAGAATCTAGCAGTATTCTCTATATGTATTCTCAATTTAAAGTACGAAGTTAAAAAGAAATAATAGAACTTACCTCCTTTTTTTACGAAGAAAATTCCGCAAACGAATGCAATTTAAAATGGATAGCCAATACCAATATTATAAGTCAACTGAGAGAACTTAAAAGTACGATTCCCAATAATCCAGCGCTTGTTCCCAACTAATGATGGATCTCTCAATTTGAGTCCTAAATCCAATCTGAAAAGTATAAAATTCAAGTCAATACGGGCTCCAATTCCTGTTCCTATTGCAACCTCTTTATAGAAATCCTTTGGCGTAAATTTTGCACCTGGACGATCATCTTTAGGTGAAATTGCCCAAATATTACCAGCATCTACAAACATGGCTCCTTCAAATTTCCAAATTAACTTAAATCGGTATTCTAAATTTCCTTCCAACTTAAAGTCGGCAGTATTATTAGGATATACAGCTTCGTCATTTGAATAAGAACCTGGTCCCAGAGATCTCACCTGCCAGGCTCTAATTCCATTTGCTCCTCCCGAAAAATAACTTTTTTCAAATGGTAAAACTTCTAGATTTCCATACGCATACCCTATGCCCAGAAATAAGCGCCCCACTAAAGAATTCGCTTTATTTAAGTGCCAATTGTAGCGGTAATCAATGTCAACTTTTAAGTACTGAGCATAACGAATCCCAAAAAGATCGTAATAAGTTCCTTCAAGTTCACCACTACTATTATAATCGTAGTTCTTTTTAGAACCAGAAAGTTGATCGATGGCTTTTAAAGTATTTCCAGCAGTTTCAAAATTGAAACGTAAGTAGCTATAGTTACTCAACTTATTCAAATTCTGATTGTTATAAACTAAAGAGTAACGTGTAGTAGATATAACGTGATCTGTAAATGAATTTGCAATATACAAATTGTTAATATTATCTATAAAATCTTGACTCAAATTCTTAACCTCAACAAAACTCAATTCTATCAGATTCAATTTATGAGTCAAATACTTAGATGACTTCCAATTATAACCGAAACTCGCATCAGCTTGTGTTCTGGTATAATCTGGTCGCTTCTGATAGCTATATGCCAAAGATAATCTTGATTTAGGATTATATTTCTTCCTGAAACGATTTGCATTTAGAAATGGCAACATGAACTTAGGCGTATTCAAGCTAATTTCTCCACTATATTCTCTAGAAAAGAAATTTTTGTTATCATTCGACTTTACTGTCTCTGTCGCGTTTGATATGCGAATATCTAGAACCTCTGCACCACGCAACAAATTTTTGTGCTGATAATTCACTTTCCCTGCAAACCCAATATTACCAGATGAGTTTGTCCCTTCTAGCTCAATAGTATAAGCTTGCTTTTTATGTGGAGTTAACTGAATAAAGCAATTCAAACTACCTTCTAGCTCATTTTCTGCTTTTGTATCAACTTCGAATCGGATATTAACAAATTTATACTGATTTAAAGCTTGTAGCTTCTTATAGGAATCTTCTACTTCAGATATATTATAAAGACTTCCTGGCTGAAAGCCTAATGAGTTTATAATAACATCAGGCTTAATATTCAATTTCTTCTTATAAATGAATTGGCAATTCTCATGTAACAGTGTATCCAGTTTATTCAAATAAACAGAGTCGTTCATTAAAAAGGGCTTAGTATCGTAATCGGAATTAACAACAATATTTCTGATACGGTATTTACGCTTAACATTAGCAGACTGAGGTTTTTTAATCCCAACAAAAACATCCATCTGATTCTTCTTACCTACACTATCCATCATGAAATGAATATACTCCTTTGAGAAATTAAAGTAACCGTTATTCTTCATTAGCTTTGAGATACGGTCACGCTCTTTTCCCAAAACATCGGCATCAACATTTTGTCCTGCCTTAATATTACTATTTATTGAATCGGCAACCAAGTATTGTCTAATCAAAGAACTATCACTAATTTCCTTAAGATGCTGATAAGGAGACATAAAATTACGTGGCAAGTCAGATTTTTCATCGTAAATATTTCTAAATCGATAAGGTTCTCCAGCTATAATCTTAAACTTTAACTTAGCCTTCTTTCTACGAAAAATAACGGTATCCTCAATTATAGCATTGTAATACCCTTTTTTCCTTAAATAAATTCCAAGTTGCACTTTAGAGCGATATGTTTGATAATCCTCATAAATAACAGGTTCTTCGCCGATACGGCGTAACCATTTATTAATTCCTTTATCTCTATTTTTCCCAGAAAGGTTGTACAAACCCAAATGAAACTTCCAAACACCTATAATCTTAATGTTAGGCTTTTGTTTTATATTTTGATTAAGCTCACTCGTGGAAATATATTTATCATCAACTTTTACACTCACCTTACTTAAGAGATATTCCTTTTCACCCACATATTTAGTGGTAGAACATGAAATAGCACCTGAAAGTATAAACAGAGCTAAAACTATGGATAGAAAAAAATAACTATTTTTGTATTGCTGATTAGGTTTCAAGTAGAGTATTGTATTATTAGTTATGAATTCTACAAAGATACTTATCTTAAAGAACATTTTACCTGATTAGTAATCTCAAAAATAAAAATTCAATCAAAATATTGTGCTTTCAAAAAATCAGATCAAACTCATTAGTAGTTTACAGAAAAAAAAATTTAGAGATCAACATCAACTTTTTGTTGCTGAAGGATATAAATTGATTAGCGATTTATTAGAATCGAAGCTAGAATCTAAATATATCATTCACACCAAACAAGCTAATATTAGTGATTTACTAAAGCATAATCAAGAATTAGAGTTTGTAGAGTGTGATGCTTCTGATCTTAAAAAAATCAGTAGTCTTAAAACACCGTCTGATTTGATTGGTGTTTTTAAGATTCCGTGCTCTGATATCAAGGATAGTGACGTAAGCCAATCTCTTTCAATTTTACTAGATGATGTACAAGATCCAGGTAATTTAGGAACTATTATAAGAATAGCAGATTGGTTTGGTATTCAATACGTTTTTTGTTCAAAAAACACGGTCGATTTATATAACCCGAAAGTGATTCAGGCTACCATGGGAGCATTATCACGTGTAAAGGTTATTTATACTGATCTACCCCAACTTATCAGTCAGTTTATTTCTACAAGTTTTCCTGTTTATGGCACCTTCCTTGAAGGTGAAACAATTTACACGAGTAAACTCAACACACAAGGCTTTATCATTATGGGCAACGAAGGAAAAGGTATTTCTTCAGAATTAAAGCCATTAGTGAGTAAAAAGCTTTTTATTCCTAATTTCCCAAGTAATCAGGCTACTTCGGAGTCTTTGAATGTTTCTGTTGCTTGCTCTATTGTTTGCTCAGAGTTTCGAAGACGTCAGCTCTAAAAATAGAAATTACCAGATACAAAAAACGCAGCATTTAAAGCTGCATTTTTTTGTATCTCATATTTTGACAACCTATTCTTTCCAAAAAGATGGTGAGAACAATACTAATACCGTAAAGAGTTCTAGACGTCCTAAAAGCATTAAGAAAGATAGAAACCATTTTGCGAAGTCTGGTAATTTAGAAAAATTCTCCATCGGTCCAATTTCACTAAAGCCTGGTCCAATATTACCTAGCGTTGTTGCAACAGCACTTAAGGCTGAGAAAATATCTGCACTCCAAAAAGACATCACGACAGTTGAAAACATAACGATGATGATATAGAAAACAAAAAAGGCAAGAATATTCGTTACTGTTCGTTCATCAACTACACGTTGATTATACCGCGTTGGGATTACAGCATTAGGGTGAATCAGTCTTTTTAATTCATAAAAACTATTCTTAAACAAGAGTAAAATTCTAACAACTTTCACACCTCCACCAGTTGAACCAGCAGAACCTCCAACAAACATCAATACGAAAATTAACATGCCTAAAAATGGCATCCACAACAAGTAATCTGCAGTAGCATATCCAGTCGTTGTTATAATAGAAACAACAGTAAATAGGGCATCTCGGAAAGCTTCCTCAAAGCCCATATTTGAAGTCAAGATAATTACTCCAGAAATAATTGCTGTGAACAATAGAATCACATAGGAATAAAATCGGAGCTCTTCATCTTTAAATACCTTACGAAATCGACCAGTAAGCACAGCATATGAAAGCGTAAAATTTGTACCCGCAATAAACATGAAAGCAATAATGACATATTGTATATATGCCGAATCGAAATAGCCTATACTCGCTTGCTTGGTTGAATAGCCACCAGTTGCCATTGTTGTTAAAGAGTGGTTTACAGCATCGAAGAAAGACATACCGCCAAGTACTAGCAGTATACATTCTATAGCTGTAAAAGAGGCGTATAAGCCCCACAGATTACGAGCAGTCTCCTTAATTCTTGGCGTCAGTTTATCAGGAGCTGGTCCTGGGACTTCTGCAACGAAAAGCTCTCTACCTCCAATACCTAGAGTTGGTAATATAGCTAAGAACATCACAATAATACCCATCCCGCCTAACCACTGCGTAAGCGATCGCCAAAAAAGAATACCATGAGGAAGCTCTTCAATATTATTCAATATAGATGAACCTGTAGTTGTAAAACCAGACATGGTTTCGAAAAAGGCATCAGTAACCGAAGCGATTGAACCACTAAACAGGTAAGGTAAACATCCAAAAATAGAAAAAACAACCCAAACTAGACTAACAATAATGTAGCCTTCACGCTTTCCCATATCTTTCTTAACGCCCTTGGAAAAAAGGTAACTCAATGCTCCCACAGCAAAAGTAATCAATCCTGAATAAAGAAAAGCCCGTGTATCTGACTCTTGATAGATGAAAGAAACTAATAAGGAAAGAAAAAGAAAGACACTTTCTCCAACTAGTAGCTTTCCAAGGATGTTGAATATTATTTTTTTTCTAATCACAGCTTAAATTCAATTTCAAACTATTTAAAAATCTTTTCAACTTTCTTAATCGCTGAAGGCATTGTAAAAACAACAACTTGATCACCTTCTTGGATTTGAGTGTCACCAGTAACAATAATACCTTCATCCCCACGAATAATACCACCAATATTAGCATCCTCAGGGAAATCGATATCTTTCAATTTACCCATTGTAATCTTAGAGTTAGGTTGTACAACAAGTTCAACAACCTCAGCATCTGAAACGGTTAGCCATTTACAATGTTGCACATCAGCATCCATCGTAAATCGGTAAATATAACTTGCAGCTAATAATTTTTTATTAATCATGGCACCGACTCCAATACTGTCGGCAAGGTCGATATAATCAATATTTTCAACCTCAGCAATTGTACGCTTTACGCCCATTTTACTTGCCAATAAGCAAGCAAGAATATTTGTTTCGGAATTTCCCGTTACAGCAACAAAAGCGTCCATTTTTTGGATTCCCTCTTCGCGTAACAAATCCATATCACGACCATCGCCATTAATAACTAAAGTTTTTTCTAATGCATCAGCTAGCTTAATACTTTTACTCTTATCTATTTCAAGTAATTTAAGATCTAAGCTATGTTCAAGTTCATGAGCCGTTTTAAAACCAATACGGCTACCACCTAGAATCATGGCCTTTTTTATACTATACTTCTGTTTCCCAGCTAGAGTCATCACTTTATCGATGCTCTCAGATTTACTGATAACAAAAACTAAATCGCCTCGCATAAATCGATTATGACCACGTGGAATAATGGTTTCTCCATCACGTTTTATCGCTACAGCTCTATAATCATCGTCGCCCGTCAATTTTGAAATCTCGGCTAAGGTTTTATCCATGATAACTGACTTGCTGCTAATTTTTATACCATATAGCAACAATTTACCACCTGAGAATTCATACATCTGACGAGTACCAGAACGAGATAAGTAATTAATAACTTCCTTTGCAGCCAATCGTTCAGGATATACAAATTCATCGATACCTAAACTATTTAGAAATGCCTTATTTTCTGGAATTAAGTATTCCTGATTATCAATACGAGCAATCGTTCGCTTAGCACCAAGCTTCTTTGCGAGCAAACTCGATATGATATTAATTTCCTCTGATTGGGTTACAGCAATAAACAAATCTGCTTTCTTCACATTGGCTTCTTTCAGATCCTTTATAGAAGAACTTGATCCAACAATAGTCAACAGATCCAAATGAGAATCAATCAGTTTCAACTTTTCTTCATCACTGTCAATCAAAATAATATCATGATCCTGATGACTAAGCATTTTTGCCAGGTGAGTACCTACTGCGCCTGCTCCAGCAATTACAATCTTCATAGCGGTGTTTAATTTGAACTTCTTTGATCAACGAGTAGTTTCTTGTATTGATGATCAAAAACGAAACGGCAAAATAAAACAATATCATTCAAATATACTGCATATATGCCAAAATAATATACATAGCATTGGATTAACCATACTAAATGCATTATTGCATGAACTTAATCTTAAGCTTCAATAAACAATTTAGAACCATAACAAATTACCCCCTCTTTAATATTTATTAACAATATCATATATATTTACACAAATAAAAAAAAACTAAACACCTAACCTTAACCATTCTGTACATGAAACTAAAAACCATTATTATCCTAGGATTCATTTGCCTATCTGGAATTCTACATGCTCAATCTAATTTTAAACAGGGTTATGTCATAAGGGAAGTTGGTGATACTCTTAGAGGGGAAATTGACTCTAGAGGAGATATTAGCATGAGTGAAATTTGCAGATTTCGAGAAATCAATTCTAAAGAGATTACAAAATTCAAGCCCAACTCTATTATTGCATACCGCCTTACAGACAATAAATACTTTGTTTCAAAAAAAATTAATGGCAAGTACAAGTTCCTTGAACTCCTTGTTGAAGGACAAACAAGCTTATACTACAACAGGGAAAACCAATTATATGGTAATTATTATGTTGGCAATAATGAATTGGGAATTAAAAGACTACCCTATTCAGAAGAAATTATTGAAAGAGACGGCGCAACTTATCTTATAAAATCAAATAAACACAATGGCATACTCTTAATTTACCTGAAAGATGCTCCTACTTTAAGAAAAAGGATTGAGAGTTTAGTAAAACCAGGTCACAATCCTCTTACAGAACTTATTGAGACGTACAATGATATCGTATGTAATGAAATTAAATGCATCACCTATCAAAAAGAAAAATTTCCTATTACAATTTACATTGAACCTACAGTAGGTTTTATCAAATATAAAAATCTATCCATACTTTCTAAAAACTATTTTCAAGCAGGTATCATAGCGAATATTTGGCTTCCTAGAGTAAATGAAAAACTATATCTAAGAACGGGTATTATACGCACACCTTACGAAATGAATGTAGGCAAGATATATAATTATGAAAGCAATAAAATAGAAGATGTTATTAAAGAAGATGTAGATTATATAATTCCTATTCAATTGGAATACATCTCTCCCGAAAGAACTTTCATACCCAAGTTTGCTTATGGCATAAACTATCACCGCCCTTTTGAAATAACAGTAGGCTTAATGGCTGGTTTACTAATCAGAGCTCATGAAAAAGCTAACATTAGTATCAGTTACGATTTTGATTTCATTCGTCACAAAAAAATTCCAATAGTTCCTAAGCAATTAGGTTCTCAAAGACTTTCCTTTGGATTACAATTCAAATTATAAATAAAATATGGTCTCAAAAAGGTGAGACCTCATTTTTTCTCCAATGAAATCATATAAGACCCTTGCTTTTTAGTCTCCCAAATATCTTTCCCCAAGGTCTCATTTCTCACCTTATAATTACTAGCATCTCTTATAAGAAGTTTGCCTTCAAATTCGTTTGCAAATGTTTCATATCCTTTGGCATTATTCCTCAAAATCAGATAATCTAGGTCTAAATCCTTGATATCATCTTTCAAAGCTGAATTCCCCAATATGGCGAACCTTTTGTCATTTATCACACGAATCTCATTTTCTTTCAATATTTCATAGGTATAATGTTTCACTCCTTTTGCCATTGCATATGGATAAATCAAACGGTTCTTCTGTTTCTCTTTTAGAATTGTATCACTCAATACGAGCACACTCTGTCCATCTCTAATGCAGATTACTGTTTGTTTATTAGCATTAAACACGATTAGTTCACTCGCTTGAGAATGATATCTATCAGAAATATTGATTAGCTGAAAAGCGATTAAAATTACAATGCTTGCAAATAGAGCCTGCTTTTTCTTCCACCAAAGAAATAGAGTTAATCCGATGATTAAACCATAAAGTAATACAACTTGAATGGATGAAAATGTAATTCTTTCGATTAAAGCACCTGGTAGAGCCTGAATTTGAAAAATCAACCAATGAATAAATTCAACAAAGTGCTGTAGACCATATGTAAACCACTTCGATAGAAAATCGATTTCCGAGAAGATCAGTAATAAAACAGAACCATAAATTAACAATCCAGCAACAGGAATAATGACAAAGTTCGATAGGAAAAAATACGATGGAAACTGATGAAAGTAATATACAGCCAATGGGAATGTACCCACCTGAGCAGCCAACGAGACTGTAAATAGTTTCCAAGACCAACGCAGAACAAAAGGGTGAACTTCAAACAAATTTTCGAACTTAGGCTGGAAGAAAACAATGCTTATAACAGCCAGATAGGAGAACTGAAATCCCACATCGAACAAAACAAATGGATCGTAAAGGAGAAGTGCACATGCCGAAATCATCAATGAATTATAAATCGTTCCCTTCCTGTTTATCATGAGTGCAAGAGCTAGAATAGAAAACATACTTGCCGCACGCATTACCGATGGAGACAAACCCGTGATTAAGGCATAAGACCACAAACAAAGTATAAGTAGAACTGCTCGAATAAAGCGTCCGAGTTTTGAACCAGAAAGAAAACTCAAGAGAAATTGCATTACTCCAAATATGATTCCAACATGTAGCCCCGAAACTGCTAAGACGTGAGTCGCTCCGGCTGCCGTCCATACCGTTTTCACATCGTCCGAAACTTCCTCGCGAGCCCCCAAAGTTAAAGCCGCTAAAATCTCATACGCCTCTTCCTTTAATCCAACTCTTTTGTACGTACCTAATAATTTCCGCCTCCATGAATCGGCTAAACTTCGAATATCCATGGTCTCATTTTTCTCTACTAATTTCCAGGATGATCTTCTCACATAAGTAGTATACATGATATAACGATGTTGTAGATATTTAGCGTAGTCGAATTCGTTGGGATTACCATTATTCTTAACTCTATCTAGTTTAGACGACACCAGTATTTCATCACCTATACTTAATGATTTTGAAATTGAATCTTTAGCCAAATACAATAAAACTTGAACATTGGACTTTTCCCAAGTCTTATTCTTGTAAACCTTTTCTAGATCTAAAACACAGGCTATAGATTTTGGTTTCTCATTTGGGCTAGCTTTTATACGCCCCTTAAATGCACTTATCGAATCGGCAGAGGACAAGCGCATACTCGCCTTTGAGGAATTGACACGAACAGTACCTGCACTTAGGCATAAGAGGAAAATAAAAATGCCATAAATAAAAGTGTAGGCATACGTTTTTCTAAAAACGGGAATTGATTGATATACGATGAGAGTTATGAATGATAAAGTAATTGATGTATAAAGAATCCAATTTTCTAGGGTGTAGAATTCAGCCAAAATAATTCCGATAATAAACGGAAGTAGTAATCGAATAAAAGGTACCGTGTGTAAAAACTCTCTGAAATACATATATCTAAATCATACTTAAAGAAAAGTTAAGTTAATAAATAATATGCTTAAATCAAAAAAAATCCTCAAACTCAAAAGAGTAAAAGGATTTTGGAATTATGTTATAGATATTTACTTCGTGTATAAACTATATTTTTATTTGGCTAAAGTAAATCGGTATTTAGCATCGAACTTACCTTTAGATATACCTGTCAACTTCGATTTTAAAAGACGCTTACGAAGTGGCGAACAATGATCGGTAAACATGATACCTTCCAAATGATCGTATTCGTGCTGAATAACTCGAGCTGCAAAACCTGAATACTCTTCTTCATGAAACGCCCAATTCTCATCGTAATACTCAATGCGAATCGTCTCTGGTCGATCTACATCTTCGTTAAGCCCAGGAATACTCAAACATCCTTCCGACATGCTCCACTCCTCACCATTACGTTCTGTAATTTGAGCATTGATAAACATCTTTTTGAAACCTTCCAACTCTGGCTCCTCATCTTCAAAGTTTGAGCAATCGAGCACAAACATACGAATTGATCGCCCAACTTGTGGAGCAGCCAATCCAACTCCATCAGAAAAATACATGGTTTGCCACATATCAGCCATAAATTTCTCCAAATCTGGATAATCCTTATCGATATCCTTCGCTACTTTTCGTAAAACTGGATGCCCGTATATTGTAATAGGTAAAATCATTCTTTACTGCTTAAGTCAACTGAACTATGCCAATTGATAATTTATTAAAACATGTTTCTTTTTGCTTCCATATACGACTGTAGTATAATGGTTGCACTAATTTTATCGATAACCGCCTTATCACGTCTTTGCTTTTTGGTCATTCCACCATCAATCATCGTCTGAAAAGCAATTTTAGATGTAAAACGCTCATCAACCATTTCGATAGGTATATCTGGAAATCTCTTCTTTAGTTGCCCAAGAAAAGGCTTCAAATATTTCATCGATTCGCTATCCTCGTTGTTCAGCTGCTTAGGATACCCAACAACAATACACTCAAGCTCTTCGGTCTCCATATATTTCTGAATGTAATCCAAAACATCTTTGGCATGAACTGTATCCAAACCGTTTGCAATAATTTGCATCGGGTCGCTTACAGCCAATCCCACTCGTTTTCTTCCGTAATCTATAGCTAAAAGTCGTGCCAAGCTTTATATCTTTTTTTTTAATTCGATGTGCAAAGATAGAAAAACTTAATGGAAGCGTAAACTCAAAGGCTTTATAATAGCAAACTTAACTCATCGTAAATTCATAAAAATTTAAAATCAACCACTCGATCAAACAATCGCATTTCACTTCTATAATTAGACCGTTTAAATCCGATTTTTCCTTCTTGACAAAATAATCTACATGAATATTTCAGCTTTTAACTGACCTTTGTCCTATAATATTCTCCTAAAAACATAAAAACCTGTAAATTGGATGCTCATCTCTAAAATTAAATCTCTTTTGGAAAATATCGTAAAACCTTCGTTTAAAGGCAAGACTCTTATTCTAATAGCATTCACTATAGCTTTTGGAATCAACTTAAAAAGCACAATAACACTTATGGGCTTTATTCCTATGGATGTCAACTCCAGCTACCCAATCACTTTTAAAAATTGGGTATATAGTTTTTCTGTGATCTCAGCATATTCATGGCTTCTACTTGATTTCAACCTTATACGTAAAGCAAAGCTTTTTCCAAAAATATCACGCTCAAGTTCATTGGGTATTTTAATTACTGGTAATCTAATAATTTACATCACTACTCTGTTGATATATATAATTGGAAAAAGTCTGATCGATTCTATTTTTATAATGGGAGAAGAACTCTATAAGAAAACATTCGGATGGTTAGTTATTATGAGTGCTACACTATTAATTGTCGAAATTTTTAAGCTTAAACAAAAAAGCAAGCATGACGATATCGATAAAGAAATTTTGAAAAGAGAGAAAATACAGAGTGAGCTGAACGAGATTAAAAACCAAATGAATCCTCACTTCCTGTTCAACTCATTAAATTCACTTCATTCACTTATTCGATCTAATCCTGAAAAGGCTACCCTGTTTGTTACCAATTTGTCAATGCTTTACCGGTATGTATTGCAGAGTAAAGAAAAAGATTTAGTAAGCATAGATGAAGAGTTGGCATTCTTAAAGAATTATACCGATTTGATTCATATCCGATACAGAGATAAATTTCAAATTAACATCGATATAAATAAAAAAGATCTTCATCTATCAATTCCAGTTCTATCTATTCAGCTTTTAGTTGAAAATGCCATAAAGCACAACGAAATATCAGAAAAAAATCCTTTAAAAATATTAGTGAATATCATCGATGAATATTTGGTGGTCACACACAAATTAAGACTCAGAAAAACACTTATTCAAAGTACTGGTAACGGTATTGTTAACCTTTCCAGAAGATGTCAATATCTAATCGGCAAAGACATCGAGATACAACAAGATGAAAATTTCACAGTTCGTATTCCAATTAAAAACAATTAGATTATGCGTGTCGTTATTATAGAAGATGAATGGGAAGCTAGTGAACATTTATGCTCACTATTATCTGAAATTGATCCTACAATTGAAATTATTAAGAGAATAGATACCGTTCATCAGTCCATTGAGTTTTTCAAGACGTATCAGAATTTCGATCTCATTTTTATGGATATCCATTTAGCTGATGGAATCTCTTTCGATATATTTAAGGATGTAGAACTTAAGAGTCCTGTCATTTTTACAACGGCTTACGACCAATATGCCATAAAAGCCTTTAAGGTAAATAGTATCGATTACATTCTAAAACCATTAATAAAAGAAGAAATTGAGCAGGCTTTAAACAAATTTAAAAACCAAAAAGGAAAGACTTCAAATCAAGATTTATTTCACAACTTATATCAAGAGTTTACAAAGTCTACTAAAACCTACAAAACAACTTTTCTAGTCCAATATAAAGATGCGCTATATCCGATTGCGACGCCTGATATAGTAGGTTTCTTTATTGATAATGGAATTGTAAAAGGGGCTACCTTCGAAAGGAAATCTTATATTATTACGCATACAATGGAACAACTTGAAGATGATTTAAATCCTGTTGATTTTTATCGCATTAACCGTCAATTCATCTTGCAAAGAAACTCTATAAAGAGAATAGACTACTATTTCAATGGCAAACTAAAAATTAAAACAGAACCACCCTTCGATGGAGATTTAATTGTGAGTAAAGCCAAAGCCTCTGATTTCAAAAAATGGTTGAACCAATAAAGTTCAGTCCATAAAAAATACGCTTCATCGATAAATTAAGATACTTGGGTATCTTTTTAATTATATGTACATTAATACTTTTTAGTTTTGCCTTGCAATTATAAAAACACAACTAAGAAAACCAATTTTCCATTCTAAATGTATTTAAACATGAAGAACAAAATCACCTTGCTTCTTTTGATCTTCTCATCCTTTATTGGGCGGGCTCAACAACAAGAAGACTATACCATCGCCATTCTTGGTGATAAACTGATTCCAGAAACCGACCAAATTCTCGTTCAGTTAAAAGAAGAAATTAAATCAGTTGTAGGCCAATCTGCGAACATCGTATTCAAAGATTCTTTCATTCTACTTAATGATCTGAACCTTGAAAAGGCCAAAGACAACTATGAAAAAATGCTTCAATCGCCTGATGTCGATCTAATCCTTTCTTTCGGATCAGTCAACAACTATGTGATTGCTAAGAACAAGGTGTTCCCAAAGCCTGTCATTCTTTTTGGCGTTATTAACGATGATTTTATCACTTTTCCTGAGGGACAGTTTAGCTCCAATATTCCTAACTTGACTTATATCCTGACTCCCAAATCGTATAAAAGGGATTTGTTGCAGTTTAAGGAAATATTCCCTTTTAAGAAGATTGGAATTATAGTTGACGATTACTTAACTAAAATACATCCTGTTAAGAAAACCCTAGATGAAATATTCAAAACGATAGAAGCTGAGTATGTTCTTATCACTATCAATCAAGCTAATGATATTGATGGCAAATTAGAATCGCTTGATGCGGTTTACCTATCTGGTGGACTGTTTTTCAGTAAAGATGAGCAAGCACGTTTGGTTAATAAGATTAACGAACGGAAACTGCCTAGCTTCACATCTATCGACGATCACTTTTCTGATTATGGCATTCTTCTGACTTCTCAACCCATTAATAATCTGGATCAATTTTTCAGACGAATTGCTTTGAATATTGAATCGGCTGTGCATGGAGATAATTTAGCTCAGCTTCCTATCTATATGGACATAGAGGCAAAACTGTCACTAAATATCGAAACAGCTTTTCAAATCAACTTTCCAATTAAATACAGTTTCCTTCTAAGAACTAATATTGTTGGGAATGCCAACCAAATTTCTTTTCAAAAACAGTATAGCCTTCATGAGGTTATGGAGCAGGTGCTAGATCAGAATTTGAACTTAAAAGCTGAGCAAAAGAATATAGAACTGGCTAGTCAAGAACTAAAGTTTTCGAAAAGTGAATATCTGCCAGATCTATCAACTTCGATTAGCGGAGCATATTTAGATCCTGAACTTGCAAAAATCTCTAATGGATCGAATCCTGAATACAGCACATCGGGAAATATTAAATTCGAACAACTAATTTTCTCTGAGCAAGCTAGTGCCAATATCAAAATTCAAACAGAACTTAAGAAGGCGACTAAGGAAAACTACAATTCGAAAGAAAAAGATGCCATCTTAAATGCGGGAGTAGCTTACTATAATGCTCTAATTGCCAAAGCTAATTTTTTAATAAACAATGAAAATCTACGGGTTACTCGTCAGAATTATGAAATTGCTCAGCAAAAATATGATGCAGGACAAACAGGAAAGTCTGATGTTTTGAGATGGAAAAGTGAATTGGCTATGGCAACACAAAACATTGTCAATAGCTATACGCAACTCAATCAGTCTTTCAATGAGTTGAATCAAATTCTAAATAACCCTATCGGACTAAAAATTGATGTTCTTAATGAAGATTTTAAGAATCCTGGTGATAAAGATGATTTCAAGTTTTTTAATATGCTTGATGACCCATTCTTAAGAGAAAAATTCACTCGTATTGTTGAAGGAAAAGCCATTGAGAATGCTCACGAGTTAAAATCATTGCAACACAATATCAGCGCAAGCAAACGATCAGCAATGCTTTATCAAAGAAGTAAATTTCTACCAACAATTGGTTTGCAAGGACAATACAACCACACTTTCAGTAGAGGTGGCGAAGGCACTAAATACCCAACTGGTTTTGCGGGTGCTCCTGATGGTTATTATAATGTTGGTGTACAGGTGAGTCTTCCAATTTTTCAAAAGAACCAAAGAAATATAAACCGACAAAAATCGTTTATACAACGCGACCAATTAAATATTCAGAGAGATGATGCCATTGTATCCATCAAAAGAAATATCAATGATATTATTCTGTCTATCGTTAGTCAGTTTTCCAATATAGAGCTATCAAAGGTTTCAACCGAGGCTGCCAAAGAGAGTTTGGAGTTAATGCAAGTTTCCTATTCAAATGGAGCAATTGGCATTACATCCTTAATCGATTCTCAGCAAGCTTACTTTCAGGCTCAGCAACAACAAGCCAATGCGGATTATAATTTCCAATTGAGCATTTTGCAACTCGAACGAATCATGTCGTATTTCTTCACGCTACATTCCGAAGAAGAAAATCAAATCTTCATTAATCAGGTTAGAAAGCAAATTGTTCAAAACTAAAAATCACATTTTCACCTTGTAAATATTAATCTTATGAAATCTATATATTATACA
>JADGEF010000092.1 GCA_016744515.1 Marinifilaceae bacterium | reverse complement strand
CCTGAGCTTTAAAATCAAGCATATTACTAAAATCACCTGTACCATCATTCATCACTTTGGCGATTCCAATAACTACAAATAAAGGTATCATACCTAAAATCCCTTGAGCTAAAAAAGTCAAAAATGGCACTAAAATATATTTCCACCACTGATTAGGGCCTTTAAGAACGCATTCTAAATACTGCATATTCTTATGTTTTTATAATTAACTGATTTTAGATATCAAACCTAATGAAAATAACATAAAGTAAAAAAAACGCTCAATTGAATTGAACGCTTTTATATGATCTTCTGATATAAAACTATAAAGTAGCTTGATAACAAGATTAATATTTTAAGAAAGATTATTTCTTCTTTCTTTTCGCATTTCGCTTAGCATTTCTTTTGGAATTCTCTCTCTGCTTCATTAAGCCTTTCGATCCTGAAGGTGTTTTAGAGTTTTTAGCTGATTTTTCATGGAAACCACTTCCCTTTTTAGTAGCCATTTTGACTCTAACATTTCGTGTCTGTTTCTTCTCATCTTCCAAAAGTTGAGAAGTTAACTCAACCCCTTCAGGAATTTCTTCCAATAACACAGGCTTCCCTATTAAAGCCTCAACCTTTTCCATTAATTCCTCTTCATCAATACTCACAAAACTAATAGCAGTACCTGTTTTATCAGCACGACCTGTACGACCAACACGGTGAACATACTCCACGTAATTATTTGGCATATCGAAGTTAATCACATGACTCACATTCTCGATATCGATACCACGAGCTGCAACATCAGACGAAACCAACACGCGAGCTCTTCCTTCCTTAAATGAATTCAATGCATTCAAACGTGTAGTCTGAGCTTTATTACCGTGAATCACACTTAAATTATCACCCAATACAGATTCCAAACGATCGACAATTCTATCTGCATTTCTTTTGGTCTCAGTAAAAATCATCACCTTATTAAAAACTTCTTCATCTTCAAGTAAATGTTTTAAGAGACTCACTTTACTCAAAATATTCTTAACATGGTATTGTTTCTGATGAATGTTCTCAACAGTACTTGCCTGTGGAGCAACCTCAATTCGTTGAGGTGACACTAAAAAATCATCAGCTAATTTTGCAACAATATCTGAGAAAGTTGCTGAAAACAAAAGGTTTTGATGTCTTTCCGGTAGAATCTCGAAGATAGCCTTAAGCTGAGGCATAAACCCCAAATCCATCATTTTATCAGCCTCATCAATCACTAAAGTTCTAATATTTGTAAACTTTAGAATTCGGGTCATATAAATATCCATCAATCGACCTGGTGTAGCAACTATAATATCGACACCTTCATAAATTTGCTCTTTCTGCGTATTGATATTTACCCCACCATAAAGTGCTAGAGCTCTAAGATTCAAATAAGGAGTTAGAAGTTCAATCGTTTCACAAACCTGAACAACAAGTTCACGAGTAGGAACTACAATCAGTGCTCTAGGATCCATTCCTTGAGCATAACCTAACTTCATAAGAATAGGCATCAGATAAGCCAAGGTTTTTCCCGTACCTGTTTGTGCAATACCAATCACGTCTTTACCAGAGCGAACAGGCGAAAACACTTCTTCCTGAATTGAAGTGGCTTTTTCGAAACCTGCATCGGCAAGTGCGTTTAATATTTGCTTACTTAATTTGATGTCTTCAAATGAACTCATACTCTCTTTTTATTTGTAGAAATTTGCGCAAAAATAGTCATTTTATTCCGAGTAGACTGATATTGACTATGATTAAACTAAGAAAGTTCTATTTCAATCCTAAAATAAACTTTGAACCTCTTCTTTCAAAAAAGTAATAGCTTCTGCGTGAGCAGAATTCTTATCCTGCATGTGGGCTTCAATTATTGCTTTACTTAAGTTGATAGAACTATCGGAAGGAACTAACTGCAAAGCTTCTGCATTAACCAATTGCACAAGGCTCTCTTTTGCTGCTTTAATCAACATCCAAGCCTGAGGGGTTACATACAACTGTTGCGAAAGGTTGTGCTCAAACTCTCCCCTAATCATGGTCAACAAAACTTGATGAAGTTGCTGATTGGATATATCAGCCTGATTTTCGCGAATCACCAAAGATTCTGGATGAATTCTCTCCAATAAAATAATAAGACGTTCATAAGCTTGCAAGCGAATTGGCGTTATAGCCTTCTGATTATTTAAGAAGACATCTAACTTCATCTTCTTCTCTTCCTTTATCAGCATAGCGCGAATTAGAAAATAAGCCGTTGCAAACACAACCAAGGCAGGTAGAGTGTACTTTAATAGTTCAAGCATAATAAGTATATAAAATTGAATTAAACCAGATTTATTTATTGACATCAAATTGCAGAACATGTCCACTGCACCTTATAATTCATACTAAATAAAAATAATATCGTTTGCATTAAAAACCCATGGCTTAAACAAATTTATAATCACCTCACATTCAGCAAAATTCAGCAACACATCTTTTAATTCATAATTGAGATTGAAATGTCCATCGATATAAACTTAGAAAGACTCACACTTACGCAAACGTTTGAGTTATTTTAAAAGATTACATTTGTACCTCAATTTAAAATTTTGATTACTACAAAAGTATCAAGCTATTTTACAAAACCATAAAAAAACAGCCACAATGTTAAAACTTTCGAATCGTATTACTTCAATGGAATTATCACCAACCCTTGCTATGTCTCAAAAAAGTAGAGATATGAAAGCTCAAGGAATTGATGTGATAAATTTAAGCGTGGGAGAACCCGATTTTGAAACGCCTACTCATATTAAGGAAGCGGCTCACAATGCTATCACAAATAACTATTCATATTACTCACCAATTCCAGGATTTCAAGAACTGAGAGAAGCGATTTGCAACAAACTTAAGCGCGATAATAATTTAGAATTTACGCCAGAACAAATTGTTGTCTCAAATGGTGCTAAGCAATCAATCTTTAACGTTATCATGTCTGTAGTTAATTTGGGTGATGAGGTTATTATACCCAGTCCGTACTGGGTAAGTTATGTTGAAATTGTAAAATTAGCTCAAGGTACGAATGTATTTATTCCTGCAGGAATAGATCAAGATTTTAAAATTACACCGAAACAACTGGAGGCAGCCATTACGCCTAAAACAAAAGCCTTCCTTTTTAGTTCTCCTAGTAATCCAACTGGAAGTATCTATTCAAAGAAAGAATTAAAAGCTTTAGCTCAGGTTTTCGAAAAGTACCCCGATATCCTTATTATATCAGACGAAATATATGAGCACATTAACTATGTTGATGGTCACGAAAGTATAGCACAATTCGAAGAATTAAAAGATCGCACTGTCGTGATTAATGGTGTATCAAAAGGATATGCCATGACTGGATGGCGCATTGGCTACTTAGCGGCTCCTCTATGGATCTCAAAAGCTTGTAATAAACTACAAGGTCAGATAACTTCTGGAGCATCTACAATAGCTCAGATGGCGGCTGTAGAAGCTTTCAATGGAGATCAATCTTGCACTCTTGAGATGAAAAAAGTTTTTAAACAAAGACAAAAAATTGCTTTTGACCTATTAAGTCAGATCCCTGAATTTAAGCTTAATAAACCAGACGGTGCTTTCTACTTTTTCCCTGATGTTTCAGCCTTATTTGGAAAGAAATGGAATGATAAAACGATAAATACACCGACTGACCTAAGCCTATACTTATTAGAAGAGGCTAGAGTTGCTACAGTAACAGGTGAAGCTTTTGGGGCTGAAAATTGTTTAAGACTTTCGTATGCTACTAGCGAGAAGGTTATGACAGAAGCAATCGCAAGAATAAAACAAGCAGTAGGTAAACTGAATTAATCTCAATATATTAATAGGATAAGAGAAACGGGATTAATTCCCGTTTCGTCCTTCCACACCACCAAATACTTCGACAAACTCAGCATAAACCAAGCGATTCTCGTATACGGCGGGTTGGACTATCTAGGGTTTACTGAAAGAGTGGGCTCATTTTTGTTAATATCGATAGGAAATTACAAGCTTTTATAAAAAGCAGGTAACTCTTTTTTAAACTTCTCTATGGCTTTTGTCATACTCTCAAAAGTACGACCACCTGCCGCATTAATATGCCCACCACCACTAAAGAAATCGCGAGCCATTTGGTTGATTGGAATATCGCCTTTTGATCGGAAAGAAATCTTCACACAATCATCCTTCTCCATGAAAATAACCGAGATATTAATTCCTTTAATCGATAAAGGATAGTTCACGAACCCTTCAGTATCGCCATCCTGATATTCAAAAGAAGCTAAAGTATCCTTAGTTAAATGAATAATAGCAGTTTCATATTCTGAAAATAGTTCCATACCCTCATTCAAACAATAACCCAACAGTTTCATTCGGTGAGCCGAGTAATTATCGTAAATTTTATCGTGAACCTTAGCTTTATCAATTCCCTTAGCCATTAAATCTCCAACAATCTCATAAATTCGCTTATTCGACGAATTATAACTTAAACCTCCTGTATCGGTGATAATTCCTGTATAAAGGCATTCTGCAATATCTTTATCAATTTTATCGTTTCCTCCTATAGCACCGATAAATTCATACACCATCTCACATGTTGAACACATAGCCGTATCAGAGATTGTGATATCAGCTATATCCTCTGGCGCTGGGTGATGATCAATCATGATTTTAGCAGCTGCATGTTTCTCCAACAACTTACCTACCTCACCCGATCGCTTAAATGAATTGTGATCAAGAATAAAAATCAAATCAGATTCATTAATATAAGTTGTGCAAGCTTCTTCATCTTTCTCAAAAACATCCAATTCGTCCTCACCATGCAACCAAGTTAAAAATTCTGGATAGGCATTAGGGCAAATCGTTTTCACTTGCTTTCCAAGCTTTTTTAAATAGCGCATTAGTGCTAACGACGAACCTATCGCATCACCATCAGGACCTGCATGAGGAACAATGATAATTTGATTCGCTTTTAGTATATAATCTTTGGCTGATAAGCTCAATTCTAAATTTATTCTGTTTTGCATGATCTTATTTTTCTCTCTCTAAATTCAAGTTTGCTAAATTACTCATTATTTTAAAAAAATATGGAATAAATCTCACACGAATTAAATCAACATAAGACAGACTTTAAATACCTTAAAGCCCGACAATTTATCAGCTTATTTTTAAAGCTAAACAATCAAGTAAATCGTCTAACATAGTGCTCTACCAGATAATTAGAAGATCAAACTCATTTTTCTTGCAATTTTATTTAGATTGATTAATTTTGTTTCACTAACCAAAATAGAAGAATTATGAGAAGTGATAGAACTTTTACAATGATAAAACCAGATGCTGTAGCCAATGGGTATATTGGTGATATTTTAGCTGCAATTACAAAGGGTGGCTTTAGAATTGCAGCCTTAAAATATACGAAACTCAGCAAAGAACAAGCAGAGGTTTTCTACGAAGTTCATAAAGAGAGACCATTCTATGGCGATTTGACTGATTTTATGAGTTCAGGACCAATCGTAGCTGCTATTCTTGAGAAAGAAAATGCGGTTGCTGACTTCAGAAAATTGATTGGTGCAACGAATCCTGCCGAGGCTGAAGAAGGAACAATTCGTAAGCAGTTTGCTGAGTCAATGTCGAGAAATGCCGTTCATGGTTCTGACAGTGATGCAAATGCTTATATCGAAGGTGCATTCCACTTTTCTGGCTTCGAAATTTATTAACCACACATCAGAAAAAGATATTGAAAAGGTTTAAAAGGCTATGTGGCTTTTTAAACCTTTTTTATCTTACTACAATATCGTCGATAATTTTCTCACCAACTTCTTTATTAAGAGCCTGAATCAATCCTGTTTTTATCAACATTAACTCGTTTCGAACAATGGATGATCGTACTTCAACAAATAGTTTTCTATTCTTGACATAAAGGTTGGTTGTGGCATTCGACACATTCTTGCCTATCACTTTCTCCCAAGTCTTAATCAGCTCCAACTCTTTTAGTTTCACATCTAAGCCCTGTTCTTTTAAAACAAGCTTAACAAGTTTATCTATTTTCTGTTCTTTCGATCGGCGCATATTTTTAAGGATAAAGATAATAAGGTAAAAGAATAAAGTAAAAAGGTTAGTGCATAATTCCGATTCTCAATAAAAGCAGACTTGGAGATTTAGAGATTTGTAACGACTCCCCCATCTAGTACAAATAACTTATAAGTCAGATCTGAAGAAGATAGAATTTGATCCAAATGATCGCGATTCGTATCTGAAATGAAAATTTGTCCAAAACGCTCTTCCGATACTAAATGAACAATTTGCTCTACACGCTCTGAATCTAACTTATCGAAAATATCATCGAGCAATAAAATTGGATTATAGTCCGATAGCTTCTTAATAAATTCGAATTGTGCCAACTTAAGAGCAATTAAATAGGTTTTCTGCTGACCTTGCGAACCCATTTTCTTAATTGGATAATCACCCAAAGAAAGTGTTAAGTCATCCTTATGAATTCCTACAGTTGTGTATTGCATAACCTGATCTTTCAAACGAGCGTGACGCAAAAGGTCTCCCATTTCATGATCATTCAACTGAGACTTGTATTCCAATTTTACAAGTTCATTCCCTTGTGATATGATATTATAGTATTCCTGAAAAACAGGCATAAGTTTATTTAAGAAATCTTTACGTTTTTCATATATCGATGCCGAAAGAATAATCATCTGCTCATCCCAAATACTTAAGCTATCCTCTTCGAACTTACCACGACGAGCAAAATCCTTAAGTAATTTGTTACGTTGTAAAATCACACGATTGTATCGAATCAAATCATCCAAATACTTTCTATCGTACTGTGAAATGACGCTATCCATATACTTGCGTCTCTCCTCACTCCCATCGGTAATCAATCGCACATCGGCTGGCGAAACCATCACAATAGGTAAAAGTCCGATATGCTCCGATAGCTTTTTATATTCCTTTTTGTTGCGCTTAAAGTTTTTCTTCTGTCCTCGTTTTACACCACAATAAATCAACTCATCCATCTCCTTACGCTTATAATTCCCCTCGAGAACCATAAATAGCTCCTCGTGTTTGATATTAAGCTGATCGGTAGAGTGAAAGTAGCTTTTGCAAAAGCTCAAATAATAAACCGCATCGAGCAAATTGGTTTTCCCCATGCCATTATTACCTATAAAACAATTGATTTTGGGCGAAAGCTCAATTTCCAACTCTTTTATATTCTTGTAATTTATAAGGGACAAACGCTCTAAGTGCATATATTTTGGTTTTGCTTTTAAGGATTAAACGATCTAAATTTATGTTCAGATTTTGGATTCCGCCTCAAAAATACGAATAAATTCAAATACTGACTTAAATTCACTCATTATTCATAATAGAATTGGCATTCACTTTTTAGCTAAAAACTATCGTAATATTCACAAAAAAAATTACATTTGCGTTAGAAAAAATAAAACATTAAATATTTCTAATATGTCTACAAACAAAAACAATCAGGCTCACGAAGATAATTTTGAAAACTTAGAAGAAGCTTTAGGTAGAACCGAACAATATATCGAAAAAAACCAAAAGAAATTAACTTATATCGCTTTAGCTATTATCATTGTGGCAGTTGGTATCTTTTCTTACCAAAAATACTACAAAGCTCCTCTTGAGTTAGATGCTCAAACACAAATATTCCAAGCACAACGTTATTTCGAAATAGACTCTTTTAACCTTGCTATAAATGGCGATGGTAACTATGATGGTTTCCTTGACATTATTGACAATTACGGATCAACTGAAGCTGGTAATTTATCTGCTTACTATACAGGTATTTCTTACCTTCATTTAGGTGAGTTCCAAAATGCAATCAACTATTTAGAAGATTTTTCTTCATCAGATTTCATTCTTTCTACATTAGCAAAAGCTGCAATTGGTGATGCTTATATGGAACTTGGCGATAACGAAAAAGCTGCTTCAAATTATATGACTGCAAGCTCTACTAACACCAATAATTTTACAACACCTATTTACCTTCAAAAAGCAGGTATTGCTTACGAAATGACAGGTAACTATAAAGATGCACTAGCTGCTTATGAAACTATCGAAAAAGATTTCGGTAAATCTTCTGAAGCTCGTGATATCGAAAAATACATTACTCGTGCAAAATTGAACTTGAAGTAATCAATTCATTCAGATATACAAAAAGCGAAGATCGATGATCTTCGCTTTTTTTGTGCTTCATTTTTTATTGTGTTATTCCTTCTAGGTTCACTCTTCTGAATATAGTAATTCAGTATTACTCTATTTTAGCTAACTCAACTGTAAAGTGTCTCATAATTGGAGCTTCCTCAACAATTTTAAAACCATGCTTAATATCTTTTCTACGATCGTAAACATTCTTAAATGCAGCTGCAATAACATCCATATGATTGTTTGTATACGTTCTTCTAGGAATAGCCAAACGCAACAACTCTAAATCTGGATAACGGTTTTCTCTTGTTTCAGGATCTCTATCAGCTAAGATTGCTCCAATCTCAACACCACGAATACCAGCTTCAAGATACAACTCACAACCTAAAGTTTGAGCTTGAAATTCTTCCTGTGGAATATGACTTAAAATCTTCTTTGCATCAACAAAAATAGCGTGACCACCAATTGGCTTCTGGAATGGAACACCATACTCTTCAAGCTTAGAACCTAAATACTCAACTTGCTTAATACGAGTCTCAAGATAATCAAACTCAGTACCCTCATAAAGACCTTGAGCCAAAGCATTCATATCACGACCAGACATACCACCGTAAGTTACATATCCTTCAAACATAATATTATAAGTAGATGCTTGCTTCCAAAGCTCTTTGCTTCTCATTCCGATGAAACCACCCATATTCACAATAGCATCCTTCTTAGAACTCATTGTTGCCATATCAGCGTAAGAATACATCTCTTTTACAATCTCTTTAATTGTTTTGTCCTGGTATCCTTCTTCACGAAGTTTAATGAAATATGCATTCTCAGCAAAACGAGCTGAATCGTAGCATACAGGAATCTCATACTTATCAGCTAAAGCTCTAACGTCTTTCATGTTTTTCAAAGAAACAGGCTGACCTCCAGAACTATTACAAGTAACAGTAACAATAATCATCGGTATCTGCTCTTTTGGATAAGTAGAAAGAACTGACTCCAATTTCACAAGGTCAAGGTTTCCCTTAAATGGATGATCGATTTCGGTATCGAAAGCCTCATCAATAGTACAGTCAATTGCCTTAGCTTTTCTAAACTCAATATGACCTTTAGTTGTATCAAAGTGAGAGTTACCAGGAACAACATTACCTTCCTTTACCAATACAGAAAACAATACGTTTTCTGCTGCACGACCTTGATGAGTTGGCAAGAAATGATCGAAACCTAGAATGTTTTTAAGCGCATCTTTCATCTTATAGTATGAACGAGCACCTGCATAAGACTCATCACCTAACATCATCTCAGACCACTGCTTATCACTCATCGCACCAGTTCCTGAATCAGTTAAAAGGTCGATAAAAACGTGATCACTTTTTAATTTGAATAAATTATAGTTAGCAGCTTTCAGCCACTCTTCTCTCTCTTCACGAGTACTCCTTTTGATGGTTTCTACCATCTTAATTTTATACGATTCTGCAAATGGAATTTCCATGATTTTATTCTTTAAATTTTAATAATTTGTATGATTAATCTTCTCATTATAAAAGGGAAAGCATTCTTATTTGATTTACAATTAAATGCGCCAAAAAATTAAACATCCGAAAAAACAGATATATAAGCACGCAATTACAGTTTTGAGCTGTAAATAGTATTCAATAAATTGTAAAAAATAGGGTAGCTTTTAAAAGCTAGAGTGTAGACAATAGATGTCCCAACGACTAGTAGTGGTATCCGTCGCGGTTCTTTATATTAAGAAAATTATTCAATGTAGGTTTCGAAAGTCGATTATGCATTTTCATAGTCTCAATTTTTACCAATATCTCAAATTTAAGTTTTTTTAAATTCAAAAAAAAATACTCACATTAGATTTCGCAAACGATTGAGCTTATTTATACTCGTATTTTGCTTTTTTCCAATGAATTTTATTCTCATTTTTGTTCCTTAGATAATTAAAAATAAGAACTGAACAATTTGATCTAATAATTTAATTATCAATTACAACTTACACACAACCTAAGACAAACTCATTAAGATGAATCGCAACCTTTTCCTCTTACTTCTATTGCTTCAACTGGGATTTCTATTTTTATCGGAAAGTAAGGCAGAACCAATCGTACCCCCAATTAATGATTCCATCTATTTTAACAGTCATAGCATAGGAGTCTATAATAATGCAGATCTTTCTCCCGTAAGAAAAATTAAGAAAGATTCTATTCAAATTAAAACTATCACATTGCCAAAATCACTTTATAGAATTGCTCATACAAAATCTACAATTAAGAATTATTTCGATTTCTCAATAAAAACAATAAAATTTAAGGATCCTTTAAAGCATATTAATAACATTAGTTTCAAATATTTACTTGGCGAGCTTGAAGTTGAAGCTAAAAGTAAAGAGGATAATAATATTGATAAGGCGGTAAACACTTTGCTCGACTACGTAAAGAATGATAGTATTAGGAATATGGTGAACTACTTAAAGTCCTATATTGAAAAGAGACAAACTGAAGATGCTCTTAGAGAACTATCTAAAAAGATTGAATTCGAAAATCAAATATTAGAGCAAAGCGATAGCCTTTCGAAAGCTGATAGATTCGAACTGCAAGATGATTCAAAAAGATACACTAAACTTTTCGACTATATCGAAAATGATTCGGTACACCAATGGATAAGAGAGATTAGTCGTGATTCTGTTTCATTCGCTGTGAAAAATGCCATGAACGATTCCTTAGCTTTTTGGATAAACAATGGTAAGACCGATTTTAAAAGATTTTGGCTTAAGAGAAGTGAAAAAGACTCCATTGGTATTTGGCTTCAAAACACGCCTGGTAAAAACATCCGCATTTTATACGATGATGATGTTTATCAGGAATCGGTTAAAAACACCAAACGTAAAGGTGCCAAAGTAAAATTGGAAAAAAAGATGTCGCCTGATGCTTTCAAACTAGCTAACCTAAAAAAATACAGACGTTACGTAGATATTTGGAAGTTTGGAACAACAGTAAAGTTAGATTTCAACCAAGGTCATGTAAGTAAAGACTGGGCCTCAGGTGGAGAAAGTTCAATATCTGCTTTATCTGGTGTTAAATCGTTCGCTAAATATAAAAAAAATAAAACCTCTTGGGAAAACACTGTTAATTTTCAATATGGTCTTTTAAAATCGGGTGATAACAAATTTAGAAAAAATCAGGATAAATTAGAACTCAATACTAAGTTTGGACATTTGGCATTTAAGAAATGGTATTACACATCTATGTTGAATATGAAAACGCAATTTGTAAAAGGATACAAATACTCTAATGATGGAAGCAGAAAACTTATTTCAAACTTTTTTGCTCCAGCCTACATTCTAGGTTCTGTCGGTTTAGATTACAGACCTAAGAAAAACTTATCTATCTTACTTTCACCCTTTACAGCTAAATACACCATCGTAAGTGATACTGCTAATATTGATCAAACTGCATTTGGTATAGATGCAGATAAAAAAGTAAAGAAAGAGGTCGGAGCCTATGTGAAGCTTTTGCACAAGTGGAAAGTCACGAAAGATATTAGTATAGAAAACAAGCTTGAATTTTATTCTAGTTATTCCAATACGCCAAAAAATGTTGATGTGGATTGGCAGTTTATTCTAAACCTTCCCGTCAATCAATATTTGACTACAAGCATATCGACCTATTTTATTTCTGATGATGATACAGGATCGAAAGTTCAGTTTAAAGAGAATTTAGCTATTGGTGTTAGATATCGATTTTAGAAACTGGTGAACGACAGAGTTTGCCCACAACATAAAGACACATCAAATTATTAATTAATAAGTTCAGATTATGAGTATGATTTACGACGTTTCAGGAGTAGGGATAATTGAGATTGACACTTTAATTGTAGACTCAAATGGAACTATCTCAATTAAAGGAGAAATTGTTCCTGGTGTTATCGAGAAAATTCACCAATTGCAATCACATGGTGTTAACGTAGTAATGGTATCAGCAGATCAACGTGGTACTGCTAACGATCTAGCTCGTGTTAGTGGCATGACCTACTACGAAGCTAGCAATGCTCGCGAAAAAGAGGATATCCTTCTTTCACTGGGAAGTAAAAATATAGCTTCTATAGGTAATGCTCGAACGGATATTGGGCTCTTTGTTCAATCAAAAGTTTCGATTGCTACGCTTCAGGCTGAAGGTATCCACAAAGATATTATCGACCATGTTGATGTCATAATGCCATCAATTAACGATGCACTAGATTTTTTCTTAGATTCCGACACCTTTATCGCTACAATGAAACGATAAGAATTTAAAGACATCCAACTGGGTGTCTTTTTTTGTTATAGATTTTCATTATGGAAAAGTAAATGAAGAGGACCAGATATTTTCAATATCATAAATCGTCTTTGCCATAAAATAACATTTCTTCACTTAAAGTAGTCCGGTTACATTTATGCTCATTCACTTATAATTGTATCTTTGTAAAACTAAATAATCATTTTACAACTTAATTTTTATAGAATGCACAGTTTAACAGCTATTTCGCCTATCGATGGACGTTACCGCAGTAAGGTTGACGTATTAGGAGAGTATTTTTCGGAGTATGCGCTTATCAGATACCGCGTATTGGTAGAGGTAGAATATTTTATCTCGCTTTGCGAGCATCCACTTCCTCAACTAGCCGATTTCGATAAAAACAATTTTGATGAACTACGCAGTTTATACCTTGACTTTACTGTTGAAGATGCACAGAAAGTTAAAGACATTGAGGCTGTAACCAATCACGATGTAAAGGCAGTTGAATACTTCATTAAAGAAAAATTTGACGCTCTTAACCTACAAGAATATAAAGAATTCATCCACTTTGGATTGACTTCTCAGGACATTAACAACACAGCTACACCTTACTCTTTAAGAGATGCTGTACACGATGTGTATTATCCTGTTTTGGAAGAATTAATCGCTAAGCTTGAGAGTTTGGCTAAGGATTGGGATGGCATTGCTCTTCTTGCTCGTACTCACGGACAGCCAGCTTCTCCTACTCGTTTGGGTAAAGAAGTAATGGTATACGTTTACCGTCTTAAAAAGCAATTAGACTTATTGAAATCAGTGCCTTGTTCTGCTAAGTTTGGTGGTGCTACAGGTAATTTCAATGCTCACCACGTAGCTTACCCTCAAATCGACTGGAAAGCTTTTGGTAACAAATTCGTAAACGAATCGTTGAAATTGGAACGTGAAGAATACACAACTCAGATTTCGAATTACGATAATATAGCTGCGATCTTCGATAATTTCAAGCGCATCAATACCATCTTAATTGATATGAACCGTGATTTCTGGACATATATTTCCATGAATTACTTTAAGCAGAGAATTAAAAAAGGTGAAGTTGGATCTTCGGCTATGCCTCATAAGGTAAACCCTATCGATTTCGAAAACTCGGAAGGTAACCTAGGATTAGCCAACGCAACTTACGAGCATTTGTCAGCAAAACTTCCTATCTCTCGTCTACAGCGCGACCTTACAGATTCAACTGTATTGAGAAATATTGGTGTCCCTTTTGCTCACTCAATCATTGCCTTTAAATCGGTATTAAAAGGTTTAGATAAATTGATTCTTTCTCCTGATGCATTCGCTGCAGATTTGGAAGCAAACTGGGCTGTAGTAGCTGAAGCAATTCAGACTATTTTACGTAGAGAAGCTTATCCAAATCCTTACGAGGCATTAAAAGCTTTAACTCGTACAAACACAAACGTAACTCAAAGCAGTATTGCTGAGTTTATCGATACACTTGAGATTTCAGACAGCCTAAAAGCTGAGTTGAAAACTATAACTCCAAGTAACTATACTGGAATTTAATCTCAACACACATTTTTATTGAAAGGCCGCAGGAGTATAGCTTCTGCGGTCTTTTTTGTGCTTAATTTCTATAAAAATAGTCCTCAATAACATTTTACAAAAATTAGTTTTCGTTCTGAAAAATAAAAGTTGATATCTGAAGCACTCTTAGAACTTCAAAACCATTTCCTTATTAATAAATCTATCTAAGCTTACTCACTTACCTGAATGCAATTACTAACCTCTCAATTTCAAGCCCTACCCCGTAAGGCTACTAAACCGTAGCATGATATTCTGATTACAAAAGGGTGAAAATCAATTTTCCGTTGGTCAAATTATTTTAAGATTACTAACAAAGAGGTGGTAACTTAAGCTTGGTCGAAAAAATACGATTAAAAGAAATCAAACATTTTAACACTCAAAAAACTACAATTATGAAAATCAACAAAGAAGACATTCCTGTTATCATGCAAGGTCCTGATTCTGTCATTCGCAAAATAACTGGTTTTGGTGGTATGGCTATTGCTTTTAATGAAATGCCCAAAGGATTCGATTTTACCCCTTTCTTAAAAGGACTAAAGAATGATAGTTGCCATTGCCCACATTGGGGTTACATCATTCAGGGGGCAATACGCCTAATATATGATGACAAATCTGAGGAAGTTATCAAAACTGGTGATGCCTTTTATTGGCCTGCTGGACATACTGCCATTGTTGAAGAAGATGTAAAAATCCTTGATTTTAGTCCTGAAAAAGAGTTTAATGAGGTAATGGAACATGTTGGACAAAAAATGGCTGAACTTGGAAAGTAAAATCAAATTTACCTATCGATAAATACAACTGATGCTTTCGAAGCAGATTTGAAAGGTAACTGGGCAGTAGTTGCTGAGTTTATTGCTACACTTGAGATTTCAGACAGCCTAAAAGCTGAATTGAAAAACATTACTCCAAGTAACTATACTGGAATTTAATCTCAACACACATTTTTATTGAAAGGCCGCAGGAGTATAGCTTCTGCGGTCTTTTTGTTTTATACGTCCCTTTAATATCAACACCCACTAAATCTTGTTAAATCTTTGCGAATAGCTGGTAAGAATCGTATTTTTACCAGCTATTTTGTTTTACTTCAGTCCTGAAAATAGAATAAAACCAATCAAACTAGAAATAATTTTAAAACTTAAATGAAAGATTTCATTCAGATATTAAAGCGGTTCCTTCCTCCTTACAAGAGTGATTTAATCATGAGTTTTGTGTATAACCTGCTTGCAGCTGTCTTTGGTGTATTCTCCTTTATGATGATGCAACCTGTGCTCGAAATTCTATTCAAAGATGCAGAAGTTGTATCAACCAAAGTTCCTTGGGAAATAAATATAGATGCACTAAAGCACAATTTTTATTATTACACAACCCAAATAAAAATAGAATATGGTGCAGATTCTACACTCCTATTTGTAGGACTTGTATTGCTTGTAGCCGTCTTTTTCAAAGTTACTTTTACATACCTAGGCTCATACCATACTGTAGGACTGAGAAATGGTGTGGTTCGAGACATGAGAAATATGATCTACGATAAAATCGTGAATCTTCCTATTCCTTTTTTCACAGAAGAAAAAAAAGGTGATATTATTGCACGTTCAACAGGTGATGTTCAGGAAGTAGAAAACTCTGTGATGAATTCACTGGACATGTTTATCAAGAACCCAATTTTAATTATTGTATCCTTAGTGGCAATGATCGTTATGAGTCCTCAGTTAACACTCTTCAGTTTTGTTCTTCTACCTATTGCTGGCTTTATTATTGGTCGAATTGGTCGAAGTCTGAAAAAAACATCACGTTTGGGACAAAATAAAATGGGAGATTTATTATCGACTATTGAAGAAACACTTTCTGGTCTTAGAATCATTAAAGCCTTTACAGCTGAGGATAAAGTAACAGAAAAGTTTTCCAACGAAAATAACGATTACCGTCGTATCATGAACAGCTTGATGCGAAGAAGAGTTCTTGCTCATCCTGTTAGTGAATTCTTAGGAACCATCGTTATTGTGATTGTACTTTGGTATGGTGGTCGCTTAATTTTAAGTGGAGAAAGCAACCTGAGCGGTTCTAGCTTTATGGTTTATCTCGTTTTATTTTATTCGATCATAAACCCAGCAAAAGCATTCTCTAAAGCTTTTTTCAGCATTCAAAAAGGTTTGGCTGCTATGGAGCGTATCGATCAAATTCTCGAAGCTGAATCTACAATCGTTGATAAGGCCGATGCGAAACAAGTTGATAAATTCGAAAAGGCTATTGAATACAGAAATGTAAGCTTCTCGTACAATGGCGAGAAGAAAGTTCTTAAAAATATTAACCTTGAAATACCAAAGGGTAAAACTGTTGCTCTTGTTGGGCAATCAGGTTCTGGTAAAACAACTTTTGTTGATCTGTTGCCTCGTTTTTACGATGTGATTGAAGGTGGAATTTTTGTTGATGGTAAAGATATTCGTGATCTGAAAATTGCTGACATGCGCAACCTAATGGGTAATGTGAATCAGGAATCGATCCTATTCAACGACACCATTTTCAACAATATTGCTTTTGGTGTTGAAAACGCCACACAAGAAGAGGTTGAAGCGGCAGCGAAGATTGCCAATGCTCACGACTTTATTACAGCAACTGAGAATAGTTATCAAACGAATATTGGTGATCGTGGTGGTAAGCTTTCTGGTGGTCAGCGTCAGCGATTGAGTATTGCTCGTGCTGTCCTTAAAAATCCTCCAATCATGATTTTGGATGAAGCAACTTCTGCTCTAGATACAGAGTCAGAACGTTTGGTTCAGGATGCTTTAGATAAACTGATGCAAAATAGAACTTCGGTTGTAATTGCTCACCGTTTATCTACCGTTAAGAATGCTGATTTGATTTGTGTTTTCCACGAAGGTGAAATTGTTGAGCGAGGTAAGCATGATGAATTGATTAAGCTAGATGGTACTTACAAAAAGCTTAATGATATGCAAATGTTATAAGCTCAGATTGATGATTTGAGATTTCTGAATACAATATTTAGTAAGAAAAGATGATCTGTAATGGATCATCTTTTTTGGCTCTATGTTGTTTTAGGTGAGTAATACCATAATTAATGAGTCTTGATAATCTCTAATATTCAGCAAAAAAAGAATTGTGAAGCTCCGATAAGAGAATCGTTCAAGAAATTTTATGCTTAAAAACCCCGATTTCCCGGTTCGCTCTTAAAAATTGTATTGCGAAATTCAGATTTTAGAAAAAAAAA
>JADGEF010000213.1:1269-3628 GCA_016744515.1 Marinifilaceae bacterium | reverse complement strand
AAAACTCTAACTATTCAAGCAAAATAAATCAACTCATGCAAAATACATCACAAACGAAGAAAGTTCTTTTTATCGATAGAGATGGCACTCTCATAATAGAACCACCAATCGATTTCCAAGTTGATAGCCTAGAGAAGCTGGAGTTTTACCCAGGTGTTTTTCAAAGCTTAAGCAAAATTGCTTCTCAACTCGATTTTGAATTGGTCATGGTTACCAATCAAGATGGTTTGGGTACAGATTCTTTCCCTGAAGCTGAATTTTGGCCCGCTCAAAATAAAATGATGCAAGCCTTAGAAAATGAAGGGATCTCATTTAATGATCTTATCATAGACAGAACTTTTCCTGAAGACAATGCCCCAACTCGTAAGCCAGGTACTGCCCTTTTAGAGCAATACTTTTCTGATGAGTATGATTTAGAGAACTCATTTGTAATAGGCGATAGATGGACAGATGTTGAATTAGCGAAAAACCTGAATGCCAAAGCAATCTTCATCAATTCGGATGATAACTTATTGGATAATGAGAACGAGTTAGCAAATAGAATTGCTCTTAAAACAACATCATGGACGGAGATATATGAATTCTTACGATTAAGTGAACGAACAGCTTTAGTTGAACGTAACACCCTTGAAACACAAATTAGAATTGAATTGGATCTAGATGGTAGCAGTAAAGGAAAAATCAATACGGGATTAAGCTTCTTTGATCACATGCTTGAGCAGATTTCAAAGCACTCTGGCATTAATTTATCTATAAGCACTATAGCTGATTTGAATGTAGATGAACACCACTGCATAGAAGATACTGGCATTGCCTTAGGTGAAGCTTTCAAAATCGCATTGGGAAACAAACTTGGATTAGAGCGTTACGGGTTCTGTTTACCCATGGATGATTGTCTGGCACAAGTTGCTCTTGATTTTGGAGGACGTAACGAACTCGTTTGGCAAGCTGATTTTAATAGAGAAATGGTTGGAGATATGCCTACTGAAATGTTCTCTCACTTTTTCAAATCATTCAGTAATGGAGCCTTATGCAATTTGAATATTAAAGCAGAAGGTAACAATGAACACCACAAGATTGAAGGTGTTTTTAAAGCCTTTGCGAGAGCCATTCGTATGGCCATTAAACGAGATGTGAATAATTTACAACTGCCCTCGACCAAGGGACTTTTATAAGAGAAAGACATGAGCAAACAAAATATAGTGATTATCGACTATGAAGCTGGAAATGTTCAGTCTGTAAAATATGCACTTGAACGCCTAGGTGTAAATGCGGAGATTACCAATTGTGAGAAGACTATTCGTAAAGCAGATAAGGTGATATTTCCCGGTGTTGGTGAAGCTTCTTGGGCAATGAAAAAGCTAAAAGAGACTGGTTTGGATAAATTGATTCCTCAACTTAAACAACCTGTATTAGGCATTTGCCTTGGCATGCAGCTAATGTGCGAACAAACCGAAGAAGGCAACACAAAAGGTTTAGGCATTTTTCCTGTCAAGACCCTTAAGTTTCCTGCGGAAGATAAAGTACCACATATGGGTTGGAATCAAATTGATCAAGTGAAAGGTGATTTGTTCGGAGGAATAGCTAATAAGGGTTTTGTTTATTTCGTCCACTCCTACTATGTTCCTGTAAATAAATATACGCTTGCCGATACAAAATACATTAGAGATTTTAGTGCTAGCCTTCAGAAAGACAACTTTTATGCCTGCCAGTTTCACCCTGAAAAATCAGGAGATATCGGTCAGCAAGTGCTAAGCAATTTTATAAACTTATAAGCATGAAAAATATAGAAATTATTCCCGCAATCGACATTATTAATGCACAATGTGTGCGATTGACCAAGGGAGATTACGATACAAAAATCATTTACGACAAAAATCCATTGAATGTGGCTAAAACATTTGAAAAAGCAGGAATCAAACAACTACACCTCGTAGATCTTGAAGGAGCTCGCTCGAAACACATATGCAATGCTCCGGTTTTAAAAGATATTAGCTCTAATACCAATTTGAAACTTGACTTTGGTGGTGGCTTGAAATCAAAAGAGGATATTGATTTAGCTTTTGAATCTGGTGCAGCACAAATTACCCTTGGGAGCTTAGCAGTAAGTGATCCTGATCTATTCGACATTTGTTTAGAGAAATATGGACCAGAACGAATCATTTTGGGTGCCGATGTTAAAAACGGATTTATTGCCACATCAGGATGGGAAAAAGATTCGGGTATTGAACTCTTCGCCTTTCTTGAAAAGTTTATGGAAAAAGGCATACGAAGAGTGATTTGCACAGATATTTCTAAAGATGGTATGCTACAAGGACCTGCAATTGAGCTTTATCAATCTATCCTTAAACAATTTCCA
>JADGEF010000213.1:0-1169 GCA_016744515.1 Marinifilaceae bacterium | reverse complement strand
AATCGCTTTGGCTCACAATGTGTGGTTTTAGCTGTAGATGCTCGAGAGACAGATGGTGAATGGGAAGTCTTTTTAAATGGTGGTCGTATTCCAACTGGTATAAAACTATTCGATTGGCTTAAGGAAGCGGAAAGACGTGGTGCAGGCGAAATCTTATTTACATCGATGAATCACGATGGTACGAAAAATGGTTTTGCAAACGAAGCACTTGCTGAGATTTCTCAGATGATTAACATACCTCTAATAGCTTCAGGTGGTGCTGGAAACATGCAAGATTTCGCCGATACATTTACCGAAGGGAAAGCTGATGCAGCACTAGCAGCAAGTGTCTTTCACTATAAGGAAATTGAAATACCTGAACTCAAACAATTTTTAGAGGCACAAAATATTCCTGTTAGGTTTTAGAGGTTGAAGTACTTATAAGTGCCTAAAGTATTTATGAGTTGTAGAGAAATTAAAAATTAATAAACGGTATAAAAAGATTAGAAAGATGAATTACACAGAATTAATCAACCAAATAGATTTCAGTAAAGGTAATGGCCTTGCTCCTGCCATTATTCAAGATGTACAGACTCAAAAGGTTTTAATGCTTGGCTATGTAAACAAGGAATCGTTAGAAAAAACGCTTGAAGAAAAACGTGTCTGTTTTTATTCACGTAGCAAAAATCGCTTATGGACTAAGGGAGAAAGCAGCGGCAATTTCTTAAACTTTATTAGCATGAATTTAGATTGTGATCAAGATAGTTTACTTATAAAGGTCAATCCTGTTGGTCCTGTTTGTCACAAAGGGACTGATACATGTTGGAGCGAGAAGAATTCAAGAACAAATATCGACTTCTTATTGCAACTGCAAAATGTTATTGAGGAAAGGAAGAATAATCTATCAGAAAAATCATACACCGCAAGCTTGTTTAAAAAAGGGATCAATAAGGTTGCTCAGAAAGTTGGTGAAGAAGCCGTTGAATTGGTCATTGAAGCCAAAGACGACAATAAGGATTTATTTATGGGCGAAGCTGCCGATTTAATGTTTCACTATATCGTTCTTTTAGCCGCTAAAGGTTATAAACTCGAAGAGGTTGTTGAGCTATTGACTCAAAGACACAAATAACATCAAAACCGATAAAATTCTGACGCTGATTAAACATGATCTCATTATGATCTTTACGTTT
>JADGEF010000091.1:3367-17549 GCA_016744515.1 Marinifilaceae bacterium | reverse complement strand
GGCAAATGTATAAAGTATTTTTTAAAAATCGTGCAATTTTCTTAGGCGATAAAGCTGAAAGTATGAATTTTCGATGCAGGGTTTATCTATGGACCCAAGGTGATGGTTTAGAAGCCATAGTTTCTGATTTTGATAGAGATGAAAATAAGGAAGCTTTATTTTTTGCCGCTGAAGATGTGGAAGCTCTTTTTTCTGAATTCAAAGGTCAATTTAAATATATCGAAGCTGCTGGAGGATTGGTTTTTAACAAAAAAAATGAGATACTAGCCATTCATCGATTAGGTAAGTGGGATTTACCCAAAGGAAAGGTAGAGGATGGTGAAACAATTAATGAGGCTGCCCTACGCGAAGTTGAAGAAGAATGTGGCATCAGCAATTTAAAATTGTCGGATGAGATTGAATCCACTTATCACACCTATTGGATGAAAAACAAATGGGTACTAAAACGCAGTTATTGGTTCAAAATGGACTATTCTGGCAACGAGGAATTAGTTCCTCAAACAGAAGAGGATATTGAAAAAACTTGTTGGATTCCAAGCAATCAGCTTGAAGAGTTTAAGGCAAACACCTACGCTTCAATACTCGAAGTCATTAAAGGAATTAGGCTTCTATGCTAATTTAGCTAAGTAGTCTTATTTCAGGTTAAACTTATATTTACCTCAAAATAAGAGTCCTGAAGAATAAATTGTCAGATTATTTTTTCATTTTTCAGGCTTAGTCATCCCCTAACATTTACAGCTTGTCTATAGTCAGAGCATAACGGATAATGAAACTTTAGAGCGACTTTTTCACATCTTCACTCTTTTTACTTTTTAACTAATTTACGCTTCTATTTCTGCTGAGAATAATTTTTGCGAAGTAGATTTCTCTGAATCTTAACAAAGTCCTTCTCCACCCCATCGTGTGGACCTCTAGCGGGATACTTAAACACCTTTCCTTCTGGATTAATAATGATATAAGTTGGAAATACTTTTATCTTATAATCCTTTAAAATAGTGTTGTCTTTATCAATTAAAACAACAGGCCAGTCCGCTTCATATTGTTTCAATCTATTATTAAAGCGAATAGGATCGACATCACTTGCTAGGCTAAGGAATTCAATATCTTTCCCGAAGGCTTCGTGCAATTTCTTAAGCGATTCCAGATCATTCTTCCACACTGAATTCGATGTATTACAAAAATTTAGATATAGATATTTCCCTTTATAGTTCTCCAATGCAATATCTCCTACTTTAAAGTGAGGAGCCTTTGTATTCTTAAGTAAGTGAGAAAGTTTAGATATGTAATTCTTTGTTAGCTTACCTACTCTATCATCTTTAGAATTCTGATGAATTTGTTTTAGAATAGCAATTGCCTTTCTTCGGGTTAGAAGCGCATTCTCGGTTCCTTCAAAAACAGATTTTGCCAATAATAAATCTCTAAAAAATTTATTCTGATAGACAGAATATGTTTTCATCGCCTTGTTTAATTCCTGATAGACATCTTTAGATTCAAGTGCCTTAATAAATTTTGATTTCTCTCTGCGATGAAAAGCCGATGCCAAAGCATTATTGTATATTTTATTAAAGAGTATCGTATAAGCTGAATTGTTTAGTAGTAAGTCTTTCTTAGCAAAATACTTATTCTCCAAACTCATATAGGCCTCTGGTCTCGATAAATAATCGAGAAAGCCTAAGCGATATTTTAAATAAACCTGAAAATACGGATTCTTTACTTGAGTATATTTGGTTATCATTTGCTTTGAAAATTCCACACCAAGCGATGATGAACGTTGATTATAAATACGATCAAAATTTTGGTTGACAAAATTATCAAACTGATTATCGAACTTACGAATCAAATTATTTAAGTCGTCCTTTGATGAATTTCTAAAGCCTAATAGAACATCTTGTGGTGTAAAAAATGGATCGGTTTTCTGTGCTGGTGAAAGCTCTCTCTTTGGAGGTAGACTCAACTGATAGACCTTGTCTGGTTCTGCAAAAAAGTAGCCTCTAAATACACCCAAAGGTAAAAAGATCATCTGCGTTTCATCAATATCAAATTCTACTGAAAACCTGCCTTGCTTATCAAGTTGCAAAGTAGCTAGTTGCTTTTCTGTTTTAGAGAAAGCATCATCGTAACACAGCACCTTTATTTGTGCATCGGCATAAGCCGCATGTTGACCAAACAACTTCACTTTTTTAGCAAATGAGCTTTGTACGCTGGTAATTAATATCAGTAAAATAAATAGTGATCGCATTTTATTGTCTTAATCGTTAGTGTCAAAAACAAAGGCTATTAGTACCCAAATGGGATACGAATAGACAATTCACATCATCAATTACAACTTATAAGCCTCAGTATCTTGCACTTTAGGAACAAATTGTGAAGCATCGCCACCGTGGCGAATGATATCACGAATAATAGTTGATGTAATCATAGTATGCTCTGGTGTCGTTAACAGGAAAATTGATTCCAAATCGTATTCCATCTTCTTATTAATTTGTGCAATGGCACGCTCGTACTCAAAGTCAGCTGCTGTTCGTAAACCACGTAAAATAAACTTAGCCCCTTTTAACTTGCAGTACTCAACCGTTAATCCACCATAAATCTCAACCTCAATTCGAGGATCGTTATTAAAGCATTCTTTAATCCACTGAATACGTTTCTCAACAGGAAAAAATTGTCTCTTCTCTGCATTATAACCTATGGCAATAATGATTTTATCGAACAAAGGTAATGCTCGGCTTACAATTGATTCGTGTCCTACTGTAAAAGGATCAAACGATCCTGGAAATATGGCTACTTTTTCCATCTTCTTTATTATAATTATTTTGAAACCTCATCATTGAATGAGCTCCTTTAAAATTTCTATTTAAACTAAAGAGTAGTGAAAAATAATGTCAAAATTATATTTAGCATCATAAAATTCACAATGTATTATAATTTCTAAATCTTATCCTTTTTATAATTTCTAATGTATAATTGTGCAACAGAAAACATTGAACCTATCATTACAATTATCATTATAATATTCTTTCCCTTCAACGGACTTTCAGTAAACAAATCAGTCAACGCTAATACTAAAAGCGCATTACTAATAAGCCAAAGTAAACTAAATATTACAAGTATCTTTTTTGTTGGATTTTGACACCAGTTAATCGCTTTTGTCATAACACTTACCTTTCTTAATTACTTGATACTAATTTTCTTATATGAACTCACAAATAAGATGTTCCCCATATCGTCGAACCCTGTAAACATATCCAACTTATCTCGATCTACATCTTCTCTATTGAATCCAAGGATCGTTAAATCAGCATCCATCGATTTATTCATAATTTCTTTCTTCTTATCGGTGTGATCAATTCCAATCAATTCGATATTACTAGACGATATTGGCAACTGACCTGATCGAATTAAGCTCAATAGCTTACCTTGTTCTTTTTCAAGATCCTTCTCAGGGTACATGGCAAAAATCTTAATCATACTCTTCTTCCAATCAGGATGACCTTGAATAATATAGGCCAAAAGAATCATCAAATTCGCATTTTCGTAATCTTTAGATCCTATCCAAATATGAATTTCTTTGTGATAACCAAAACCTTTATACGACGTATTTAGAATACAAACGTCAAACTGGGTAGATTCAATCAATTCGTAATTATCAATCACATAATTCAATTGCTTAGGTTTGGTTCGTGAATACTCAAAAAGGATGGAATTATAGCCATGCCCAGATATGCCCGATAGTTGCATCACCTGTGCAATAGCCGATGTCATTGATGGACTAATAATCGTATCTAAGAATACCCTATTTTTACTTCCTGATGCCAAATGAATTAAACGTTTCATCACACGTTTAGATTCTTCGTTCGTTTTTTCACTTAAAAATCCTTCCAAGTAATGTATGTAGGTTCCAAAACCATATTTATAAGAAATCCATCGTAATAAGTCGAAAGCAGAACGACGCTTAAAAGTATCTTGAGAGATACAAATAGCAAAAGGTCTCCAACTCATTTCACGATCAACCTTCTCGGCACGCTGTGCAAAGATTTGCAAATACCGACTCAATTGAAATACAACACCACGGAAAAGTTTCGCAAGACCTCGATGCTCCTTATTGCTTACATTTATCCCATAATAGATCACTCCCATTATTAGTAAGGAAAGAATGGCATACCCCATATTCATTTGAAACATGATCCAAAATGAAAGTATCGCTCCCATAAGAGATAAATACCAACGTGAGCGAAACGTTGGTCGGTAAGATGGGTCTGCAGCAAAATGCTCAAGGAATGAAATCATACAAATTGCACCATAGGTCACCATAAAGAACATCGAAATGATCTGGGCAACAAAATCCACATCACCAATCAAGATAAATACGAAGGCAATGATTATAGAGATAACTGAAGCATTAAGTGGTTCAGTTGTTTTTCGATTCTCCTTTTTTAACCACTTATTAAGCCCTTTCTGCGGAAAAATATCATCCATCCCAATTGCTTGTAAAGTACGAGGAGCAACCATAATTGACCCCAGTGCTGACGACAATGAAGCTGCCGCCAAACCAATAGGAATAATTGGTCCCCATATGGCAATATTACTCATAATAAGCTGATTGCTATCTAAATCCTCAGGACTAGCAGAAACTGTAAATTTATAAGCTGCAAGAAGGTAAACAACCAAACCAGCAACGGTTGCCCAAATCGTTCCTCTAGGAATCGATCGTTTAGGATTCTTCAGCTCTCCTGATAAACCTAAACCTGCTGCTAAACCAGTAAAGGCAGGGAATATAATGGTAAACACATAGAAAAAGCTCTTAGGATTCTCAATGGTTGCATCTAAAATAATATCTTGAGGTGCATCGGTAGGTGAGCCAATAAAAAACATGACTAGTGAAACGGCTAAAGTTCCTACAACGACATACAAAACCTTCATTCCCATATTTGAACCACGCCATAAGAATAAACCAGACAAAAGACACATGGCTGGAATTGTAATGGCACGTTTATCATAGATCAGCCAACCAAAATCATTAGCTACCCATTGAATAACGGGGTCGAATGCTTCGCCAAATGCAATAATATAAAAAGCAACCGATATGGCTTGAGAGAGATAAAGTGTTATCCCAATTGCCGCTCCAATATTTAATCCGAAAGATCGAGATATAATATAATAAGCTCCTCCACCGAGTACCTTCTGATTAGTTGCAATTTCGGCAACAGCCATAGCCGTTGGAATGGTAATCATATGTCCTAGAATAATAATTCCAATGACACCGATAAAACCCACATTTCCGACAGCCCAGCCAAAACGAAGGAATAAAATTGCACCTAGAATGGTCGAAATTGCCGTCATGAAAACTGGCAATGTTCCAAAGGTCGCACTCGATTTAGTAAAATTATTGGCCATATATATAATAATTAGATATGAGATTCTAGATGTGAGATGAAATTACACGACATCTCTAATTTAATATTTAAAACATAAAAGGTTCAACGGCTCTTGTATATATTCCTTGAACATATGCAATTGCCAAACCATAATTACTCACAGGAATTCCTGCTTCAATCGCTGGCAAAAGTCTATTGTGAATTTGTTTTTTTGTAATCATGCAACCACCGCACTGAATTACCATTGCATAATTATGAATCGGCCGTTGAATGGCATCGAGACCTGAAACAATATCGAAATTTAATTCACAATTGCAATATTTCTTCAACCATGATGGTAATTTAAATCGTCCTATATCTTCACAGGAAACATGATGTGAACATGATTCTAGAATTAAAACTCGATCGCCACTTTTTAGCTCGTCAATCTTTGGAGTACCTTTCAGGTAATTCTCAAAATCGCCTTTTTGTCTTGCAAGCACAGTACTAAAACTTGTTAAAGGAATATCCTTCGGAACCAATTGTCCTGCTAAATCGAAAATTTGACTATCGGTAATGGCAAGTTTAGGCTTTACGTTCGTTGTTCTAAAAAACTCAGTTACCTGATCTTGCTGAAGAACGATATTAACACAATGGTTATCCAAAACATCGCGAATCAGTTGCACTTGTGGTAGAATCATTCTTCCTGATGGTGCTTCAGAATCAATCGGACAAATTAACATCACCACATCATTCGGCTGAATTAGATCACCAATAATGGTTTTAAAAACCTTTGAGGCTTCAGGTGCTGTTTTCTTAATCAGATCAATTACCTCATCGAAGTTATCTGTATTCACAGTTGAAAAATTAACAACAGTGGTTTTATACGCTTCCTCTAATTTAGCTTTTAGCTCTTTTTTAATTTTCGCCTCATCAGACTTATTGTGAATAATGAAAAAAGGCGTTTTATAGTAGTTAAATTTCTTAATTAGATCTTCTTCAAAACTTCCAAACACATTATCGGCAATAACTAAAATGGCTAAATCGATGGTCGAAATAGAATGCAAGGTTTTCTGAATTCGCTTCTCACCCAAATCACCCGTATCATCAATACCTGCTGTATCAATCAAAATAACGGGTGCATAATCTAATATCTCAAAAGACTTCTTAACAGGATCTGTCGTAGTACCTGCAATGTCTGACACGATCGCAATTTGCTGATCGGCCAAAGTATTTATGATGGAAGATTTACCGTAATTTCTACGTCCGTAAATTCCTATATGTGTTTTATGATCTTTAGTCTTCATACTTAGTTTTTATTGGAACCAGCATACAGCATTATATCTTGCTTCGTAATTTCTTTACCACCCAAGATAATTAATCGCTCAATAATATTTCTAAACTCACGAATATTTCCCGTATAATCCAATTTTAAAAGTTCCGTTATAGCATCTTCAACTATCGATTTTGGGGGTAAGCCCATTTCTGAACAAATCATATCGATAAAATGCTGTGCCAACAAAGGAATATCTTCAAGCCTATCATTCAAAGCTGGAACTTTAATTAAAATAACGCTTAAGCGATGGTATAAGTCTTCGCGGAATTTCCCTAGACTTATTTCATCAGAAAGATTCTTATTAGTTGCAGCAATCACTCTCACATTCACTTTTATTTCCTTATCGCCACCTACTCGTGTAATTTTATTCTCCTGCAAAGCACGCAAAACCTTAGCTTGTGCAGATAAACTCATATCACCAATCTCATCTAAAAACAAAGTTCCTCCATCAGATAATTCAAATTTTCCTTTGCGTTGCTTGTGTGCCGAAGTAAACGATCCCTTCTCATGTCCAAACAATTCACTCTCGATAAGCTCTGATGGAATAGCCGCACAATTTACCTCTATAAAAGGTTTCTTTGCTCTATTACTTTTTTCATGAATGCGATGTGCCACAAGCTCTTTTCCTGTTCCGTTTGGACCTGTAATTAAAACACGAGCATCTGTTGGGGCAACTTTCTCAATCATATTATTTAACTCCATAATGGCTTTCGATTCACCAATCATGTCGTATTTCTTACTCACTTTTCTTTTTAGAACTTTTGTTTCAGTCAAAAGAACAGCCTTATCAAGCGCGTTCTTAATCGTGATTAGAATTCTATTTAAATCAAGAGGCTTTTCTATAAAATCGAAAGCACCTTTTTTTATGGACTCAACAGCTGTATCGATATTCCCGTGCCCGGAGATCATGATTACAGGTACATCAAAAGCAATTTCTTGTAACTTTTCAAGAACCTCAAGCCCATCCATTTCTGGCATTTTTATATCGCAAAGAATCACATCAAATTCATTCGCTCCTACCATTTTAATGGCTTCCATTCCGTTCTCAGCTAGACTTACCTGATAGCCTTCGTATGAAAGTATATCTTTCAATGTATTACGGATACTTCTTTCGTCGTCGATGATTAAAATTTTTGACATGCTATTGTATTAAAGTATTGACTTAAATATATTTAACCGAGTCCTAAGATATCGATTTTTCTGATTCCCCTAATGCTTTAATGTAATCTATAAGAGCACCCTCTTTTAAAGCATATGCAGATTGAAACAAAATTGACAACTCACTCTCTTTAACTAGAAAGTTAATGAAAATACTAGCAATTACCATTAGATGAACTCGAGCTGAATCCATTCCTTCCATCTGCATTCTTTCCTCAAGAGTCGATTCTAAAAATCGTTTATGCAAGCTATTAAAATCCTCGAGTTTTATATTGTAACGGGTTTGGTCAGACTTAACATCCGTTCTCTCTTCAGCCAAAATAACCTGACGCAAAGTAGAGAATGATCCTGATGAACCTATTAATGTTTTTACAGAATAGATCTTCAAAGCTTCAATCAAATCACTCAATTTATCTTTCAAGAAAGCTTCAATTTCGTACAGTTCATCTTGTTTTATAGGATCAGAAGGTCGAAATTGTTCTAACAAACGAGTCATTCCAATCGGATATGATTTCTTCCAAAAAATTTCCTCTGAATTAGCAATGATTATTTCATTACTTCCTCCTCCAATATCAAGGATTGCTACCACCTCATTATCCAAGCCAACCGCTTCGCGCGTTCCATAATAAATTAACTCGGCCTCTCTATTACCAGAAATAACCTCGATATCGATATCAAAATCTTGATGAATTTGCTTTACAAATTCCATTCCATTCTTAGCTGTTCTAATTGCTGAGGTAGCAAAACCGAAGGTCTTGGCAGTTTCGTGAGAAGTAATGATTTGCTTCATTTCGACAAATGCAAGGTGCGCACGCTTTTGAGCCTCATCAGTAATGTAATTCTGATTGATACCACCTTCTCCCAGTTTCACGGGATATTTGGAACGATGTAATATATTAATTTGCTTATCGGCTAGAATCTCAGCCACAAGTAAATTGAATGTATTGGTACCTAAATCGATAATTGAGATACGCATAAGTTGATTAAATTTCAGTTTTTAAAATAGCTTTTACAAGATATCGAAAGTAGTGAATTTTCGGGGCATAACAAACCATAAGTGCTTAAGAAAAACAGGCCTCTAAGTTGTTTTAGATGGGAGGTAATTTAATAGGAAATTGTATCTCGGAATAAACGTAACTAAAATACTTAGAGTATTTATGAGAGACTAAAGTACTTAGCGTTTTTTATAACTCCCTAAAGTAAACTCAATATTCGACATAGTACTCAAAATATTAATGAGTAATAATAGGTGAAACCCCTAAATCTGTTGATCTGTTTTATATCAGGAGGGTAATTTGCACATCAGAAGTATACTTCTACGAATCAGGAAGCTCTTTTAAGTATCAGGAGGATGATTTAAGTATCAGGAACCTAAAAATATCCTACAGGCGTTAAAAACTGACAACAGAAATATCAAAACTTCCAACAGGAATCATTTTTTTATAAAAACGATTCTAATCGAAAGCGTAAGAAAGGGAAAAAACGTTTGAATACTTTGAAATGGATTGATCTCCAATATCAGTAAGAGCATAATCGAGCCTGAAATTTTTATAATGAATTCCTAAACCCATATTAGGTTGAAAAACTAGCGATTCCTTCTGTTTAAAATCTGTTTCTCGTTGAATATTGCCAACTCCCATCCTTAAATAAATCAAATCTTGATATTGGAATTCTAAACCCATATGCGGATCTATACTAACAGGATCGCCTTCGATTAAAGTATGGCGCTTGCCATCAAAAGTAAAATCGGCATCTAGCTCTGCCAATACAGAAACTTTATCACTTAGCCTGACATCACGACTCACACCCAAAATCAATCTGGGCAATGTAATCTCAGTGGAGTTCTCAGGAATATCGTTTCCGGTCGTATTAAAAACTTTCTCTAAATCATCAGTTTTAAATACCCAAGCATTAAAAGTTGAGCTAGCATCGCGAAGTAAAGCTCCCATTTGCCACTTCCCTCTTTTGTATTTCACAGCTGCGTCTATTCCAAAACCATATGCCGATGCAAAATCGCCCGTATGGCGATAAATCAACTTTACATTTCCCCCTAGCGATAAACCTTCAATTTTGGTTTTCTTAGCATAGGAAATGAAGAGCGCATAATCTGCTGCCGAAAATGTGGTAACCAAATCGTAACGAATATTCCCATCCTTATCAATCAGCTCAAGTGTGTTGGGTATATCATCAACCCCATATCGAATTATACTAAGAGCTAAAGCACTTTTCTCATCCAACTTTATTCCAAAACCGACATAATCGTAGGCTGCCATTCCAGCAAAATATTCGGCGTGCATGGCTGAAATTTCATATTTCTTACTCAAATCGACCAAGCTTGCAGGATTCCAATAGGCTGACTCAACACCTTTTTGCGAAGCTACAGCAACATTTCCCATTGCAAAAGCTCTTGCTCCAACACCTACAGATAAAAATTCATTACTGTATTTTGGTGCCGAAGTTTGAGCCAAAAGGCTCAAGCCAGAAAAAAGAAAGAATATACAGAATAAAGATTTTTGCATTAAATCAATTTTAAACGAGGTGTAAAAATACAATGCTTTTTTTAGTTCAATGACATTCTCTATGAAACTTTTCAGTGCATTCCGATTTTTAGATTAATTTTGCAAGGTTCGCACTACAAAAACAATTTTATTGATCAAAACAATACACAAAGATGTCAATCACGAAACATATTCCCAATGCCATAACTTGTTTAAATATTTTATCAGGTTGTATTGCCAGCTTATTGGCTATTGAAGGTTACTTATTTCCAGCCGCTTTATTAATAATTCTTGCAGCTGTATTCGATTTTATGGATGGTATGTTTGCTCGCTTATTGGGTGCTTATTCTGATATGGGTAAAGAATTGGATTCATTAGCCGATATGCTAAGTTTTGGTTTTGCGCCAGCTACCATAGCTTTCTCTTACCTACGCTTTGCAGTTTTAGGAGATACGGGCGCTGCTTTTACTCCCGAAACCTTATCCTGCTCGCAAATGGCAATTTTATTATCTGCCTTTATTATTTCAATCTTTTCAGGACTCCGATTAGCTAAATTTAATGTGGATACGCGACAAACAAGTTCATTTATTGGTGTTCCTACTCCAGCAAATGCCATGTTTTGGGCATCTTTACCAATAATCCTTCATTTTGGAGATTACCCAATGATTGAAAATTTACTTGCAAATGAATGGCTTATTATTGGAGCTATAATTATAACCTCACTCCTTTTGGTTTCTGAGATTCCAATGTTTGCATTAAAGGTTAAGAGTTTAAAATGGCAAGAAAATCAGATACGTTATCTATTTTTAATCACTTTAGTGATATTAGCCGTTCTACTAAAATGGCTTGTTGTTCCTTTAATTCTATTTGTATATATCTTATTCTCATTAATCGATAATCTGAGAAAGAAATAGATCTAACTCACAATATTCCAAAGCCCTCATTTTAATTAATGAGGGCTTTTTTTATGCTCTTATTTTCGAAAATCACTATCGGATCAAAAAGATACTCCGAATTAATTATGAAATATTTATTTTCATAGAATCAACAAATGAAAACCTCAACTCATTCAATATTTAAGGCTACAACAGGAGAAAAACATCTTGCTAAAAATCAATATTGAGACTCTATTATAGAAAAAACTGAAAGCTACACTGTGATTAATTAAGTAAAATTTATAACTTGTAAGACAAGCATAATGATTTAAGCGCTAAATCATTCAGGATTTACGTGATGAAATCAAGTTTCTTATTTAGAATATAGAGATCATATTTATAATAAAGCATTTGTAAATCATCCTACCATGACTAAACTTTGCCTATTCATTTCTATTGTCTTCTTTTTACTGACGACCTCCCCAGCGTTTTCGGAAAACCAAAATACTCCCCATCAAGATAAATCTGAACACAATTTTCTCGAATCATCAAAGCAAGGGGAACGTATATTTAAAGGCTTAGTTCTTACACAAACTAAATTGAAAGCTTGCATATCGTGTCACAACATCAGTTATTCCGACACGCTTAATTGGAATCCTTCAGCATGGGATATTGCACATAGCTTTTCGAATAAAGAACTATCCGATTTTAACTCGGTTTTAAATGCCCCTACTGCCAAAGTTATGTCAGAAGTACATGCTGACTACCAATACACAGAAGAAGAGCTTACTCATATAAAAAACTACCTACTTAGATTAAAAGAACATGGTAGTGAAGATACAAAACCAACTGTTTACAAGCTCATCCTCTTTCTATTTCTAGGTTTAATCATTACTCTCGCATTAATAGACTTATTCTTCACGAAGAAGATTAAATACAAATTCATTACTATTCTCATTTTCTTCGCAGCTTTGGGCTACCAAATAAGAATGTTAGGTGAAGATGCTACGGCTCTTGGACGTAACCAGAATTACGCTCCTGATCAGCCTATTAAATTTTCTCACAAAGTACATGCTACTGATAATAAAATAGATTGTAGATATTGTCATACTGGTGTCGATAATAGTAAGTCTGCTGTTATCCCATCTGCCAATGTTTGTCTTAACTGCCACTCGATTGTTAGAGAAGGTAGAAATTCAGGCAAGTTCGAAATTAATAAAATTCATGCTGCTGTCGAAAATAATAAGCCGATAGAATGGGTTCGTATTCACAAACTTCCTGATCATGTCTTTTTTAGTCATGCACAGCATGTGAATGTTGGCAAGCGTGAATGTCAGGAATGCCACGGAGAAGTTGAACAAATGCACATTGTGAAACAAGTTGAGGATTTATCAATGGGCTGGTGTTTAGATTGTCATGACAAAACAGCGGTTAATTTCAACACCAACAACTATTACTCTAATACATTCAAAGAACTCCATCTTAAACTTGTAAGAGAAGAAATCGATAGTGTCCGAGTTAAAGATATTGGCGGTAGAGAATGTGCCCGCTGTCATTACTAGGCTAGACAAAACTTATTAAGCTAAGGAGCTAACTGAAAAAATACCCAAGATGAAAAAATACTGGAAAAGCCAGCAAGAAAAAAACGAGAGTTCTGAAATTAAACAAGCAAAACACATCCCCAAAGGCAATCTAGAACAAGTTCTTGATATTTTTGAAGATGGAACAGCTGAGGCCAAGAGTAATCGTCGAGATTTCTTAAAACTTTGTGGTTACAGTTTAGCTATCACAACTGTTTTATCGAGCTGTGAAAATGCAGTACAAAAAGCAATCCCCTACCTGAATAAACCTGAAGAAATTACGCCTGGGATCGCTAATTACTATGCCTCTACATATATTAATGGTAGCGATTATGCCAGCATATTGGTAAAGACTAGAGAAGGACGACCAATTAAAATTGAAGGAAATAATCTATCTCCAATCAGTCATGGAGCTTGTTCTGCACGAGTTCAAGCCTCTGTATTAAGTTTATATGATAGCAGTAGATACCAAAATCCGCAAATAGATGAGAAAAATGTTTCATGGGATGAGTTTGATGAGTCAATATTAAAAGCTTTAGAATCGCAAAAAGAGAATCAGCTCGTTTTATTAACACCAACCATCTTCAGCCCCACTACCCGCAAAGCTATTCAGCATTTCACAAAGGTCTATCCAAATATTAAATGGGTACAATACGATACACAATCAGCTAGTGCAATCCTTCAAGCTCAAAAACTTTGTTTTGATAAGGAAGGCTTACCTGATTACAAATTCAATAAAGCGAACTTGATTGTTAGTTTTGATGCTGATTTCCTAGGAACATGGCTCAATCCGAGTGAATATATCAAAACCTATTCGGATACTCGTAAACTTTCAGGTTCTCTAAATAAAATGTCTCGACACATTCAGTTTGAATCGAGAATGAGTTTAACGGGTAGTAATGCCGATGAAAGACACGCATTAAAACCATCAGAGTTAAACCTTCAAATAGCTCAGCTGTATAATGAAATACTGATATTAAAAGGTGAACAAAAATATGACGTTCAAGAATCTTCGAGCATAATTAAAGAATTGGCGAAAGACTTACTTGAACAAAAATCACATTCATTAGTTGTTTCCGGAAGTCATGATTTGAATGCACAAATTCTGATTAATGCTATCAATTACGAATTAGACAATTTCAATTCTAGTATTAAGCTAGAAACCCCTCTTCTAAATCATCAAGCCATTGATGAAGATATGGATAAGCTTGTACATGATTTAAGCTCTGGAGAGATAAAAGGTTTGATATGTTACCATACCAACCCTGTATTTAATCATCCCGAAGGAGATAAAATAAAGAAAGCTATTGAATCTCTTCCATTCAGTTTATCAATTCATGAGACTCCAAACGAAACCTCATCCTTAATGGAATACGTTGCC
>JADGEF010000091.1:0-3267 GCA_016744515.1 Marinifilaceae bacterium | reverse complement strand
GAAAGCTATTGAATCTCTTCCATTCAGTTTATCAATTCATGAGACTCCAAACGAAACCTCATCCTTAATGGAATACGTTGCCCCGGATAATCATTATCTAGAAAGTTGGAATGATGCGGAAATAAAAAGAGGTTCGTACAGTTTAATGCAACCTGCCATTCGTCCTTTATTCGATACCCGTCAGTTTCAATCTTCGCTTTTAAAATGGTCAGGTAAAGATGTCGATTACCATAAATTTATAATGAAAAATTGGGAAGAAACACTTTTCCCAACTCAATCACTTTACACCAATTTTAAATCTTATTGGGAGCACACTTTACAAGAAGGTATCTTTCAAGTGAAGGATACATCAAATAACAAACTGAAATTTGCTCAGCTAGATATTAATAAAACACTTGAGGCAATTACTCAAAATAAGAAGTCAAGTGGAATTGAGCTGCAGGTATACGAAAAGGTATCCATAGGTGATGGAAGCATGGCTAATAATCCATGGTTGCAAGAAATGCCCGATCCTATAAGTAAAATTTGCTGGGATAATTACCTCAATATTTCACCTAAGCAAGCCAAAGAAATGGCACTTGAAACAGGTAATCTAGTATTACTTAATAGTAAGCTTGAACTACCTGTTTACATCCTTCCAGGACAGGCTTACAATTCAGTATCAGTTGCGGGTGGCTATGGACGAACTATCTGTGGTAAAGTTGGTAAAGTTGTTGGTTTTAAAATATCTCATTTAAACACGAGCAAGTATTCTTCAGTCAAGCTTGAAAAGATTGAGAGACGCTTCGATTTTGCGATGACTCAAACTCACCATTCAATGGAAGGTAGAGCAATTGTTCGTGAAGCCAATTTAGATGAATATAAGAAAAACCCAAAAGCTGGAAACGATAATAAACACGAGTATAAGAATGCGGGGATTTATAAAGAACCTGAATTTCCGAATCATCATTGGGGATTAGCAATTGATTTAAATTCATGTGTAGGTTGTGGGGCTTGTACAATTGCTTGTCAGGCTGAAAACAATGTTCCTATTGTAGGAAAGAAAGAAGTTATTCGTGCTCACGAAATGTCGTGGATCAGAATCGACCGTTATTTCTCTGGAGATGAAAACAAACCTGGAGTCGTTTTCCAGCCTGTTATGTGTCAGCATTGTGATAATGCGCCTTGTGAAAATGTTTGCCCTGTGGCAGCTACGAATCATAGCAGCGAGGGATTGAATCAAATGATTTACAACAGATGTATTGGGACACGTTATTGCGGTAACAACTGTCCATATAAGGTTAGGCGATTCAATTGGTTCGATTATACCAATGCCGATTCAATTCCCAATAACCTTCATGATCCCGCTGGGATGACAGTCGATTTAAGCCGTATGGTACTTAATCCTGATGTAACAATTAGGGCCAAAGGTGTCATTGAAAAATGTTCAATGTGTGTTCAAAGAATTCAAGAAGGTAAATTGAATGCGAAGCTTGAAGGTCGTAAAGTAAAAGATGGTGAAATAAAAATGGCATGCCAACAAACCTGCCCTTCTGGAGCTATCCTTTTCGGTGACTTAAATGACAAGGGCAGTGACTTATTCAAACTTGCTTCCAGCGATAGAAACTACCATTTATTGGAAGAAATACATACGCTTCCTTCTGTTAGTTATCTAACGAAAATCAGAAATAAAAAGAGTTAAACCACTATAATACTGAGTTATGTACGTATCTCCAATTCGAGAACCTTTAATAAAGGGAAACAAAACTTATAGCCAAATAACCAAGGATATTGCCGCTCCTATTGAGGGCAAACCTGGGAAAACTTGGTATATGGGTCTGACCATAAGTTTATCTGCCATGTTTTTTGGTCTTGCCATGATGGCTTGGACCGTTTGGGAAGGTATAGGGACTTGGGGTCTTAACCGAACCATTGGTTGGGGTTGGGGAATTACCAATTTTGTATGGTGGGTAGGTATTGGTCACGCAGGGACTTTTATTTCAGCGATTCTATTACTCTTCCGCCAAAAATGGAGAACAAGTATCAACCGTTCAGCTGAAGCCATGACCATCTTTGCTATATTATGTGCAGGGCTTTTTCCACTAATCCATATGGGACGACCACTCTTAGCATTTTTTGTATTTCCTTATCCAAATTCACGAGATCTATGGGTAAATTTCAATTCTCCTCTACTATGGGATGTTTTTGCTATTTCTACCTATTTGTTGGTTTCTCTTCTATTCTGGTATATGGGTTTAATCCCCGATATCGGAACCATGCGAGATAGAATCACATCAAAAACTAAGAAGTACATATATGGCATACTTAGTTTTGGATGGACGGGATCAGTAAAACATTGGCAACGCCACGAAAAACTCAGTTTAATATTAGCTGGTTTAGCCGCACCTCTTGTACTTTCGGTGCACAGTATTGTAAGTGCTGACTTTGCAACTTCAATTATTCCAGGTTGGCATACAACTATCTTTCCGCCCTATTTTGTCGCAGGAGCCATTTTCTCTGGCTTTGCTATGGTACTAACTCTATTGATTGTTACACGTAAGGTTCTCAATTTGGAAAATTACATCACAGTAACACATATTGAGTCAATGAATAAGATTATAATTGCCACAGGATCAATCGTGGGAATTGCATATATGACCGAACTCTTTATCTCATGGTATTCTGGTGTAGAATATGAGCAATACGCCTTTCTTAATCGAGCAACAGGACCTTATTGGTGGGCTTATGCCATCATGATGACCTGTAACGTTATATCACCACAACTACTTTGGTTCCGAAAGTTGAGACGAAGTTTTGTCTTTACCTTTATACTCTCAATTTTCATCAATATAGGCATGTGGTTCGAACGATTTGTAATAATTGTGACATCATTACATCGTGACTATTTACCATCTAGTTGGGCTATGTATAAACCAAGCATAGTTGAAGTTGGGATTTTCATAGGAACTCTCGGTTTATTTTTCTCTTGTTTTCTCATATTCATTCGAGTGTTTCCTGTAATCGCTATTGCTGAAATTAAAACGGTTGTTAAAAGCTCAGGAGAAAAAGAACCTAAAAACGAAACGCTATGAGAAAATATATATCAGCCTATTTCACAGATGAAGAAAATCTTTTAAGGGCAAGCAAAATATTGATGGAAAAGGAGATTTTGATTTTGGATGTACTAACACCTTTTCCTGTACATGGTCTAGATAAAGTTTTGGGTTTAAAAGATTCTAAACTGCCAATAGTTGGGTTTGTTGCTGGAGCGATAGGAACACTATTTGC
>JADGEF010000212.1 GCA_016744515.1 Marinifilaceae bacterium | reverse complement strand
TTTACAAAAGGGCGATACAATCTCACTGCTAACTTTTCAGGAAAAATCAGCGGAAAAAAAGAATTCAATGTTCTGGACGAGGAAGAAGATTCTCCTTACAAGGGAGAATATTATAAAGTGAAGTATCCTGCTTTTTCGATATGGAATTTTACGCTGAATCAAAATTTTGGTGAGCATATAAAAATTGGAACAGGTGTTAAAAATTTATTCGACTACAAAGCACCTGTTGTCACATTTAATACATCCAGTTCGCCGGGACGAAAGTTTTTTGTTTCGTTGAACTATCAATTTTAAGTCAACTATTGTTAAATTTTTAAAAACTCACAGATATGAAAAAAAAGAATTTATTATTACTGTTTATTGCATTGGGAACACTTGTCGGATTTCAATCATGTTCAGACGATGACGATGATGTTAAACTTAAGGCAATAGAAAAAGAAGTAAGTATTGATGCTCCAGTTTTTGACAAATGGGTTTACTTCTCGTTTGAAAAAGGAGAGATACTTAAGAAAACGACAGGCGTTGAGGGAAAGATTCCAGGATTGGATTGGGACATTGCATTTCACAGGTACGATATACGCTTAAACTGTGGTGAATCTGGAACAGGTAAAGGTGGAGTTCTTTTATCAGAAGGCAATGTAGCTAAAACGGGATGGGATGCCGTAACAGAAGCTCCTAAAAGTGGATATGCGGTTGATGAAAAACTTAGTGTTATTAAAGTATATGGACGACCTTCAGTTACCGTAAATGTAGGTCGTAGTAATGTAATTACTGGAGGAATGGCTAATCCTAAAGCAGGCTTAAAAGGGGGCTCTTGGTTGAAGATGTCTCATGGAGCTAGTGGTCCCACCTATGATGTTACCAATCAGATTTTTGTTGTAAAAACAGCCTCTGGGAAATATGCTAAAATATGGTTGAAGCAATATACAAAGTTGGTAAATGGAAAAAAACTCGGCGGACATATTACCATGAAGTATGCTTATCAGGAAGATGGTTCAAGAAATTTTTAGCTTAGTGTTTTAGTTGTAAGCTTTTCTTGTGGAGGTGAACTTAGGGTTCATCTCTACATTAAAAGGATAAATTAAAAATCGACTAAATTATGTAGAAACAGTTATGGCGCTAGAAAGGAATGGTCATATTGGAGATTTCTCGTCATGGATCAGAAATAGTAATAAAAGCAATTACATATAGATAAGAGATCGTGAGATATGAGAATCAAGACATGAGATCGATTTACAAACCACTTATAATCAGAATGTTGCAGCGAGCGTGATGCGTGGCAAACAGGCTTGTCATCAAATACTTATAAAACCTTACCGATTGATAGATGAAATCACTTAAAATAAGCCGTTGGCTTCATAAGTACCTTGGTTTGGTACTTTTATTGTTTCTAGCCTGGATGTCTCTTTCAGGTATATTATTGAACCATCCTAATTTGATTCAGAATGTTTCAGTACACCGAATATTCGTGCCGAAACAGTATCAGCCCAATAACTGGAATAGATCTAGCTTAAAAGGAATTGAATATATGGGAGACTCACTATTGCTTTATGGTAGGCAAGGTGTTTATTTATCTCATGATAATGGCCATACTTTTAAACCTTTTATGAAGGGTGAATTTCCAACTTCAGCCTGGGGAAAGAGAACCAATCAATTGTTTTATAGGCAAGAAAATGAGCTTCTGCTTTCTGCAACCAATCAGGGCTGTTTACAATATGATTTTGGCAAAAATACATGGCGTAAAGTAGCCTTGCCAGAAGAGGAGGAACCAATACAAAAGATTCTGTTAACAGATAAGCATTTATTGTTGATTTCGAAATCGAATGTTTATCAATCATTGCAGGATATTGATGATTTACAGTTCACAAAGTTAGATCTGAAAAAGAAAATCTACTCTTCAGAAATTTCCCTGATACAGATGTTCTTTGAATTGCACGATGGCTCTATTTGGGGCTTACCAGGACGTTTATTATGGGATATTGGAGGATTGGTTTTATTTTTTCTATGCGTTTCGGCTTTTTACATTTGGTATTACCCTAAAAAATGGAAACGTAGGTATAAAAAGAAAGGACGAAGATCCTCTTACGAAGAAAGAAATGCACGAAACTTCTTTTTTAAGTATCATAAAAAATTGGGATGGTATTTTGCAGTATTGTTGGTTATCATCACATTTACTGGAATGTTCTTAAACCCAATACTTATGATGACTCTGGTAAATGGAAGTATTGATTCTAAATATTATCCTTCATTTAAAGATGAGAATCCCTGGAATCATAAAATAAGGAATGCTCTTTACGATACCCAAAATGGAGAATTGGTATTAGATTGTTCTGATGGTGTATGGGCAGGACAATACGATGATGATGATGAGGAGTTTAAGAAAATTAAGTTACCTGTAAGAATATTTGGAATGGGTACTACCGTGTTCGAAGAGGAAGAGCCTGGTGTGTGGTTGGTAGGTTCATTTGGTGGCTTACATAGGCTTTGTAGGGCAACAGGAAATGTACAGAAAATATTACAAACAAAAGGAGATGATCAATCAGGCAGGCCTGCTTCTACTTTTGTTACAGGATACCAAAAGTTACCCGATGGAAAATGCTATATACTCGGTCATTACAAAGGAATTTGCAATGAAAAGGGAGAGCAGCTTAATATCCTTCCAATGCCTGAATACATAAGAAATAATAGCAAACTGCCATTATGGAATTACATGTTCGAACTTCACAATGCACGAATTTTTAGAGGTGGGATAGGTGCATTTTATATACTGATAATTCCTTTAGCTGGCTTTCTTAGTTTATTAATGCTGCTGGCAGGCGCATTCGATTACTGGTTTCCTAAACGTCGGAAAAGTAAAAATACAAGAAATAAGATAAAAGGATTTTGATTAGTACGAAATGGTAATTGATATATAAATATAAGACACAGATGAATATAAGATCCAAAATAAAAAAATCGCTTCAATTGTTGGCTATATTACTTGTTATTATAGCAGGTGTAAGCATTTACAATTGTAAAATAGCACCTACAAAAGTGGGTTTAATTAATTATCCTGATTTTCTGTTTACCAAAATGGCTAAATCTACAGATAATCAGTTTGTACAGGTTAAAAATCTTCATGTTGATAGCTTGAAAAATCTGAATGACTACGATATGCTTTTGTTGTTTGGAATGGGCATTAAATTGTCTGCTGAGGCAGAAGAAGAAGTTAAAGAAGCTGGAGAGAAGGGGACAAATATTTATTTGCAATCTTCTACCAATCCACGATTGAAATTAACCAATATTGAAGGAGAAAACTTAGATTATATTGCAGATTATTTAGGCAATGCGGGCAATAGGAATTACCGAAATATGCTCAATTATATTCGTAGAGAAATTGATGGAAAAAAACTATTTACAGATACAATAGAAGCGCCACATGAAATTCCTTCCGATGTTCTGTTTTACAAGGATGAAGAGGCATCTTTTGAAACAGTAAAAGAGTTTGAGCAATATTGTAAAGAGAATGATCTTCATAATAAAAACGCTCAGAAAGTTATTCTGTTTACCAGTGTGCCAGGGCCATTTAATACCAACCGAGACCACATTAATAGTTTAATTGACGAATTGCACGCCAGAAACTTGAATGTATATCCTGTTTCAGGATTTGGAGGACGTTTGAACTAT
>JADGEF010000090.1 GCA_016744515.1 Marinifilaceae bacterium | reverse complement strand
GGTTTTGCTGTTTGTATGCAGTGAGCGTTTACATCTTCAATTTTTTCTTGACCTTCAGACTTGGCTGAGATAGTAAACGAACCTAAATCGCCTAGCTCAACTCTTAGTCCTTTGGCAAGATTTTGTGGAATAACTTGCAGTAGAGCATCCAATACTGAACGTACATCGGTACGATTTAAGGCAGTAAGGCTGCCAATCTCTTCGGCCAGTTGCTTTTCAGTTACTTTAGCATAAGAGCTAACCGATGCATAATACTTACCTTCATTGGTACCTGGTTTTTTACGAAATACGGGTTTGAATTTAAATGACATTGTTTTAGTTTTTAGAGTTTAATTAATTTGGGTTATTTATATAATGCTACTTGTAATGAAAAAAAATGATGCCTATCACTCACAATTTTCATGGGCACAATAGTTTATTCTCTTGGGCATGATAATTATTTGTTGTGGGCACTATTTTTCAACATCATTAGAGCATTTTTTCTTTATAAGCATAAAGTAAGTTGAAAGTGATAAATAAAAAAATACGCCCTATGGCGTATTTTTTTTATTATTTAGTCAATCTTATATCTATTTATTATTATATATTTAAGTTTTTATAACTAAATCGATGTGTTTTGATTATTCACGATACTGATTTTATCTCTATAGATTATATTGAGTCGAAAAGTTTACTACTATCAAAATGGAAGCATGTAAACATGACGCCTCAAATTTTTATGCAAGAGCTGCAGCATGCACGAGACTGGTGTTGCGGTCTGAGAGCAAAACGAGCAGTTTTGAATCAGGAAAACTTCAATTTTGTAATACCTGATGAATTGTACCCATGGATAGAAAGGGAGATAAATGTACCTGGATATAAAACGGGGGTAGAAGATTTTATTTTCGTCGTAGCCAAAGATTCGCAAGCACAATTATCGGTTATGAAGTCGTTCGATAAGGTTGATTCTATTTATGCACCCAAGTTTTTTTTGGATCATGATCAGGCATTCGATTGGGTTACGTCCAACAAAAGAGATAAAAAAAAAATCGAACCTATTCAACCTCCTGTTGAGTTTGATCCTCAAATTGATATCAGTCTAAATGACGATAAGTCGAAAGCAATTATACAAGTTGAGATACCCATTGATTCTTTGCCTCATAGTTTAAATGCCATAAAAAGGCATATGGATAGAATGAATTTTATGCGAGAGAATTGGAGTAAATTTTCACGTTTAACAAAAAGAGAAGAGGGTGTTTTACGACTGTTAACAAAAGGTTTACAACATAGTGAAATATCTGAAAAACTGTTTATATCCAATAAAACGGTAAAAACACACAGGCAAAATATTATAAAGAAACTTGATGCCAAGCATTTGATTGATCTCTATAAATATGCCGAAACTTTTGGTTTGTTATAATCTCAAAACTATAAAAGAAGAGAGGAATTGGCAATATGTATACCACATGGAATCTCACAATGTGCGTACGATTTAATTGATCCAAAGCCTATAAACATTAGGCAAATAAGAGCCAATTGTAAGAATGGAGTTCATTTTGTACTTGGGATAAAATAAACAGAATATCAGATTAAGTTTCCTCAAAATAATGTGCAATTCGCTTATATTTGTAGCATGAATTCTAAAACGCCTTTTTGCTTAATGCCCTTTATTCACTACCATATTGGCAATGCAGGATATGTGAAAGCTTGCTGTGTGACTAACATTAATTATGGAAATTGTAATACACAATCTTTCGATGATATTTGGAATGGAGAGAAGATAAACAAGTTGAGGGCGAAATTTAAAAAAGGGGAATCTGATCCACGTTGTGCAGTTTGCCTGAATATAGAAAAAGCGGGAGGGAAGAGTATTCGTCAAGAAACTCATGAACGATTTTTATTAGAAAACTCAAGCGAAGCTATTCCCTTACCTACGTATTTTGATATTCGCTTCTCAAACGCCTGTAATTTTGCTTGCCGTACCTGCTGGCATGGTGCTAGTTCAGCTTGGTTTCCCGAGGCAAAACAACTAAAACGCAATTGTGCTGATAAAGCTTTAATTCAAAATATCACCATTTTTGAGAACTTCATTTCTGAAACGGGAGAAGCACTACTTCAGGCAGAAGAAATATATTTTGCTGGTGGAGAACCACTAATGACTGAAGAGCATTACTTGCTTTTAGATTATTTAATTGAAAATAAGCGAACAAAACTTCGTCTTCGATATAATACAAACTTCTCTATTCTAGAATTTAAAGGAAAAAACATACTCGATTATTGGAAACAGTTCGACAATGTAGAAATACTAGCGAGCATTGATGCTCATGAAAAGCTAGGAGAATACATTAGGAAAGGTTTTAATTGGGATCAATTTGTGAAGAATAGAGATGCAATTCGAGAATTACCACATATTAAATTCAAGATAGCACCCACAATCTCGGTGCTTTCAATTGCTAATCTTCCAGATTTATATAAGACTTGTTTAGAACTTGATATTATTGAAAAAGAGAGTATTTACATCAATATACTTGAACGACCTCATTTTTATAATACTAAAGCTATTCCTGCGTCAATTAAGGTTAAGATTTCAAAATCATTTGATCAATTTTATATTTGGGCAATTCGCAATAAGGTTCCTCAATCTGTATTAAGTCAGTTTAAAGAATGTATCGATTATATGGGAGCTGATGATCTAAGCAAGCATTGGAAGAAATTTATTCAGGAAACGGCTCTTTTCGATGAGTTACGCAATGAGCATTCTCCATTCCTTAAGGATCTATTCGAAACGAATTAATCGATTAATACCATTTTACTTGCTCTATGAAATTCGATTGCATCTTTAACTTCACATGATGAAGATGTTTGCATAAGCTGATGACACAATTTTGCAGCACCATGAAATTCTTTACAATAGATTTTAAAGAAGCGTTTTAAAATAGCAAAGTTCTTATTGCCTTGCCAAGTTTTAGTATAAAGGTCGGTATGTTCCCAAAGTACCTTTAATCGAGTGTCTTCATCCCAATTGATCATTTCAGGACTAAACATCCATGGGTTTTTAAAAATACCACGTCCAACCATTACACCATCAACACCATATTGCTTTACTTTATCCAAACCGTCTTGATACGACATGACATCACCATTACCAATTAGCTTAATATGAGGCGCAATCTGGTTTCTTAGATTCACAGCCTTAGCAATCTCATCCCAGTCGGCTAAACCGTCCGACATTTGTTTTTGAATTCGTCCGTGAATAATAAGAGCATCAATGGGCATGCCTAATAAATGCGAAATCCACGAATCTGTTACAATTTCGTTAAATCCAATACGAGTTTTAACGCTAAGAGGTAGGTTCGAGCCTTCACGAGTGGCAAGTATGATATCTTTAGCCAATTCAGGTTCTTGAATCAGGGCAGAACAACAACCCGACTTCACAACATTCTTTACCGGACAGCCCATATTGATATCAATTCCATCAAAATCAGTTTCTTGAGCAATGTATTGAGCCGTTTTATAATACTTCTCAGGATTCTTTCCCCAAATCTGAGCTATAAGCTTAACGTTTCTATCCTTTAAAAGCTGTTTCTCACTATTATTAATCTGTAAACGATGTTTGACTTTATCATGACCTATTTCGTGGCACATTCCGTCTGTTGATGTAAACTCAGAAAAAAGAAGATGTAATTTTCCTGCGTCTGAATTTCTCATAACAATTTCCCGAAACACGGTATCTGTAACATCCTCCATAGGAGCTAAAGAAAATGATGGGCTGTTTTGTTTGTGCCAAAAATTGGATTGCATTGCTTTTATTTAGAATTAATAAACATTGCAAAACTAAAGCTTTTTATACAAATGACAAAAGTTAAAAAGCCTTATCTCGCACTTAGTATAAAAACTAAATATGAAATAAGGCTAAATGTCTTAAGAGAATAATGATTTAAGGCTCAATACTTAAAAATACAGACTTATTCCCAATGATAAATTCCATATATCTGTATACTTAACAAAGTCTGTTCGCATGGCCTCAAGCAAATAATTATCCATGGTCCCAATTTCAGAATAAAAATCAATTCCTTTAATCGTTTTAAATGGTAATTGATGATAAACCATTAAACCAACAAAAGGAGAGAAGTGTATCTTGTTTTGAAAGTAGTAATCTTCAGGGAAATAGTCCGGAAGCTTTCTATATGTATTATGTGTAGAGCTTATAATAAGACTTAATCCTGCAGTGGGACTTATAACAAAACCTTTATAATGAAATTGTTTCAATAAAAAAGTATTCTTTAGCGATATGGTGTTAAGTCTTTCTGCTTCAGAATGACCAGAAGTAATCCCATACATTATTGATGCTTGATACCAATCGCCTGCTAACCAGCAGGTCGCACCCACAGACATAAAACCTATATTACCTGCATATTGAACTTTTGCTGATCTAGGGATATACCACTTCCTTTTTAAACTATCTTGCTTTACGTCTTCTTTTTTTGCCGCTAAAATAGTGCTAGAGAAAAGTATAAGACTTATAATTATATATATAAATTTTTTAATCATGTTTATATTATTTTGATACTCAAGTCTGTTTATCAACTTGCTTGCTAAAAATCTATTCTTTCAACACTATAATTGTCTTTATCTATTGATATAACCGCATAATTCCTATCTGGAGTATCACCTACAACCAAATAATCAATTTGATCATACCTCTTTCCAAAGTAATATTTGTGGGTGTGCCCGTGGATTGAAAGTTTGATTCCTTTTTCCACCATCATTTCGTCATATATGTATTCGTTACCATTGTCGTATTGATCTCCCCATGGTGGAATATGCGAAACAGGTATAACATGATTGTATTCTTTATCATTCTTAATATTTTCTTTAAACCATTCAAATTCAGGATCTTTATTGTTTCTTTCCCAGATGATATTATCAAACATAACAAATTTACATCCCCTAAATGTGAAGACATAATTAGTCTTGCCGAATGATTTTTCATATATCGCCTTTCCATTTGAGAGATGATCATGATTACCTATTACAGTTAGAAAAGGCACATTTAGCTTTCCGATGATCTCATTAAACCAGGTAAACTCTTTGTGTAATGAGCTTAAGGTTAAATCTCCACCATGAATAACGAAATCAATATCATCTCTAGAATTAATATCTTTTATTTGATCTTCAAAATCATCATAAGATGTATGACTATCAGAAATAAAAGCAAATTTAAATGACGTTTTATTTCGATCTATAGCCTTGATTTTTATTAGATTTCCCGCTGTTAAATCTCTAAATTTAGATTTAACTTTTATGTCGTGTGGACTGTATTCAAAAGGTAAACTACAGCCAGGAATAAAGGCTACAATTGATATTAGACTTAAAATACTTGTCTGTTTTATAAATTTTCTTCTTTGCATTCTTACTTATAGTTAGGTCATATCTTATTATTAGCATTAATTATAAAGTTAATTATAAAAACAGGGAATTAAAGAGCTCTGTCTCTTTCCTTTATAACATTTATTAACTTCTAATATTATAGCGAACGATTGCGCATTAAATAATGAGGCGTGGATATATAAAATGGAAACGATCTTGTAGCTAAATTACCACAATATTATTTAAATACAATTGCATAACTCCTCAATTAGAGTATGTTAAGTTTCTCTTTAACAGACTCAATAGTTTTCTTTGAATTGCCAATAAAAGCTTCACCATTCACGATAATAAATGGGCGTTTAAGAAAAGTATACTCATCTAGCATAAGCTGTTTAAAGTCTTGCTCCAACAAATTCTTTTCTTTTAAACCCATTGATTTGTATTTTATTGCTCGCTTACTAAAAATAGCTTCATAAGAACCTATCTGGGTGGCGATAGCATCCAAGTCAGCTTCATTAATATTTTCAAGCTTAATATCTTGTTTATCGAATTTCTTATCGATTCCTAATTCATTCATTATTCTTAGACAGGTGGAGCAGGTAGATAGGTAGTATATTTTATTCTTCATTAGAATAGTTTTGAGTTTAAAAACTCAAAGCTAATAAAATTTTGATTTCACATATAGTCTGAAAATAAAAAAAGCAACTCCGAAGAGTCGCTTAAATTTATTGAGAATGTTTGAAGGAGATTACACAAACTACTTCTTGGTTGTTATTTCAATAGCACCATGTTTCGCTTTCTTTCCATACTTATCAATAGCTGAATCATCTTTAAGTACATTGATCGTTTTAATATCATTCGAATCGATATCCTTCATCGTCTTAGAGCCAGTATATTCAACACCATCAATAACAAATAAAGGAGGGTTCTTTGTTTTCCCTTTAATTCTAATAACTTTATTTTTCTTAGAATTGTTCTTTTTTACAGCACTCTTAGTTTGGATTAAAATAACCCCATTTTCACCTTTTACTCCATAAATACTTGTAGATGTTTCATCTTTAAGTACGGTGATAGAATCAATATCATTGGGATCGATATCTTTAGTTGACTTATCATCTTTAAGCTCTACACCATCAACAATAAAGAGTGGAGGGTTTTTATAATTTTCTTCACCAAATATTTTTATCATTGGGTTTTCGATCGACTGATGACCTGTTACTATGATTTTATTATTTTTCTGCATTTTTCTCTGATAACCATAACCTATAACTTTAACTTCATCATTCCTTTTCGATTTGTCAAGTAGTTTTTTATGTCTTTTAGTAGTTATAATGATTACACCATTTTTGCCTTTTTCATTATAAATACTTGTAGATGTTTCATCTTTCAAAACTGATATAGACTCTATTTCATCTGGATCAAGCTTATCCAATACTTTAAAACTTATTTCAATACCATTCAGCAAACAAAGTGGAGCATTTTTAGAATCAAACTTGATCTTCGCCTTTTTATTTTTCTTCTTAGCTTTTTTAATCTTCTCTTTTAGTTCTTTCTGAAACTCAGGAGATTCTATCTCTACATTTCCCAATTCCTTTAAAGCCTCTTCAAGAGTTTCTTTTTGAACTTCTTTGACTTTAATTGTATCAGATAAAACAATTGGTAGTTCTGGTAATTCAGGCATCTCAGGAGCAACAACTACTTCATGTTTTATTGGTTCTACAACTTTAGGAGGAGTTGGGGCAATTTGATTCTTCTTTACCTTCTTTTTCTTCTTCTTCAGATTAATAGGAGAGGCTTGAGGAATTTCATTATTATCAAAATCACCTACTACAAAATTTGTTGAATGCATTGGTTCAAGTTGAGTTTGATTTTTCGAATTTGCCAGATTCGAAAAAAGAACCATACTTGAGAGAACAAGTACAAACAAAACACTTAGCAATCCTCTTTCTAATCTGGGATGTTTCACCGTTTCGGGATTTATAATCCTACGGACTCTATGCAATAGATTTCCCTTCTTTCCTGAGAAATTTAATACTAATTCTGGTTTCTTTTTTCTGATACTTTCCATATTATTTAAGGCTTTAATTAGGGTTAAAGATTCACCACAAACCTTTACCGCCAGATCATCACAAATGTGTTCTCTTTCGGTATTAACCACAGAAGATAGCCACCAAACCATAGGATGGTAGAAAAATAATATTTCGATTATGCCTTGTATAAACTGAACCAAATAGTCGTGACGACTGATATGAGCCAATTCGTGGGCAATAATAATTTCTAATTGATTGTTAGGAATACCACTGATTAAACTTACAGGCAGAAGAATAACCGGTTTAAAGTAACCAACTAATGAAGGCGAATCGACCAAAGCTGATTCTCTAAAAACAACCTCTGCTTTTATGTTAAAACGCTTTAGTAAATTCTTAGCAATACTTAGATGTTCATCATTTAAATGATAAACTTTTGATTTCTTTATTCGAAGAGCCTGAATATAGTTTACTACCATCTTTAAAGACAGTAAAACAACTCCAACGAGCCAAGTTCTTAATAAAATTGGGAATAAAACATGAGTGGAAAGAAGATCTTTCAGCCAAGCCCAGGAAAGACTGTTCTCTGTTGATTTGGCTATTTCAAAGCTAAGAACTTCATAATTGTGGCTTCCAACCAATACTTTATCTGGTAAAGCAAGGAAAAAAGTTAAAGTTGCCGATATAAATATAAGTAACATACCTATACTTGCTAATGAATAACGAAGTTTAGCATCGCTTTTATTCATAAAATGAAGAACGATTGCCAATATACCTGCAATAATTATAGCTTGCCAAATAGAGTGGAGGAGAGTCCATGCCAAAGCTTCGGACAAGCCCTGAGTACTTAGATTACTTAAGTTCATGATTCTCTTGTTTTTCGATACTTTCGATTAATTTCTTTATTTGATCTAACTCTTCGATGTTACATTTTTGATTGCCGAGAGCTTGCAAAACCATACCTGAGGCAGATCCACCAAAAAGACTTGTCACAAACTTATCTATCATGTGATTTTTAGTCTCTTTTTCCTCAATTAATGTCGAATAAATATGTGTACGAGAGTCTTTATAACGATCTAACATACCTTTTTCAGTCATAATCTGCATGACTTTAAGGCTAGTTGTATAACCAACATTACGCTCACTTTTAAGCTTGTCATTTACAAAACGGACTGTTGAAGGTCCGTAAGTCCATAGAACTTGTAATATCTCTAATTCGGCTTCGGTTGGCTTAATCTTCTGTGGTCTCATATTGTGGTGAATCTGTACTACGATTAATTTCGTATCAAATATATACGATAAGTTTCGTATTTCAAAACCTAAATACGACAAACTTCGTATTTAGTGATGAAAAAAGGTTTATCTCAATCTAAGACAGGTCTTTTGAATACAGTTAAGAGAGTTCTAATTCCTTTGACACCTATCATTTTCACCTCAAGAAAGATATGCTTTAAAATTGATTCAAAGCTTAGTAGTTCGATTAGTTACGCTTTGTTTTTAGATATCGATCATGCAAGAGGAAATTAACTGTTTTTGTTTCAGATAAAAAAACATGACAGTCAATATTAATAAAATTGTATCAATTTGATTTTCTGTACAACTATTAAAAAAGCTATGAAATATTCAATTCTCAGACCAGTTTTAGATATTCTTGATTATTTCCAGATATTCGCCAATCATACATTTGTCTTATAATTCATATTATGATCAATAAGATACACTGAATATATTCCTGTAAAATTGAATTGTATTTTGATAAAAAACGACTTCAATAAAAAAAGCCTCCAAAAATCTAATTTTGGAGGCTTCAAAAATATGTTGTTAGATAACTTTATAGGTTATCCACCTTAGCTTTAAATTCTTCGTACTTCTTCATGTACTCAGGTTTTTCATTTCTTAATTTGAAATAAAGCTCTTTTAAAGTTGAAATCGAATTCTCCTCATCAGGCTTTAATTCTACAACCTTTGTAAAGTATGGAAGAGCTTTTTCGTACAATGCATATAAGTTCTTAAGAGCTGCATCATATTTCTTTTGATCCATAATGTCATTAGCTATTTTACGAGCTTCCTCTGCTTCATTCAACTGAAGTACACCTAGGTTATATTGAGAAACATAATCTTTAGGATCCTTAGCGAATGCAATTTTGTACATCTCCTTTGCTTTTTCAGGCTCATTTGTTTTCTCATATACTGTTCCTTTTGCTCTATAATAAGATGCATTTTCTGGATCCAATGAAAGTGCTTTATCAAGATATTCAACTGCTTCATTAGGATTAGGTCCTAATAAGTAATGATTGATCAACTCTACAAGCATATAAGCATCGTCAGGATACAACTCAAAACCTTTATGAAGGTATGTTAATGATTCTTCAGACTTATTACTTTCCTTTAACACCTTAGAAAGGTATGCATAAGCTTTAGCCCCACCGTAATTGTAATCGATAGTTTTTTTATAATACTTAATTGCAGCTTCAAAATTGCTAGCTTTCTGAGCAGCTAAACCTGCATTAAAAATAACTGCAGTATCAACAGCTAATTTGTCAGCTTTAAACATCTCTAAATTCTCAATCTCTAGCACTTTTTCGAATGCACCTAATGCCCCAGCATAATCTTCAGCATTATAAAATTGAACAGCACGATTTGTATAATCAGGAATAAGATTAGTCATCTGTGCTTTAATAGCCTTAGAGTACTTATTCTTAACATCAAGTTCCATACATTTTAAGTATGCTTCATAAGCCACTTTCAAAGGAGTTTCAGATAAGCCTTTATAAGCAGGAAGTGGACTTTCGAAAATAGCTTGGTAAACTTTTCCTTGAATTAAATAAGCTTTAGGCCATGCAACACATTTTTCGTGTCCCATACCAGCATCAATAGCTTCTTTAGCTTTATCCAGTTTTCCCGAAGTTAGATGATTACTAGCTCCGGTTACTTTACTCTTTTGAGCGTTTACAGCTGAAACGCACAAAAGAAGAACCATAATGAATGATAATTTTTTCATCAGTAAATAGTTTTTGTTTTGCTTATGAAGCTTCCTTATTAACTTAAAATCAACACGAAAGCTTCATTCTATAGTTTGTTTTGTATAAGAATCTTGTACAAATTTAATCCATAAATCGAGAAATTAAACAAGATTATTTTCTTTATAATTAGTCTAAGTATTAAAATAGACTTGTTTGTTCATTATCTGTCGAAGATTTTTTTTGATCGTCGTCCTTGTTTTCTGTCTGATTCTCAATAGGAGTTGCAGTCTGATCAACGATTATTTCAGATGTATTTTCTTCTGCAATTAGTTCCTCTTCGCCTGCAGCATTAACTTTAGCTACAGCTGCAATTGAATCATCTTTCTTGCTTAAGTTAATTAAACGAACACCTTGTGTTGCACGTCCCATAACTCTTAAACCTGCAACTGCTAAACGAATCGTAATTCCAGATTTATTGATAATCATTAAATCATCCTTATCGCAGACAGATTTTAATGCAATTAACTCACCTGTTTTTTCAGTGATATTAATTGTCTTAACACCTTTTCCTCCACGATTGGTTATTCGGTAATCATCGACATTGGAACGTTTTCCATAACCATTCTCCGAAACAACCATGATGTCCTGATCACCATTCTCTACACAAACCATGCCAACGACCTCGTCAGCTTCGTCACGTAGTGTAATTCCGCGAACGCCTGAAGCTGTTCTACCCATTGCTCTAACCTGATTTTCAGCGAATCGTATCGCCTTACCAGAACGTGCAGCAATTAAAATTTCTTTCTTACCATTAGTTAATCTAGCTTCTAATAATTGATCACCTTCACGCACTGTTATCGCATTAACACCATTGACACGAGGACGAGAATAAGCCTCTAGAGATGTTTTTTTCACAACACCTTTCTTAGTACATAAAATGATATTATTGCTGTTAATGTAATCTTCTTCTTTAAGCGTTGATACGTTAATATAGGCTTTCACCTTATCATCTGGTTCAATGTTAAGAAGGTTTTGAATTGCTCTACCTTTAGACTGTTTAGATCCTTCAGGAATTTCATATACTTTCAACCAGAAACACTTACCTTTTTCAGTAAAGAAAAGCATTGTGTTATGCATGGTTGCCATAATCATGTGTTCAAGGAAATCTTGATCTCTAGTATGAGACCCCTTCGCTCCTACGCCACCTCTATGTTGTGTTTTGAACTCAGTTAATGGCGTACGTTTAATATAACCCATATGAGAAATAGTGATTACCATTTCTTCATCAGCGTAAAAATCTTCTGGATTAAAGTCTTCTGAAGCATAAACGATTTCAGTTCTTCTTTCATCGCCATATTTCGCCTTCACTTCTAAAAGCTCATTGGTGATGATTTCCATACGTAAATCATAATTTGCAAGAATCGTATTTAAATGATCAATCAATTTCTTGAGTTCATCATACTCGCCTCTTAACTTATCTTGTTCAAGACCTGTCAAATGACGCAAACGCATCTCAACAATTGCTTTTGCTTGAATTTCAGACAGTTCAAAGCGCTCCATTAAGGCAGTACGAGCTAAATCAGGACTCTTTGAACCTCTAATAATCTTGATAACTTCATCAATATTGTCAGAAGCAATAATCAAACCTTCTAAGATATGAGCTCTAGCTTCAGCTTGTCTTAGTTCAAATTCTGTACGACGTACCACCACATCATGACGATGCTCAACAAAATATAGAATTAGTTCTTTTAAATTCAATAATCTTGGTCGGCCTTTTACTAACGCAATATTATTCACTGAGAATGAAGATTGCATTTGAGTGTACTTGAATAGTTTATTTAGAACTACATTCGCAATCGCATCACGTTTCAGATCAAATACGATACGCATACCGTTTCTATCTGATTCATCGTTTACGTTTGATATACCCTCTATTTTTTTATCGTTGATTAAATCAGCAGCTTTCATAATTAGCTCAGCCTTATTAACCATATATGGAATTTCTGAAACGATTATTTTCTCGCGACCAGAATCCGTTATTTCAATATTTGTTTTAGCACGAACCACAACACGACCTCTACCCGTTTCGTAGGACTCTTTTACGCCTTGGTAACCGTAAATAATTCCACCCGTTGGAAAATCTGGAGCTTTAATAATACCAACTAACTCATCAATTGTGACATCATTGTTGTTGATATAGGCAATTGTAGCATCAATCGTATCCGTTAAATTATGAGGAGCCATATTAGTTGCCATACCCACAGCAATACCTGAAGCTCCATTAACCAATAAAGTTGGTATACGAGTTGGAAGCACAGTAGGCTCTTTCAAAGTGTCATCGAAGTTAAGAGACATGTCAACTGTATCCTTATCCAAGTCAGCCAATATATCCTCAGCAATCTTTTTCATTCTAGCCTCGGTGTAACGCATAGCTGCAGGGCTATCACCATCAACAGAACCAAAGTTTCCTTGTCCATCAACCAAAGGATAACGCAAAGACCATGTCTGAGCCATTCTAACCATGGCCATGTATACTGAACTATCACCATGTGGATGATACTTACCCAAAACCTCACCAACAATTCTTGCTGATTTTTTATGAGGTTTATTTGCTGCTATACCCAACTCATTCATACCGAATAATACACGGCGGTGAACAGGCTTAAGTCCATCTCTAACATCTGGTAAAGCTCGAGAAACAATTACTGACATCGAGTAATCGATATAAGCAGATTTCATTTCCTCTTCAATATTAATGCGTATGATTCTTTCTCCCGTGGTCATATATTTTGTCTTTTAGATTCTATTCTTTAAAAATGGGAAATATAATTTCTATAAATTGATAAAATGAAACAAACGCTTCACACTTCAAATCACAGAAAGGCAAAAGTAAAAAAATATGTGCAAATTTGATAATATTTAGGGTGGAATTACAAGGACAATTAAGATAAATATTTTAGTTATCTTAAAATCGAAGATGTTAGCCCCTTTAATCTTTGTGGATTAATTTTAAAGTCCATTAAAATGGCTATATTTTTGACTTAAGTTGAGTCTAAATAAAAATATTCTTATTAAATTCACCAAAGACACATAAAATAACACACAACTTAAACATATACTATATGGACTCAAAATTTTCACCCCGTGTAAAAGATGTCCTCTCTTTTAGTAAAGATGAAGCTGAAAGACTAGGGAATAGTGCGATTGGCACTGAACATCTATTTTTAGGGATTCTACGTGAAGGTGAAGGTGTAGCTATTAATATTCTCAGTTCACTAGGAATCAACCTACTTGATATTAAACATGACTTAGAATTTAAACTTCAAAATACAAATCTTGATCGATTAGAGCAGGAAGATATTCCTTTGCAAAAGTCGGCGGAACGAGTATTAAAGCTTATATACCTTGAAGCTAAAGCCTTAAAGAATCAAACGATTGACACAAGCCATCTTCTACTTGCAATATTAAAAGATGAAAAATGTCTTGTTACACGTTATTTAGATACAAAAAACATAGATTATAATACTGTGAAGAATAATATAAGGACAAGCCTTCCTAAAGCACAAGCTGATTTCCCATCTGAGGGTAGAGAAGAAACTGGTGGCATGCATGGAGGTAATCCAAAACCAGTTGCTACTGGAAAGTCAAGCACTCCTGTTCTAGATAATTTTGGAGTTGATATTACTCAAGCCGCCGAAGAAGGAGCTCTCGACCCTATTGTAGGACGCGAGGTTGAGATTGAGCGTTTGGCCCAAATTCTTAGTCGACGTAAGAAAAACAACCCAATTTTAATTGGTGAACCTGGTGTAGGTAAATCTGCAATTGTTGAAGGTTTAGCTCTAAGAATCATTCAGAGAAAAGTTTCTAGAGTTCTATTCGACAAACGTGTGGTTACTTTAGATTTAGCTTCTATTGTTGCTGGAACTAAATATCGAGGTCAATTCGAAGAGCGCATGAAAGCCATTCTAAATGAATTGGCAAAAACGACTGATATTATTCTCTTTATAGATGAGATTCACACTATTGTTGGTGCTGGTGGTGCAACTGGCTCATTAGACGCTGCTAACATGCTAAAACCGGCTTTGGCTCGTGGCGAAATTCAGTGTATTGGTGCAACAACTCTTGATGAATATCGTCAGAATATTGAAAAGGATGGTGCCTTAGAAAGACGTTTTCAGAAAATTCTAGTAGAACCTACGTCTGTTGAAGAGACAGTCTCGATCTTGAATAATATTAAGGAAAAATACGAGGATCATCACAATGTCTTTTATACACCTGATGCAATTAATGCCTGTGTAAAATTAACTACACGATATATCAGTGATCGTCATTTGCCAGACAAGGCGATTGATGCTTTAGACGAAGCTGGATCACGAGTTCATATTTCTAATATTCTTGTTCCAAAAATTATTGAGGAACTTGAGGAAAATATTGAAGATACTCGCCAAAATAAGATTAAATCTGTAAAGGCTCAAAAGTTTGAATTAGCTGCTAGTTTCCGCGATAAGGAGAAGCAATTGATGGATGAACTTGAAAATGAAAAAGAGAAGTGGGAAAAAGATCTTAGTTCTCAAAAAGAAAAAGTATCAGAAGATAATATAGCCGAAGTTGTTGCTATGATGACAGGTGTACCTGTTAGGCGTATTGCTCAGGCTGAAGGAACTCGTCTACTTCAAATGAATACTGAACTCAGTAATAGGGTTATTGGTCAGGACGATGCAATTGCTAAAATTGTAAAAGCCATCCAACGAAACCGTGCTGGATTAAAGGACCCTAGCAAACCAATTGGATCATTTATATTCTTAGGTCCAACAGGTGTTGGTAAAACTCAATTAGCTAAAGTGTTATCAGAATATCTTTTCGATAGCTCAGATGCTTTAATTCGTATTGATATGAGTGAATATATGGAAAAGTTCGCTGTTTCACGTTTAGTTGGCGCACCTCCAGGTTATGTTGGTTATGAAGAAGGTGGTCAATTGACTGAAAAAGTTCGTCGTAAGCCCTACTCTGTCATTCTTTTAGATGAGATTGAAAAAGCACATCCTGATGTGTTTAATATTCTATTACAATTGCTTGATGATGGACAGTTAACCGATTCATTAGGTCGTAAAGTAGACTTTAAGAACTGTATTGTAATCATGACATCTAATATTGGCTCACGTGAATTGAAAGATTTCGGTAAGGGAATTGGCTTTCAGTCTAAGTCAAGTGAGGATAGCGATTATGCGAATAGTATTATTCAGAAAGCTCTTCGCAAGGCTTTCGCTCCTGAATTTATAAATCGTGTAGATGATTTAATCATGTTTAATTCATTGAGTGAAAAACATATTCATCAGATTATTGACATAGAATTGAAAGGTTTATATAACCGTGTAGAAGATTTAGGATTTAAAATCAAAATCTCGGCTACTGCTAAAGACTTTATTGCTAAAAAAGGTTACGATGTGCAGTTTGGAGCACGACCTTTAAAAAGAGCAATACAAAAATACCTTGAGGACGAAATGGCTGAAGTCATAATTAGAGCTTCCTTAACTGAGGGTGATACCATATCGGTTGGCTTAGACAAAACAAAAGGTAAGATTACCACTAAAATTCTCAAGCAAAACAAAGAAATAGAATAGAGAAATGAATGCCAGCAATACTGGCATTTTTTTTAATAAAAACCTTATTCCTATTTAGTTTAAATAACCAATATTACTATCTTTGATACTCAATATAGTGAAAAGGGAATTTACAATCCTAATTTCTTATTTAACTAATTATATCACACTAAAATACAAATCAAATGAACAAAGATAACACTAAAGTAACTTTTGCGGGCGGTGCAATTACTATTGTAGGAGACGCTGTTAAAAAAGGCGATAAAGCAGAAAATTTCACAGCGCTTAATCAAGGTTTAGCTCCTGTTTCTCTATCCGATTTTGATGGAAAAGTGAAAATCCTTTCTATCTTTCCTTCTGTTGATACTGGCGTTTGTTCTGCACAAGCTCACCGTTTCAATAAAGAAGCTTCTAATTTGGGCGAGAATGTTCAAATCATCACTTTGTCTAACGACCTTCCATTTGCATTAGGTCGTTTTTGTGGTGCTGAAGGCATTGAGAATCTAATTACTCTTTCAGATCACAAAGAAATGGATTTCGGATACAAGTATGGTTTCGCTATCGAAGAATTACGTCTACTTACTCGTGGTGTAATTGTAATAGATAAGGAAAACACAATTCAGTACGTTGAATACGTACCTGAAGTTACTGATGCTCCAAACTTTGATGCTGCAATTAAAATTGCTAAAGCCTTAGTTTAAGCACAAACTGATATAGGAAAGAGGGCTAATCTTAATTGATTAGCCCTCTTTCTATATTTTATTATTTGTATTTATTTAGAAGCTACAAGAGCAGCCATTGCAATAGAATACAATTTAGTTTTTACGCTATCTCCACGTGATGAAAGAATAGCAGGAACCTTCGCTCCCATTACCATTGCTCCCAATTCAGCCTTAGCTAACTTAGTGTTAACTTTGTAGAATACATTTCCACTTTCAATATTTGGAAATACTAAACAATCTGCATTACCAGCAACCATAGAATCCAATTTCTTGATCTCAGCAGATTCCTTATCAATAGCAACATCCATTGCTAAAGGACCATCAACATATGCACCTCTAATCTGTCCACGATCAGCCATTTTAGAAATGATGGCAGCATCAACACAAGCATCCATCTTAGGAAGTACTTGCTCTGAGGCAGCAATCATAGCAACTTTAGGCTTCTCAATTCCTAATGACTGAGCTACTTTTATAACATAGTTTGTAATAGCAATTTTCTGATTTAAATCTGGCTGAGGAATAACCGCAACATCACCCACAACCAATAGTTTGTGGTAATTTGGATTTTCCATTACAGTAACATGACTCAATACAGCCTTTGGAGGCATCAATCCTTTTTCTTTATTAAGAATGGCTTTCATGTACTTATCAGTACTTACAAGACCTTTCATAATCATATCACCTTCACCGTTATTGATCAATTCAACAGCTTTTTGTGCTGCTTTTAATTCATTTGGCTCATGCACAATTGTGAAACGAGACATATCGAAGTTATGCTCCTTACATGTTTTCTCAATTTCAGCTTGATCTCCAACTAAAGTTGCATCAACAATCCCTAATTCTACAGCATCGTTTACAGCTCCAATAGTATGAGAATCGTTAGCATAAGCAGCTACTAATCTCTTTTTCTCTTTGTTCTTAAGTGTATCGATAACTTGATCTAAACGTGTAATCATTTTG
>JADGEF010000089.1 GCA_016744515.1 Marinifilaceae bacterium | reverse complement strand
CAATAAACATGGACACTTTGTCATTCCCAATATAAATTTGGGTAAATGCGAAGTAATTGCGTCCTATTCGGGATATAAACAAATTAAAAGAACTATTCTGATTAGTGCAGATGAAAATATCGTGAAATTTCAGATGGAGAAATCGGTAACTCTTTTGGAAGGATTAAATGTATCGGCCAAAATAATTCGGAAAACCGAAAGTTCCTTAAAACTTGCCATACCTTTAAAAGATATTCCCATTACGACTTCGAGTGTTGATGCTGAGTTGTTAGAGCAAATGCAGGCAAATAACATTAATGAAGCATTAACTTATACAACAGGTATTAAGCCTGTTCTTAATTATGGTGGTTTTCAAACATTTAAAATGAGGGGTTTTGGGGCTCCAGTAATTATGCTAGACGGTGTTCGTGACGAACGAATGAATTTTTCAAATAGTGCACCCATAACCTCTTTGGCTGCAGTAGAACGAATTGAATTCTTAAAAGGACCAGCTTCTGTTCTTTACGGACATTCAGCAGTTGGAGGAATTCTTAATATTGTAAGAAAGCAACCAACGAAAGATTTTAGGGCTAATTTTTCGGCAAGTTATGGCAGTTGGGAAAGCAAAAGAGTAAAGCTTGGTGTTAGCAATAGCATCAATAATAAGCTGAGCTATCGTTTTGATGCTGCTTTGTCTGATCAAAAAGGATGGAGAGATGTTGGGGATAAAACAGCGAATGCCTACTTGGCTTTAAACTACGATTTAGATGATAAAAATAAATTCGAATTTAGATTGGGTGCAAATGATGATTTGTACGGAACCGAAACAGGATTGCCTTCGGTAAAAAATGATATCTACAATAAGGATGGGAAAATGATATACCGTAAAGGTGATTTACCTACTTCTTTCGATCGAAAACAACGCTATAATGATCCCGCCGATTTTTTGGGTCATGAAAATGTTAATGTATCATTAAAATACACCCGATTATTCTCTAAGAATTCTAAATTGCAAATGCAAGCTTCGTATTCTGACGATTTAATTGATTATTTCTCAACTGAGAAACTGAGTTATTTGAAATCAGAAGATCCTATTTATGATACTTATTTTGAGAAGGATGGGAAACAGATCTCCATTTGTTTAGATACGATACAGCGCACATCTCCTTTCCGATTTTCACATCATACCAAGACCTTTCAGAATGATTTGTACTATTCAACTAAAGTAAAAACAGGTTTATTGGAACACAATCTTACGATGGGTTACTTTTTTATGTATATCGATCGAATTTCTTATAAAGGATACGGTGTAGGAGATGTGACGGGCGACGGATATCATGCAAAAATTGCTGTTCATGATCCTATTCTGAATCAAGGAGATGTTAGAACGAAGTTTTCTAAGGCGAGTATTTATCATGAAATGGTCAATGCTTTGTATGCACAAGACTTAATCCGCGTAAGCGAACAGTTAAAATTTATGCTTGGAGCTCGCTACGACTATTATAATCTCGGTTTTCAGGCTGGAGTCGTAGATAGAGGAAGACACATTGCTTCTAAGTCGAAAGAAAAAGATATAGTGAATCAGTCTTTTTCGTACCGAGCAGGAGTGGTTTATGAGCCGATTAAGCCATTGGCTTTGTATGCATCTTATTCAAGCTTTTTTAAACCCAAACGTTCTGTTTTTAATGAGACCTATGTCTACCTTAATAAAAATGGGAATCAATTTTATCCAAACGATGGAGAAGAGGTATATGAACCAGAAAGTGGTTATCAAGTTGAAATGGGTTTAAAATACAATTACAATTCCAAGTTGCATGTAAATGCTAGTGCTTACTACATTAAAAAGAACAATATTGTTGAGTACATAGGAGAAACCGATGAGGGAAGTAAAATATACGGACAAGTTGGAGTGGTTGATTCCAAAGGATTCGATTTGGAAGCTATTTTTAAACCATCGAAATCGGTAAGGCTTGTGGCTGGATATGGCTATAATATTGCTAAATATCGTAAGTTCTCTGTCAATACATACAAGACCTCACAGGAAGGAAATTACCTTCGAAAAACGCCAAAGAACCAGATCTTTTTATGGGCACATCATCGAGTTACCAAAGGTTTATTTAAGAATTTAAGCCTAGGTGCTGGAGTTGATTATACCGATAAATTATATACAAGTTCTTCAAATGAATATAATCTGCCTGCATATTGGATGGTTAATTCTGTTTTTGCTTATCATTTAAACAAAACCTACTTACGATTGAAAATTAATAACCTTTTTAATAAAGAATATTATTCAAGCTGTCTTAGTTCCAATCAATACATTCCAGGACAAGAAAGGAATGTAATGTTTACTGTTGGAGTTAAATTGTAGTATTAAGTCTCATATTCAGCTTGTTGTCTGATAATTGATCTGTCTTGTGTTTTTATGTTCATAGTACACTGAAGAATGTGCTATGAACACTTTTTAAAAAAAATATTTAGTGTATTTATTTACACTTTTATATAATAAAACAATCTATATTTGCATTGATTTTGGTGTTCTTCTCAATCTATCGGTTGAGGGAATGAAAAGGGAATCCGGTTAAAATCCGGAACAGTACCCGCTACTGTAATTCTCGTTTTGCATTTGCAAAATATAGTTTTTACACCACAAGCCACTGTTTCAATTAGTTGAGATGGGAAGGCCGTAAAAACTGAGAAAAGTCAGGAAACCTGCCAAATCGTAACTTAATAACATTTTGCTTCCGGGAAACGAAGTATATGTATTGAACCTATGCGTGTGTTCGGTATTATTCTTAATTCTATGTTTGTGTAAACAAGTGGCAGCAGGTGTAATGTTTAATTAAAAAAAACAATACGATCATGCAATTTAAAAATTACATTTTGGCAAGTTTCTTATTATTACTTAGCCAGAGCCTAATCGCACAAGTAGGAACCTTATCGGGACAGGTTTCTGAAAGCAATGGGAAAGAAGCCTTAATTGGAGCCAACGTATACATTTTAGGTACAACTGTAGGTACCGCAACCAATGGAAATGGAGCGTATAAACTTCGAAAATTAAAAGTAGGAGAATATGAAATAATTGTTTCTTATTCTGGTTATAAGAGGTTTAAACAAATTGTTCAAATAAAGGAAGGTAAAAATAATCTCGATTTTCACTTACTAAAATCAGAAAGCGAATTAGGTGAAGTGGTGATTACTGGAACAGGAACACCTCACCATTTAAAAAGCACTCCCGTACAAACAGAGTTGATAAACAGAAGAGCTATTCAGGAAATTTCGGGAAGAACCCTTGACGAAACACTTGCCGGTGTAAGTCCATCATTCGATTTTAACCCAGGAAGCATGGGGGCATTTATGACTTTAAATGGTTTAAGTAACAAGTATATTCTGGTACTTGTTGATGGGAAACGATTATACGGAGATATTGGAGGTAATATCGATTTAAATCGAATTAGTCCAGAGAGTATTGATCGTATTGAGATTGTTAAAGGAGCATCTTCGTCTTTATATGGATCCGAGGCAATGGCTGGTGTGATTAATATTATCACCAAAAAATCAAAAAATAAAATAAATGTTGAAAACAATACTCGAGTTGGAGAATACAACGATTGGCAACAACGAAATAGTATTGATCTTAATTTAGGACGTTTTTCTACCACATCTACATTTGCTCACAAAGAGTCAAACGGATGGCAGTTGAGTGATTATGGGTTAAAGAAAAACAAGAAAACTAAACAGATCGATACAGTACTTACTGATGCTAAGGCGGTAAATAAATTTAGCGATTATGAATTTAAGCAGGAAGTTAAATTTGCAGCCACATCTAAGTTAAGCTTACGAGCACTTGTGTCAAAATACGATAAGGATGTAGAATACCCACTGAGCGTAAAGAAGTATGGTTACAAACATGATAATTTAGGCTATTCTTTTGGTGCTAAATATTTATTGGCTAAAAAGAGTTATTTAAGTCTCGATTATAATTCGGACAGATACAAGTATTATTACAATTATAATCAGGATAATATTTCGAAATCGAAATCGAAAGAATTGCTGAATAAAAAGGGAGAAGAAGTGTTGCAAAAGGAGCAAGAAAGAAATGACTTGAATCTTAAAGCTGTTCTTGATGTAAATAAATATAATAAACTAACTTTTGGTAGTGAGTATGTTAATGAGAAATATGAGTCGGATCGTTTGGTAAATGGTACAAACGTAGAAGCCTATACGGTATCAGCATTTGCTCAGGATGAGATTAAAATAGTAAAAGATTTTATCATATATGCAGGTCTTAGATATACAAAACATGAACAGTTTGGGCATTCGTTTTCACCAAAAATATCAGCATTGTATAAATTAAAGGATATCAACTTTAGAGGAGCTTATGCAAAAGGTTTTAAAGCGCCAGACTTAAAGGAATTGTATTACAGTTATGAAAAGAGACATACTTTATACTTAGGTAACGTAAATCTTAAACCTCAGAAGAATGATTATTACTCTTTATCGGCAGAATATATTGTTAAGGGAATGACTCTAAGCATATCGACATATATTAATGATTTAACTGATATGATTGCTTATAGAGAGATTGAAACAACACCCGAAGATGCTGCAAATAAAGTGAAAACAACAAAAGAACATTACAATATAGGTAAAGCTCGTACTCAGGGTGTTGATATCATGTTTAATGTTCATTTAGGTGCTGGTTTTACTGTTGGTGGTGGATATAGCTATGTTGATGCTAAAAATGAAGTAGAAGATATTCGACTTAATGGCGTAGCACAAAATTATGCCACAGCACGCTTGGCATGGAGACATAACTGGAATAGCTATTCGCTAAATGCAACTTTGTCAGGGCGTATTCAGGATGATAAATTCTATAACGACACGCATCCTAATGCTCAAGGATATGACCTTTGGAAGCTAACAACAACACATCATTTTGCCGATTTAGGCGCATTTAGTCTTGAAGCAACAGCTGGTGTCGATAATATTTTCGACTATGTAGATAAGAGTCCTTATGGCTCTCATTATGGAACTTTAAATCCGGGAAGAACCGTATTTATTGGATGCAACATTCGATTCGCAAGATAAACACATATTAATCTGCAAAAGGCAAATTCCCGTAACTGTTTAAAATTAGAAATTCAAAAACAGGGGATTTGCCCTTTCACAATTTTAGGATAGAAACATGAGTAGATTAAAAAATAGTCTGATTCGTATTCATAATTTTACAGGAACCGTTTTAAGCCTGATGTTTGTTATTTGGTTTCTTTCTGGCTTTGTACTTATTTATGCAGGTTTCCCACATGCCTCAAAAAAAGAACGTTTCCTTCATTTAAATCAACTGACTCAATCCGATTTTCGGTCCATTCAAATGCCATCTTCATCTTTCTCAGGACGTGTAGAACTGGAAAAAATGAATGATACACCAGTATATAGAGTGTATAAGGGACGAAAATCACAGAAAGTGTACAATGCTGTTACTCTTAAGGAAATAAAAGGTGTTTCAGAAAAATATGCGATTGCATTGGCTGAAGATTTTAATGGAAATAAAATTGCAAAAGTAGAGAAACTTAAAGCCTTGGATCAGTGGATGCCTTGGTCGTATTATAAACCTCTTTTACCATTTTACAAATGTGTTATGAGTGATAATGCTCATACCCGTTTGTATATTTCTGAAAAAACAGGAAATATTGTACAGCAAACCACAAGGACTAGTCGATGGGCTGCTCGTTTAGGTGCTATTCCGCATTGGATTTATTTTAAATCTCTTCGTTTAAAAAAAGGATTATGGCTAAAAGTTGTCTTCTGGATTTCGATTTTTGGTGTTTTTGTAAGTTTGTCGGGCTTAATTGCAGGAATTTTACGTTTGAAAAAACGTAAGCAAAATGATAAGTGGACTGGATTTAGTCCCTATAAAAAGTTTTGGCACAAATGGCATCATGTAACAGGATTTGTATTCGGATTATTTGTATTCACTTTTATATTAAGTGGCATGTTCTCTGTAAGTGATATACCACAATGGCTGGTTCCTGTACATTCAAATTTCTCACCACGGTCTACATGGAATCAGAAATTAAAACTAAAAGAGAATTCTCAGCTAAGAAATATTAATTTGTGCGATATTATCGATAACAAGAGACCTATACGCAAAGTGGTATGGAAAAAGGTAATGAATCAGCCTTGTATTTGGGTTTATCGAAATCATTTTGAATTGCCCGATGTTTATCTTACAAAAGAGAATTCTATTAGCCTGAAAAAAGGATATTCAAAAAAAGAAGTTTCCGATTGGATGGATAAATTAAAGACGAAACTACAATACAATCTCAATTCATTAAAAGAATACGACGCTTATTATCAAAAATCAGGCATGTGGGAAAGACCATTACCTGTTTGGCAGATTGATATGATGGACAAAGATAAAACGACCTTTTATGTACATCCTTTAACAGGAGAATGCATTAAAAGTTATAATACCAACGATAGGTGGAGACGTTGGTTATATCGTTCGCTTCATACATTCGATTTCCCTTTTCTTAAGCAGCACGAATGGTTGAGAAAAGGCATATTGCTATTTCTTTCCTTAGGAGGATTAATAGTCAGTTTATCAGGCTTAGTTTTAGGAATAAAATGGATGAAGAGAAAGTTAGGTTAAATTAATTTAAAACTCATAAATCGATGATTAAACAGAACATATTAAAAATGGCTTTAAAGTTTGGACTTTTTGTGTTTTTGGTAACACTATCAGGTACGATTAAGGCGCATACAAAAAAAATAGATAAAACAGGAATATTACTGGTTGCTTTTGGCTCTTCTTACCCAGAAACTAAAGCTACATTCAAACATATTGAACATGAGATAAGGCTGAAATTTCCTAATAAGGAAATTAGGTGGTCATATACATCAAAAATAATACGCAAAAAACTTAGGGCAAGAGGTGAATTTATAGATTCGCCTGCCGAAGCACTTGCTAAAATGGGAGAGGATGGATTTAATAAAGTTGCTGTTCAATCCCTGCATGTTATTCCTGGTAAAGAGTACGAAGATCTTAAAAAGACAGTTAAGGCTTTTGAAGGCATACCTAAAGGAATTAAACATATAAAACTAGGTAAACCATTATTATATTTACATAGTGATATTGAACTATTGTGTAATGCTTTAGTAGATAATTTACCCAAAGGGATTGATGAAAAAGATGCCATTATATATATGGGACATGGCACGCATCATTTTGCAAATGTTTATTATCCTGCAATGCAATACTACTTGTGGCAGAAAAGTGAAAACATATACCTTGGAACAGTTGAAGGATATCCTGAGCTAAAGCAAGTTATTCAAAAATTGAAAAAAAAGGAAACTAAAAAAGTATGGCTATTTCCTTTTATGACTATTGCAGGCGATCATGCACGAAATGATATGGCTGGTGAAGACGAAGATAGTTGGAAATCTATATTGGAAGCTAAAGGTTATAAAGTAGAGTCAGTATTAGAAGGTATGGCTGATCATAAACAAGTTGTTGATATTTGGATAAATCATTTGAGTGAAATACTATCAGAATTAAAATAAAGTAAGAATGATAAACTTATTGATACTTTTGGTGGCATTTTCGACACCCAATGAAAATATACAGACCGAAAAATATAAACTTGTTGGAAACAGACAATATACCTATAACAATAAAGGTTTGCGTTCGCAGAAAATTAGTTTCGATAGTGAGAACGAATTAGAGAAAACCGTTTTCTATTTTTACGATGAAAATAGGAATAAGATTAAAACTGAAAAATATTTAGCTAATGATAGTTTGTTGGCTGTGTACGAATATAAGTTTAACAAGCAGAATAGGAAAATAAGTAGCACAAAAACAGATTTTTTAAGAAATAAAAAATCGAGTAAACACTATTTTTATAATAAGTTAGGACAGAAAATAGTAGCCGAATACTATTCAAAGGGAAAATTAGTTAAAAAAGTAAACTATGCTTATAATAAATATGGACATCAAACAGAATATCTAGTATACAATTCGAAAGATGAATTAAAGACTGCTTATTATACCGAAAATATATACGATGAATTTGGTAATTTGGTGCAAAAATATAAGCGAAACAAGGATACCAAACTATTGAAAACAAACCTATACATTTACAATAATAAATCGCAGATAAGTGAGAGTTTAACGGTATACCATACAGGAAAGCGTTCAAATTCAAAACGAGTGTATACTTACGATAGTCAAGGGCGAAAAATAAGATTCGATAAGTTTATCTCTATTAACGACAATAAATAAAATCATGAATAAGGCATTTTTACTAGCAGGCCTGATTTTTATATTGAGTTTTTTATTGAACTCATGTGAAATGAGTACAAAAAAATCAGTTGATAAGGGTGTGGTTCCTTATCAAAAAAAGGAACTCATGCATGCAAAAGGATTCGAACTGTTTAATTCGGGTAAAGATAAACTACTAAGAATATATAATAAACGTAGTGTAGACTCTACCTATCAGGAATTTAAACTGGTTAAAACCAAAACGGCAGACAATCAGATTCAAGTACCTTGCAAAAAGATTATTTGTTTGTCATCGACTCAATTGACCTACTTTTTCGCATTGAATGATATTGATCGAATTGTAGCCACCAATAGCAGTCGTCATCTTTTTCACGAGGGCATGAGTCAGCGAATTGAGAATGGTAAAGTAAAAAGAGTAGGTAAAGAAGGTCATTTTAACACAGAATTAATTGCAGGAATAAATCCAGATATTATTTTTGTCTCACCTTTTAAAGCAGGAGGCTACGATGCCTTAAAAAATCTTGGCATACCTCTAGTACCAATGGCTGCATACAATGAAAAAACGCCATTAGGTCGTGCCGAATGGGTGAAAATGATTGCTCCATTTATTGGAAAAGAGAAACAGGCAGACTCCATATTTAAAAAAATATCTTGCAGGTATGATTCATTAAAAAATTTGACTGCCAAAGTAACAGAGCGACCAACTGTTTTTTCAGGAAAAATGAGATCGGGAATCTGGTATGTGCCAGGAGGGAAAAGTTTTTATGCCAACTACTTTCGCGATGCAGGTGCCCAATATATTATCGAGAACGATAAACAGGGGGCTTACCCCTTGGATTTTGAAACCGTGTACACCAAAGCAGCCCAATGTGATTATTGGCGAATTTTAGTTCCTGAACCCATTGGTTTCGATCGAGAAGCCTTAATCAGTCAGGATACACGTTACGGAGATTTTAAAGCTTATCAGGAAGGGAATGTGATCATGTGTAATATCAGAGAGAAACCTTTTTATGAGCAGAATGCAATGAAGCCAGATGTGATATTGGCAGATTATATTCATTATTTTCATCCTGATTTATTACCCAATTATCAACCTGAATTTTACGAAGTTTTAAAGTAATAACAATGCGTTCAATCCTATTAAGAAAATCAATACTTATACCTGTATCAATTCTTTTCTTATTGATCTTAGCAGCTTTAAATTTAGCTTTGGGTTCGGTGAGAATTCCTATCGAAGAAGTCGTAAATATTATTTTAGGAAATGATTCCTCAAATATTATTTGGGAAAATATACTTTTACGAACTCGTTTGCCTCAAACTATTGTAGCATTAGGTGCTGGTATGGCTCTTGGTGTAGCAGGTTTACTAATGCAAACACTTTTTAGAAATCCATTGGCTGGTCCGTCGGTACTTGGTATTTCATCTGGATCAAGTTTGGGAGTGGGTTTTGTTCTTTTGTTGGCAGGTCAGGTTTGGGGTTTTTCATTTTCGCGTCTTGGGATTTGGGGCGATTTAGCCGTTATTATAGCCTCGCTTGGTGGTGCATTTGCTGTTTTGGCTCTCATTTTGTTTATCTCAAATAAAATAGGAGGAACCTTAAGTGTTCTGATTATTGGTGTTATGATAGGTTATTTATCAAACTCGATTGTTGGAGTACTAAAGTTCTATAGTATGGAAGAGGATGTACACAATTATGTTATTTGGGGATTGGGTAGTTTTTCTCGTATGTCTGTAGATAGAGCCTATCTATTTGCAGCAATCACAATCATACCTTCAATTTTAGCCTTATTCTTAAGTAAATCGCTTAATTTAATGGCTTTGGGAGATAGGTATGCAAGTAATTTAGGGCTCAAAATAAAACGAGCACGATTACTTATTATTCTTTGTGCAGGTGCTTTAACAGCTATTGTAACGGCTTTTTGCGGACCTATTATTTTTATTGGAATGGCAGTTCCGCATTTAGCAAAATTAGTTTCTCGAACCAGTAATCATCTTTATTTGATTTGTAATGCCTGTATTTTGGGAGCAGCAACAGCATTGCTTTGCAATTTATTAGCCCGACTCCCTGGAATGGAAAGTGAATTGCCAATAAATTCGGTAACCGCATTTATTGGTGCACCAGTAGTAATATCAGTAATTTGGAAAAAACGAAAAGAAAACTTTTAGGAATTAAGTATGAATATAAGTTTATTACAAATTCAGAATCTTATCATAGGTTATGGTAGTAAAGCAATAGCCGATAAACTATCTGCAGTAATTCCTTCAGGCGAATTAATTTGTTTATTGGGCTCAAATGGTACAGGAAAGAGTACACTTATTAGAAGTATTTGTGGTTTTCAACCCGTACTTGGAGGAAATGTGTTGATTGATAAATTTGATGTTCATACCCTTAGTGAAAGAGAATTGTCGAAGCAGATTTCGGTAGTACTTACCGATAGGGTGGTGGTGCCAAATGCAAGTGTAGAAGAATTGGTAGGATATGGTAGGAGTCCATATACAGGAATGTTAGGAAGAATGAATACCGATGATAAGGCTATTGTATTAAATGCTATGATAGAATGTGGTATTGTGCACAAAAGAGACTGTTTGCTCACATCTTTGAGCGATGGGGAAAGACAAAAAGCATTTATTGCCAAAGCTCTTGCACAAGATACGCCACTAATCATACTCGACGAGCCTACAGCATTTCTTGATCTTCCTGCACGAGTAGAAATTATGCAACTACTAAGAAATATTGCCAATACTTCGGGCAAGTCAATACTTATGTCTACTCACGATTTAGATTTGGCTCTACAATTATCTGATCGATTATGGTTGCTGCAAAATGGAGGTTCACTGATCACTGGAAGTCCTGAAGATTTGTTGCTGCGCAATGCCTTTCAAAGTATGTTTCAGCACAAAGGCATTGTATTCGATAACAAGACTGGTTTGTTTAAGGTGAAACATACACAAAGTACTCAAGTTGCTGTTAAAGGACATGGATTTGAGTACGTTTTGTTGAGACGAGCCTTAGCACGAAAAGGGATTAGTATTACGAAGGCATATTCGTATGATTCTAATCGGATAGAAGTAATAAATGACTCGAAAAATCCATTTTCCATTTATTTGGATGATGAATGTATCGTATCGGAGGAATCTATTGAAGCTTTTATTAAACAAGTTTTGCTAATGCAGAAATTGTTAGTCGAAAAAAAACGATCTTGTTTTCTGTCTTAATAAAGCAAAAACAGATTTAAAAATCACAAGATTGATTTTCAATCTAGGACATGATTTACTATCAAATATCCCTGTTGAGAATGTGAAATACTTGATTGGAAAAGTAAAAATTTATGATTTGGGGAGATAGGTTCCAAAGTACTTGGAGTATTTATGAGTGATTAAAGTAATTAGAGTAGAAGTTTTAAAACACAGTACTTTACCAATCATTTCTGATGTGAAATTATTCCTAGATAAAATAGATCACAAAGCCAACTTTTACGAGTCGGTTTTGTTATTTTGTAGAGTAATGTATTTAAACCCCAGGGCAAACGCGCACTTTTTAAATTCGCCCGAGGCAGACTAAAATATCAATTATTGGGGCAATCCCTGCGGGTCGGGCTATCCGCACTCGCTTTTTGTCCGAAAAAAAAGGTCAAAAGAGCTCAAACAAACGCTCCTATCCCTTTTGCAAAAATACGACCATTAATAAAAGTGCAGGGCTTCCGCATTTAAAATGTTTTCATTGATATTTTTGGTGCAGAGCACCTTAATCTTTGTAGTACATGAATCATTTATTGAAAACTCCCCCGCTTGAGCAAAAAATCTTAAGATTTTTTGCTCAAGCGGGGGAGAAATGTAGGAAATTACCTATAGCTACAAATATGACGCAGCTCTGCTGCTTGATTTATTGCAGTATCAGTTTTAAATGCGTTTGACCTGAATAAAAGTATGAGTTTGCCCTGATTTAAACCCTTATAAAGATAGAGTAGTAGCCAATAAATATTAACTTTGCTTAATTTATTTAGTTCTACTAATTGGGCTTGCGATGCATGATATTACATTAATTCAAATTATTCTTTGTAGTTTAGTTATTCTCTCTGCTTCTTTTATAAAAGGAGTGACTGGTTTTGGATTTGCATTGCTTGCTGTACCCTTTCTTTCACTGCTTTTCCCTATGCAGGTTCTCGTTCCTGCTATGAGTTTATTCAATTTAATAACAAGTGTGGTTATTTTGTTTAAGCTACAGGAGAAAATAAGAGCCTACTACTTTATCCCTATGTTTATTGCCAGTTTAGCAGGCATTCCTTTAGGTATTTATGCATTGGAATATGTTAATAGCGAAACATTGCGTTTACTAACTGGTATTATGGTGGTGCTTTTTTCTATCCAAATGCTGAGCAAAGTAAAGTTAGCAAAACGTTTCCTTTCACTTCCAATTGTATTTGCAGGTTTTGTTAGCGGAGCACTAAATAGTGCTATATCGGTAGGTGGGCCACCTTTGGTTATTGCCATGAACAGAAAAGGATATCAGAAGGATAGATTTCGAGGTGTATTTGCATGGTTCAGTACTTTCTCTTCCTTTTTTATTACAGTTGCATTTTTAATGAAAGGAATGATAGAAATGGAATCGATTAACCTTGCACTATTTTGTATACCTATTTTATTCTTTGGTTCTCATTTAGGATCTAAGTTTTCTACTAAAATTGATCCTGATAAATTTCGGAAAATAGTTATTGGTGTCAATATAATAACAGGTTCGTTTATTATTATTTCTTCTTTGATAAAATAGTTAGCCTAATAAAAAGATGTTTTCAATAGACATTTTCTTTAACAACTTAACGTTTAAAATATAGAAAGCCGACTTTTGCGAGTCGGCTTTGTTATTTAGTAGGACGAGCTGATTAGCTTTTTACCAATACACCCAAATAAAGGGAGAATTATGTCTAAATCTCACCTGATATTAAAACAAAACAGGCTAAATCTGGGCAAGCGTAGCAATCTGTGCGATCTTGTAGCTACCAATATGAAAGAGAGAAAAATAGAATGCCCATAGGCTCAACGGCATTGTTCAACTATGTTTTATCCTCTATTTGTCAGTATCCTTAATCAGAAAAGAAAATGTAGAGAATCCGACATTCTCTTTTTTTTGTTAACTTAGACAAACGAAAGGATAAAACACTTTTATGTTGTAGGGTATTGCCCCGTCCTAAAATATGCATACACTAAACAACAATTATATGTATAAAAACAACAGAGTAACCAGACGTTACAGCGAATCTTTCAAGTTAAAAATTTTAGAGAAATTTGGTGAAAATTATATCGCTGATGAGTGTTCTTACATCATGGGGATTGATGTTCGATTTACTGACCATTTAGCTAAAAGATTTAAAGACCAATTTGTTTTAGAAACATGTACAGGGGCTGGATTCACAACAATATCATTAGCAAAATATGCAAAACATGTTTACAGTATTGAGATAGATAGTTCTTGTTTAGAAACGGCGAAGAAAAATTCTCAAATTGCAGGATTTGAAAAGAAAATAACTTTTATAAATGGCGACGTAACAACAAAAAAAATATTAGATTTAATACCTAAAATTGATGCTGCATTTATTGACCCTGATTGGGCAGTTACAGGAGATAATCACGTTTATAGATTTTTAAACTCTAATACAAAACCTCCGTCTGATAAGTTACTAAAACTGATTAATAAAAGAACTTCGAATATCATCTTGGTTCAGCCTCCGCATATTAACAAAGAAGAATTTAAAAAACTGCCTTCGCATGAGTGTGAACACTTGTATTTAAATGGACGACATGAATTGTTCTGTTTACATTTTGGAGAATTAGCTCTATTAAAAGGAGATAGTAAATTTGACATATAAATTAAAATAAGAACGTACTATGTTAAACCCATTGTAGAGCATTGCGGAAAAGATAATGAATAGAATATCACACATAATATTATTGAGTAGTCTTCTTCTTTTTAATTCCTGCCAATCACAAGAAAAAGGAATCAAAAAGAGTGAAAGAATTGAAATCTTTGAACAAGTCTGGAATAATGTAAATGAACATTTCTATGACTCAAGTTTCAACGGAATTGATTGGAATAAACAGCATCTTGAATACAAAACTAAAATTGAAAATTGCAGTAATACTGACAGTTTTTTCTGTTTACTAAACAAAATGTTATTTGAACTCAATAGTTCTCATTGTGGCGTTGGGCTATTATATGGATTAGACAAAGCCGTTTCACCATACATCTTTAGTAATAGCGAAATAGGAATTGACATTCGGATTATTGAAAATCAGATGGTAGTTACAAAGGTGTTAAAAAACTCTTCGGCAGACATAGCTAATATTAAAACAGGATTCGTTATTGAAAAAATAAATAATTTGACAATTGTTGATATTGAGAAGCTTGTAAAATACAAACCTCCATTTAATAACAGAAATAGAAAGTTTCATCTTACATCAGAAGCGTTAAGGCATATTTATGGACAATCAGAAACAAAAGTTGATATAGTCTTTTTAGATGAAAATAATAAACCCCATAAGACTCTATTAACACGGGCAGAGAGGCAAAATGGATTGTCATTAGGTGGAGGAATGCCACTTGCTTACCTACAGTCTGAGAGTTACATAGTTTCAGAAAACATAGGTTACCTTACATTTAATGCTTTTAATCCTTCTGATTTAGAACACGTATTGCATAATTTGGGAAAAGTAAACAACTCGAAAGGATTAATTATTGATTTACGTGGAAATGATGGCGGTTCAATTGAAGGGATGAAATTATTGCTCGGTAGATTTGTTTCAGAAAGAAAAAAATACGGAACTTATATCAATAGGAATGAACAGAATGAAGATTTTATTGAACCTATCGGCAGTAAGTATCAAGGCAAAATTGCTCTATTAGTTGATGAAATGAGTATTTCGGGAGCGGAAAATATGGCAGGAATAATTCAATACTTTAAAATTGGAAAAATTATTGGAAATCAAACACCTGGTCAAATGTTGTGGGGAAATGGTTATTTAATAAACGATAGTATTGCCTTAGCAATTCCAATTTACAAGTTTGAATATCCAAATGGTTTTAATCCAGAAAACAATGGAATTACACCTGATATTGAAATGAAGTTGCTACGAGAAGATTTGTTAAAAGGCAAAGACACTCAACTTGAAACAGCAATAGATTATTTAAATGAAAATTAATATAAACAATATGAATACTAATCCATTACAAACATTTGTTGATGAAGCCCCTGAAGTTCAAAAAGCTTATGCAGGCTTTATTCAATCATTGATTGCAGACGAAGGTTTAGATAATAAAACCAAACAACTGATTTATATCGGAATGAAAATGATAGTTGATGATGAAAGAGCTGTTAAAATGCACGTTCCAATGGCGAAAAATGCAGGAGCAACAAGAGAAGAAGTAAAAACAACAGTTCTTTTAGGTTTATCGGTAATTGGAATGAAAGCAGCATCAAAATATTTGCCTTTGGTTTTGGAAAGTTTTGATAAAGATTAATTGATATGAGTGAATTTTGGGACGAAACATTTAAGGGTGAAAAAATGATATGGGGGCAAGAGTCTTCAAATTCTGCTATTATTATTAAAGATTTCTTCCTTGAACACAATGTTACAGACATTTTAATCCCGGGTATCGGATATGGGAGAAATGCAAAAGTGTTTTGCGATAATGCTATCAATGTAACAGGTATAGAAATTTCAAAATTAGCTATCAAATTAGCTAGAAAGAATATCTCAAAAGACATTCAGATACATCGTGGCTCTGTCACTGAGATGCCATTTGACACAAAGAATTATAAAGGCATCTACTGCTATTCGGTAATCCATTTGCTAAATAAATATGAAAGGAAAAGCTTCATAAATAATTGTTACAAACAGTTGTTCTTTGACGGTTATATGTTTTTTATTGTAGTTTCAAAAAAGGCAAATATGTTTGGAGAAGGTGAAAAATTAAGTAAAGACAGATTTAAAATAAAGAATGGCTTAAAAGTGTTTTTTTACGATGAAGAATCAATAAAGAAGGAGTTTAATAATTTTGGTTTAATATCATTTGAAGAAATAGATGAGCCAGTTAAACATATGAAGAATGAGCCACCATTAAAGTGTTTTTTAATTAAATGTCAACGAAACGAATAATTATGGGAAACTTAATTGATTTACCAAATATTGGAAATACTCTTGCTGATAAATTGAATTTGATTGGAATAGAAAACGAGTAAGAGTTAAAAAAAATAGGAAGTAGGAATGCTATAATCAAAATTGCAACCATTGAAAATAGTGGTGCTTGTATAAATATGCTTTATGCTCTTGAAGGAGCAATACAAGAAATTAGATGGCACGGACTTGACAAAGACAGAAAACAAGAATTGAAGGAGTTTTATAGGATGATGAATAGATAAAACGCCCTACAACAACTGAGCGTTCGTGTGGCAGACACTGCCCAACATGAACGGTGGGTTGACGTAACCGTTAAGAGAATTGTTAGTTTATGGGTAATGATATAATCTGCATGACTTTTAGTGAAGGATGTGCTGTAATAGGAAGTTCTTAAACTGACTTCATTTCAAAAATAGAGTAAAGCTGTAGCGTGATTTGTAGCTTTTTCTTTGTTAACTTAGACAAACGAAAGGATAAAACACTTTTACGTTTATGCGCAACCCAAAAAGAGAGATTGACAATAAAGTAATCAAAATAAGGAGTAAGTCGAAAATCCTTTATTAAAGAGTAGACGAAATTTAAATATTACGATTATGCAAATAGTGCTTTTCTTAATTTTCGGAACAATAAATGCTATTATTGCTTCAAAAAAAGGGTTTAACCCTATTATTTGGTTTTTTGCAGCAGGCTTACTCGGTTTGATTGTTTTGGCCTTCATGCCATCAGCAAAAGCTATTTTATCTGAAAACGAAGAATTATCAGAACAACGTAGAGTGGCTGGGAACAGAGCAGGCATAATTATTTTAGTAATAGCAGCAGCTTTAATATTGGTGACTATTATTGTGCTTCAGTCTTTATAAGATACTATCCTTAATTAAAATAGATGGCTATTATTTTATCATGAGTCCGAATCAAAAAAATTAAATAGGAAATCATTAAAAAGAGTAGGTGAAATTTAAATATTAGCCAGTAAATTACTGTGTTTGTGAAATTTAATAGATAACGAAACGCTAATGTTTTGTATGAATAATGGCAGGAGAAGTGCGATATATCAAGGGTTGCACCCCGTTGAAACTGCGTAGCGGTTTGACTGGAAAGTACCACGCCCTGCCGCTACTCATAGTGTGCCAAGAAGCAGCACATTGGCATAAAATAGTGTTGTATCCTCTATTTGTCAGTATCCTTATCAGAAAAGAGAATCGAGATAAACCTTCATTCTCTTTTTTTGTTAACTT
>JADGEF010000088.1:8313-17754 GCA_016744515.1 Marinifilaceae bacterium | reverse complement strand
TCTACTATTAGAGAAGCTCTAAAACCTATTCTTGATTGAGGATTTACGCTTCCATCTGTAAACAAATAGATTTCATCAGACATCTTCAAATTTCAAGCCTTGAGGATATTCAATTGTACAAAGAAATAAGCCATGCCCAGGAACTGAGGAACCTGCGTTGCATCTATTCTGACTTTCAATAACCTGACGAAAGCCTGCCATATCAAGTTTTCCACGACCAACCTCTACCAAAGTGCCTACAATTGCTCTAACCATATTTCTTAAAAAACGATCAGCACTTACTGTGAAAACTAACTCATCACCTCTATCTACCCACTCTGCCTTATAAATTTTACAAATATTCGTTTTAGCATCGGTGTGAAGCTTACTAAAACTTGTAAAGTCATCATATTCAAATAGAAGTTTCGCAACCTCATTCATCTTCTCAACATCAAGCTCATGCGTCATATGCCAATGAGAATTCGATCGAAAAGGATTTTTATTTCTAGTTATAAAATATTGGTAAGTTCTCGATAAGGCATCAAATCGAGCATGTGCTTCTGGTTTGACAGGAGACATTGACTGAACTGCAATATCATACGGCAAAAATCGATTCAACCTAAATACAATCTTCTCCGCTTCAACATCTCGTGCTTCAGTTAAATCAAAATGCGCTATAAAATCACTTGCATGAACACCTGTATCAGTTCTTCCGCAGCCAACAACGTTAATTCTCTGGTTCAGAATAGTACTCAATGCTTTATTCAAAACTTCCTGAACTGTTATCGCATTAGGCTGAACTTGCCAACCATGATAATTGGTTCCCTTATAACTAAGTTGTATGAAATATCTCTGAGTCAAAACTGAAGTGTGTTTGTAATTAGCATGTAATACGTGCAAAAGTAGTAATTCCATTGAGATTTTCGAAATTGAATATATCAAAATGAAGACAATATTTTGATACGAAAACGCTAATAATAGCTTAACCGCAGTATGCCAACAAGGCAAACTCACACCTTAATGTTTAGCATCTTTAGCAATACTTCGTTAAGTTTTAGGCAACGATTAAACCAATTTTATTGAGCTGCCTAATTCTTTCTTTATTTTTCTTAGTGTTTGGATTTATCCCAAACTCAATTAAAAATCGATCAATCAGAAATTGATTGTAATATAAGGCTTTAACATGACTCATTGAAAAAGCCTTTCTTTCTGACTTATCAGTACTCAAGCAATATGTAATCTTGGCAATATTCACAGCCGTAAGCAAAACGTTAATATGAAAATAGATTTTCCTTTGAGAGTCATGCTTAATAAGTGCTTTGAAAACAAGCATTAAAACATTAACTCTTAGGAGATCACCCTGATTTCAACAATGTTTATTTCTCTAAATGCCAATACTTTGATTCAAAACTTAACGAACCATTGAATAAGGAGATTTGATCTTTTCTATTTTTCTACTGATATAATAACACTTACAAATTACTCATAATCATAGCACGAATATTATACTGTCTAATTTCTAATAAGCCTTACTAATTATCACAAATACATCATCAATATTACAGAATTTCTTACTTTTGCCGATAACATCAATACATCAAACAAGCATGCAATCATTAAGAGAACTCTACAAAATAGGTTACGGACCATCTAGTAGCCATACTATAGCACCTGGACGTGCAGCTAAAATGTTTAGAAAAAAACATCCTAATATTAAGAAATTTCGTGTAACGCTATACGGCAGCCTTGCTGCCACAGGAGTTGGTCACGGTACTGACAAGGTTATCGAAACAGTAATTGAACCACGTGAAGTTGAAATCATATGGAAACCAGAAATAGAGTTACCAGTTCACCCTAATGGCTTACTTTTTGAAGCTATGGACGAAAACAAAGCCATAGACTCTTGGGAGGTTTATTCTGTTGGAGGTGGCGATTTAAGAGATAACACAGGCTTATTGAATGATGCCAGCAAAGTGTATAAGCTAACCACAATGGATGATATCCTAGCTTGGTGCTTAGATGAAGGTCGTTCATTTTGGGAATATGTTGAATTTTGCGAAGGGCAAGAAATTTGGACATACCTAGAGGAAGTTTGGAAAGTGATGAAAAAGAGTATCAAGCGTGGTATAGAAGAAGAAGGCGTTTTACCTGGAACGTTGCGTATTGCCCGAAAAGCTAGCTCTTATTACATCCGATCTAAAACAACTACAGGTTCAACAGGGAATATTGGTCTCTTATTTGCTGCTGCGCTAGCAGTTGCTGAAGAAAATGCTGCTTGTGGTAAAGTTGTTACTGCACCTACTTGCGGTGCAGCAGGTGTTGTACCTGCGGTTCTTTATTTCTTAAAAGAAGATCAAGGATTTAGTGATAAACGCATTATTCGCGGATTAGCTACTGCCGGATTGATTGGTAACATCGTAAAAACAAATGGTTCTATATCGGGAGCAGAAGTTGGTTGTCAGGGTGAGCTTGGAACTGCTTGTGCAATGGCAGCTGGTGCTGCCGCTCAAATTATGGGAGGAACACCTAAGCAAGTTGAGTATGCTGCTGAAATGGGCTTTGAACACAATTTAGGTTTAACCTGCGATCCCGTTGAGGGCTACGTACAAATTCCTTGTATTGAAAGGAATGCTTTTATCTCACAAAAAGCTAGAGAATGCGCTGTGTATTCCCTATTCTCTGACGGTTCGCATAAGATTTCCTTCGATCAGGTAGTGGAGACCATGATGCAAACAGGGAAAGATTTGCAATCGAAATATCGTGAAACGAGTCTTGGAGGATTGGCTAGAATTGTTCGTCCAGTAATAAAGAAAGCTTAAATATATTGTAAAAAGAAAGGCATTGAAAATCTAATTTCAATGCCTTTTATTTTAAGACCTTCAGATCTTTTAACATTTTAAATTGCCATATATTTCTAAGAAACACTACATTGCATACTGTATTGTAAAAAGGAAGGCATCCTTTTAGTTGAATTTTAAAACAATATTACCAAAAGAGGCGTATGGATTCGAAGAGACTGATTGGTTACATTTTAATGATTTTAGCAGGTATTACATTCTTACTATACCTCACTTTTCCATTTTTAAATTTACCTACCGAGAACAAATTACTTATTATTGCAGGCATATACCTAATCAATAAAGTATTCTTTTATTCTGCCCTATATTTTCTGGGTAAACAAATCATTGTAAAGATAGCATCGTACCTGCCTTCTTGGGCTGAGAGATTCATCTTTCGTATGCTGAAAGTCCAAAAAGTTACTTCAAACTAGAAAGACTATTTGGGTAGCTGACTCTTACTAGTCCTAGAATTGTCATACTTCGGCTTCCCCTTAAGAAAGCTTAAGTAGAATGCATTCCACATAATCAGAAGAACAAAAGCCATAATTGTATACCATTGACTCAAGAAACCAGACACTGAGTAAATAATTGCTGCTGAGGGATTGTCTTGTGGATAAATCAATTCAAGTTTACTCCCAAGAGGATAATCCGCATTTTCAGGACCTTGAATCTTGTAGTTTTTATTACCAACTTTATAGCTAATCTGTGGATAAGTTTCAAAAAAAAGCTGTTGCTTAATCTCTTTAATTTCAAATACTGTTCCCTGACAACGCTCTCCATTACTTATTAAATCCCAATTCCCATAAATAGGTGCTAATATTATTAAAATATTAATAAACAAATAACGAAGCAGTTTCATTTGATATAGTGTTGGTTAGAATAGACAGTTAAAAATAAGAGCTTACATTATCAAATGCAAGCTCTTTATCATTTTATAATCTGTCTACTAAAATCTTTTCAGCATCTTCAATTTTCACATCAGGTAACATACCAATAGATAGTAGTTGTTTATCTGTGAATCTTTTAATAATTGTATCAATTGTTTCTTGACCAACATTGTGCTCACTTAATCGAGTTTTAATACCAAGTCTATTGAAGAAATCCTCAGTTTTTACAATAGCCATTGCTTTTCTTTCTTCCTCGCTACCTTCAGTAATATTCCAGATTCTCTCAGCATATTGCAGTAGTTTTACACTACGCTTATCCTTAAGGTGAGTCATTAATCCTGGAAGCACAATAGCTAAAGTCACAGCGTGATCAATACCATGAAAGGCTGTTAACTCATGACCAATCATATGTGTCGCCCAATCACTTTGAACTCCAGAACCAATCAAGCCATTTAAAGCCATAGTAGCCGCCCACATCATGTTGGCATATTCATCGTAATTTGGTGTTTCAGAATCGTATGCTTTTATTCCTTCTTCAATTAGTGTAATTAATAAACCTTCAGAGAAACGATCTTGCACAGGTGAGTTAACCGGATAAGTCAAGTACTGCTCCATTACGTGGACGAAAGCATCAGCTACGCCGTTAGCAATTTGTCTTTTAGGTAATGAATAAGTTGCTTCTGGATCTAAAACTGAAAACTTAGGGAATAATAAAGGTGAACCAAATGCAAGTTTCTCTTTTGTTGCAGCCTTAGTTACTACACCACCACTATTCATCTCAGAACCTGTAGCAGCTAATGTTAAGACAGCTCCAAGATCAATAGCAGAGTCTACTCGAGCACGCTTTGCAAGAATATCCCAAGCATCATCACCTTTATAACATGAAGCAGCAGCAATGAATTTTGTTCCATCAAGAACAGAACCACCACCTACGGCTAATAAGAAATCGATCTTCTCAGCTTTCACAACTTCAACGGCTTTCATTAAAGTCTCAAAGTGAGGGTTTGGCTCAATACCTCCGAATTCCTGAACATTAAAACCATCAAGTGCCTTAATAACTTGGTCGTAAACACCATTTTTCTTTATAGATCCTCCACCAAAAGTGATTAGAACCTTTGCCCCAACAGGGATATGTTTCTTAATTTCTGCAATTTTCCCCTTCCCAAAAAGGATATTTACGGGGTTATAAAAATCAAAATTATTCATAATCTGCTATTTATATTATTTTTTTATCGAATGACTCTTAAAAATTTGAGACTTCAAGTTAAGTCTAATTTCAAGTATTAAAAAGCAATATATTCAACTTAAGCATTATTTAACACTTACATCTTTCTCATTATTACGATACAACTACTCGACAACAAACAATATGTCAAGCTAACAGATATAATTGAATTATCACTTTATCAAAATCTGCCTATAAACATCATTTATAAGCTGAAAATACAACTGGAATATACTATATTGAACTTCGAAATTTAATTATGGACAATCAAAGCTATTTATAGCTTTAACAATTAATAATAAACCTTTTAACGACACATGAAAAAGACATTTTTATTAAGCCTTCTTAGTTTAAGTATTGCTCTGCAATTAACTTATGCACAAGGCGTTTTAGAGCAAAAAAACGATCCATTTTTTGGTGAAAGTTGTACCAGTATAATGGTGGGTAAGAAAGCAACTACTGACGGATCAGTAATTACAAGTCACACTTGCGACGGACGTTACCGTACTTGGTTAACTTTTGAAAAAGCACAAAAATTTGACAAAAAGGCTACTCACAAAGTTTATAAAGGAACTTTAAAAACTGAAACAGCTTGGGATCAAAGAAAAGTAAAGCTTGTAGGTGAAATTGATCAAGTAGAATCAACTTTTGCTTATTTAAATACAGCTTACCCATGTCTTAACGAGAAACAACTTGCTATTGGCGAAACAACTTTTGTTGGCCCAGAAGAGCTAGTAAATGAAGAAGGTATGTTTCTTATCGAAGAATTAGAAAGAATTGCTTTACAACGTTGTACAAATGCTCGTGATGCGATTAAACTAATTGGTAAACTTATAAAGAAGCATGGATACGGCGACTGGGGTGAGTGTATCACTATTGCTGATAAAAAAGAAGTTTGGCAATTAGAAATCCTTGGTGAAGGTCCTGATAAAATTGGTGGTGTTTGGGCTGCTCAACGTATTCCTGATGGTCACATTGGTGTTTCAGCTAACATTTCTCGTATTGGCAAACTTGACCTTAAAAATTCTGACTATTTCATGGCATCGGATAATGTATTCAAAGCTGCTAAAGACCTAGAGCGTTGGGATGGCAAAAAGGAATTCAAATTTTGGGAAGTATATGGTGGTGTTGATAAGCCATTTAGAATTCGCGAATTCTTTATCTTTAATCACTTTGCTCCTTCTTTGAAACTTGACTATGAAGCTGACGAACTGCCATTCTCAGTAAAACCTGACAATAAAATATCTGTAAAGGATGTAATGGCGATGTATAGAGAGACCTATGAAGGGACTAAATATGATATGACTCAAAATCTTAAAGTCATTAAAAAGAAATACAACGACAAAAAAGAAGTTATTGGACAAGATACCATCATAGCTCCTAATGCTCATCCTTGGCCAAATGGTAATACTCGTAAGCTAAGTAATTCCCTAAAAGAAGGAACCATCGAATACCAACGTACTGTTGCTGTATCATGGTGTTCTTATTCTTTTGTAACACAATTGAGAGATTGGTTACCTGATGAAGTTGGTGGTGTAGCTTGGTTATCATTCGATAACCCTGGTCAAAGCCCTCGAATTCCTATTTATGCAGGAACAACTGAGCTTCCTGAGTCATTCAACTATTGTGGACAAAAGCGTTACCGTGCTGATGCAACAATTTGGGCTTACCGTAAAGCGAATAAGCTAGCAACGCTTGCATGGCAAGATACTCGTGAAGAAATGATGGATGATGTTGCACATTTCGAGAACAAAGGTTTTGAAGATGATGCTATTATTCAAGAGAAAATCACAAAACTAATTAAAGACGGAAAAAAAGATGAAGCTCATGAGCTTTTAAACCGTCACACGAAAGATTTCACTGGAGCTACTATGCTTCGTTGGAAAGAATTAGAAAACAAATATTGGGGTAAATTTGGTTTAGGATTCTAAACCAAACCCACCAAAACAGAAACGCCTGTTCCAATTTGGAACGGGCGTTTTTGTTTTGAGATTTAAGATGCAAGATGTGAGATACGAGACTAATTTGTAAACCACGCCATCACATTAACATTTCAATATGTCGACAAGCTCAATACGCCGCAACACTCATTAACTCCCTTAACTCATCAACAAGCGCTTATACCACTGTATCGTAACGCGATATTTTTCTCACACCTTTAATCAACTTTAATTTTGCAATTAGGTTATTCAGGTGATCAATATTTGAAATAACAACGGTCAAGCGTCCTTCAAAAGCTCCAGCATTAGTTTCTACTTGGATAGATCGCATCTTCACTCTAAGATCCTTTGTAATCACCTCCGTAATATTATTTACAATACCTAATTCGTCTTCTCCAGTAATGTGAAGAACTGCCTGATAAGATGCACTTCCTTTAGCCGACCAATTAGACTTAACAACTCGGTAAGGGTAACGAGTCAACATTTCATTGGCATTTGGGCAGGAAACTCTATGAATACGAATGCCTTTACCAATTGATATAAAACCAAAGATATCGTCACCAAAAATTGGATTACAACACTTCGACAAACTATAATCTACGTTGGCAATATTCTCATCAACAATCAAAACATCCTCTCCACCACGCACTTGAACTTTTGGAGCTTCAATTTTTGGTGCTGCAACTGCTTTTTCCTTTTCCTTCTGATCGGTAATAATATCCTTAATCTCAGAAAGATCGTGCGTTTCAATAGCAATATTGAAATAAAGTTCAGAAGCTAGCTTGTACTTATAATGATTCAATAACTTACGAATATTCTCATCACAGAATTCAATCTTCCAATTCTTCATTCTGCGCATTAGGGTTTCTCTCCCAATGTCGGACTCCTTTACTCTCTCATCACTAATCGTTTGACGAATTTTATTCTTAGCCTTAGTGGTAACAACAAAATTCAGCCAATCTGACTTAGGTTTTTGATTATTGGATGTTGTAATAGATACACGGTCGCCATTATTCAAAACCTGTCGGATAGAAACGTTGCGCTGATTAATGGTACCACCAATACACTTATCTCCTAAATCGGAATGAATAGAGTAAGCAAAATCCAGTAAAGTTGAACCCGATTTTAATTGTTTTAAATCACCCTTTGGTGTAAAAACATAGATTTCTTTACTATATAAATCAGCCTTAAAATCATCAATCAAATCAACACTACTATCTTCCCTACTTTCAAGCACTTCTCGAACATCTTGCAACCAATTATCAAGACCTCCATCACCTTTATCACCCTTATAACGCCAATGAGCAGCAAATCCATTCTCAGCAATCATGTTCATTCTCTCAGATCTAATCTGTACTTCGACCCATCTATTTTGCAAACCCATTACCGTGGTATGTAAAGATTCATAACCGTTGGTTTTAGGAATCGTAATCCAATCGCGCATACGCTTAGGATTTGGTCTGTATAAATCAGAAACCGCTGAATAAACTTGCCAACATTCTGACTTCTCACGTTTCTCAGGTGCTTCAATAATAATTCGGATAGCAAAAATATCGTAAACCTCTTCAAACTCAACCTGTTGTTTCTTCATCTTATGAAGAATAGAAGCAATCGATTTGGTTCTTGCCTTGATCTTATATTTAATTCCCAATTGATCTAACTCAACACTAATTGGAGACACAAAGTTCTTAATATAAATTTCACGCTCCTCTTCCGTATCCTTTAGCTTTTTCTCTAATTCAAAGTAAATTTCAGACTCAAGGTAACGAAGAGCCAAATCTTCCATAGAAGATTTTACCTGATACATTCCCAAACGATGCGCAAGTGGTATATAAAGAAAGTTTATCTCCTTAGCTAAGGAAATTTGCAATTCCGCACTTTTATTTCCCGCATTTCGTAGCTGAAACAATCGATCAGCAAGAATAATTAGCACCACGCGTACATCATCGGCAAAACTTAAAAGAAGTTTTCTGAAGTTTTCGGTATGAAGTGTTGGGTTTAGCTCGTAAATCTCGGTCACCTTTACCAGTCCCTCAATAATTTGAGTCACCTTAGGTCCAAACATCGATTTAACTTCGGTAATATTGATTTCTTTTTTCTGAACAATATCGTAAAGCATCGTACAGATAACAGAAGTACGCCCTAAGCCCAGCTCCGATACTACAATTTTCGCAATTCCCAGTGTTCTATAAATTGCTGGGTCACCATTCGTTCTCCTTTCACCTTCGTTGTTTATAAGGCTCAATTCAAAGGCTTTTCTAACCAATTTAATATCTTCCCGTGAAATGATATTCTTACATGATTTAAGGAGATTTTTATATCGATATAATATTTGTATTCTTTCTTCTTCTTGCTGTGTTATAGCCACCATAATTCTTAGTTTACTATTTAAAACTCAAATCTGAAGCTTTTATTTTGTCAGTTTTATTTTTGCTTCATTCTAGATTCTACCCAAATATTTGTTTGGCTTACAAAGGGCAATATAGCTGCCCTTTTTAGAATGCCACTAAAAGTATAAAAGCAAACGATCAATGGCAAATAGATTCTATTTTTTTAACGTATGATATTCA
>JADGEF010000088.1:0-8213 GCA_016744515.1 Marinifilaceae bacterium | reverse complement strand
CCTAAGATTGAAGTCGAGTGATAGTGAAATGATTCAATGATTTATTAAATTTGTTTGCTTCAATATTAAGTTTCATCTATTGATATGACTAAAAAAAACAAACGCATTCTATTTACACGTTCATTAAATAACGATCAAATTGAATTTGGTCTGAAAATGAATTGCTTAATAGACCATCATGCCTTTATAAGGATTGACTTATCTGCGCTTAGTTCTGAAGAACTTGAAATAATCAATTCTGGTCAATACCCCAATTGGATTTTCACCAGTCAGAATGCAGTTAGATCTCTGCAAGCAAATAAAGAACAGATTCAGATCGATAAGATGGAAAATTGCTTTGCTGTAGGACAAAAAACAGCCGATCAGCTTTCTGAAATGGGTATTTCATCTCTTGTACCAGCACGTCACAATTCTGAGGTTCTTTCTGAGCTACTTGAAAATCATGCCAATGAACCTTTTCTATATTTCACAGGAAATCTTAGACAAAAAACCTTGATTCACTTTTTCGAAGAACACGAAAATCTATATAAGGAAATTAAGGTTTATAATACGCATTTAATTCAACCAGAAATTGCTTTGGAAAATTACGATGCCATTTGCTTTTGCAGTCCGAGTGCGGTTCATAGCTTTTTCAAAAACTACCAACTCAAAAATAATCAACCCTGTTTTGCCATTGGCACTACTACAGCTGTTGCCTTGGTCAATTACTCCGACGATGTGATGATGTCCGATCAGACAAACGTTTTTTCATTAATACAAACTTGCAACCAATTTTTCAACTCATAATACACAAACGATATGCACCAATACAAAAGAAGTTCAGAACTCTTCGATCAAGCTCAGCAATATATTCCTGGAGGTGTAAATTCTCCAGTTAGAGCTTATAAATCGGTAGGTGGAACGCCTGTTTTTATCAAAAAAGCTAAGGGTAGTATCCTTACGGATGAAGATGATAATGAATATATCGACTATATCTCATCATGGGGACCAATGATTCTTGGACATGCTCACCCTCCTGTAATTAAGGCAATTATAAATAAGGTTAAAGATTCAACATCTTTCGGTGCTCCAACTCAATTGGAAACTGAAATTGCTAAGCTTATTGTTGATATGGTTCCAAATATCGATAAGGTTAGAATGGTAAACTCAGGAACTGAGGCTTGTATGTCGGCTATTCGTGTAGCGCGTGGTTATACAGGGAAAAATAAATTCATCAAGTTCGAAGGTTGCTACCATGGTCACTCAGATTCTTTCCTTATTAAAGCTGGTAGTGGCGCAAGTACTTTTGGTGAGCCCGATTCGCCAGGTGTTACGCCAGGTACTGCTAACGATACATTAACAGCCAAGTACAACGATATTGAAAACGTAAAGCAAGTTGTTGCTGATAATAAGGGTGAAATTTCTGCCATTATTATCGAGGCAATTGCTGGTAATATGGGCTGTGTGCTACCTAAAAAAAGATTTCTTGAAGACTTACGTCAGATTTGTGATGAAGAAGATATTCTTTTGATTTTCGACGAGGTAATGTCTGGATTCCGTTTGGGTAAAGGTGGTGCTCAAGAGTACTTTGGCGTAAAAGCTGATTTGGTAACTTTCGGTAAGGTTATAGGTGGTGGTATGCCAGTTGGAGCATATGCTGGTCCTGATGAAATTATGAATGTGGTTTCTCCTGTTGGTCCTGTTTACCAAGCTGGAACACTATCGGGTAACCCAATTGCTATGATTGCGGGTTATACGCTTTTAACTGAATTAAATGAGAAGCCAGAACATTACACTCAGCTAGCCGCTAAATGTGAATATCTTCATAAAGGTTTAGATAAAATTTTTACTGAATCAGGATTTGATTTTAGAATTAACCGTTGTGGATCAATGATCTCTATTTTCTTTACTGATGTTGATGTACTTGACTTCGACACGGCTGCTACGGCAAACAACGAGTTATTCCCTAAGTTTTTCCACGAAATGTTGAAGCGCGATATTTACTTGCCTCCATCATCATTCGAGAGTTATTTCTTATCTAACTCATTAACTTATGAGATGCTTGATAAAACCATTCAAGCTGCTAAAGAATCTTTAGAAGCTATGAAAGCTTAAGAAACTAAATATCTATAGATATAAATCCCAATTTCAGATACTGAGATTGGGATTTTTTGTTTTTTTCGAATAATAAATTCATTTCACACAAGCCATTTTGCATGAATGACTCATTCTTAATGCGGATACACCCATTTGATGGTTTGGACGGCTAATTCGTGGTTCAGATACACTCATTTGATGGTTTGGACGGCTAATTCGTGATACAGATAAGCTCATTTAATGGTTTGGACAGCTAATTCGTGGTTCAGATACACTCATTCGATGGTTTGGACGGCTAATTCGTGGTGCAGATACACTCATTTGATGGTTTGGACGGCTAATTCGTGGTGCAGATATGGACATTTGATGGCTTGAACGGGTAGTGTCTCAATTTTTGTGTATTTATTTTTGGTAAATTCACCAGTCTAACAAATCAATTACCTAACGCAAGATTCCGACATGCATATCACACTCAAAGACCTACAAGAAACTCACCAAAGAATTAAGCCATTTATTCACAACACACCTGTTTTAAGCTCAAGTTTAATCAACGAAATACTTGGTGCAGATGTCTATTTTAAGTGTGAGAATTTTCAGAAGATGGGTGCATTTAAAATGCGTGGAGCTCTAAATGCAGTCCTTCAATTGAGCGACGAGCAGGGAGAATTCGGTGTAGTAACCCATTCGTCGGGAAATTTTGCTCAAGCACTAGCTTTAGCTGCCAAATTTCAAAACATTAAGGCCTATATCATAATGCCTGAAAATGCACCTGAGGTTAAGAAAAAAGCCGTAAAAGACTATGGCGGAAAAGTTATAGAATGTGAGGCAAATCTTGAAGCCAGAGAAACGACTTTAAATAAAGTAGTCGCTGATACAGGTGCTACTTTCCTTCACCCCTACAACGATTATCAGGTTATAGCAGGACAAGGAACAGCTGCTATGGAACTCATCGAAGAACATGCCAATTTAGATTATATTGTTGCTCCTGTTGGTGGTGGCGGTTTGCTTGCGGGTACTGCATTGGCAACTTATTATTTATCTCCTAAAACAAAAGTTATAGCAGGCGAGCCATTGGGTGCTGACGATGCCTGGCAATCTATGGAAAAAGGCACACTGATTCCACAAACTAACCCGCAAACCATAGCCGATGGACTGCTCACCTCATTAGGCGACAAAACCTTCCCAATAATTCGAGATTTGGTTGAGAAAATTGTTCGTGTTGAAGAAGATGAGATCGTTGCTGCCATGCGACTGATATGGGAACGCATGAAAATTATCGTTGAACCTTCGAGTGCTGTGGCTTTGGCTGCTATCCTTAAAGAGAAGGAAAAATATCAAAGCAAGAAAATTGGAGTTATCCTTTCGGGTGGTAATGTGGATTTAGGGAATTTGCCTTTTTAAACAATTATAATGGTAGAGACGCAATTAATCGCATCTTTACGGTTGATCATATTTTACCCAGACGGGATGACACAATAAATATTCCTAAATAATGTCAGAAAAATATCAAGGCAAATACCGAATAAAATCTGCCCAAAAAGAAAATTGGAATTATTCATGGCATCTATAATCGCCCACCCCTTAGTATACTTCTCTAATTCCAAATGTATAAATTCTTCAGCCTCATAATCAGCCTTTCTTCAGTATTATTTTGTTGTATTTCTCCTATACCACAACAAGCAATAATAACCAAATACTCTCATTCAACGCTAACATTTCGCAGTGCACATATACTATTAAAAAACAAAGCTATTCCAATCGATTATCCAAAGGCATTTCAATCTTTATAATATTAATCTATTCAAGCATATTCCTATCAACACTCTTCATGTGGAGGTTCATGTAAATCGACATGATAAAGAAATCTCGCTAAGTGTAATTCTTCGCGAGATTTTTTTGATAGAACATATCACTATTCAAAATCTCCATTAGAAGTAACATTAGATACATTTTAGATCTAGTTACATCGTGTGAATTATCTTTTTTATCGAAAAAAAGATAATTCATAGCTTTTTATGTAGTCCACTTACTTATTTTAGCTGTCTTAAATGAGAATCTCTCACTTAATAGGGATTGGACAACTCAATAAATCAACTAACATGAAAAGAAACTTATTCGCACTCCTATTGGTTATGATAGGATTTGGTGTATTTGCGCAGGAAACACCTGCTACAAAAGCAAACTTTGAATTAGCGGCTAAATTTTCGCCAAACCGACTTCGTAAAATGGTATTCTCAACAGAAGTACGACCAAACTGGCTAAAAAGCGGTGAAAAATTCTGGTACACTTACCGTACTTCAAAAGGAACGTTCTACTACTTGGTAGATCCTGTAAAAAACACTAAAAACGAACTTTTTGATGTAATAAAAATAGCATCTGACATGAGTCGTTTGACTGGTGATCCTTTCGATGCACAACACCTATACATCAGCAAACTTAAATTCATCAATAACGAAAAATCTCTTCAATTTCAGGTAAAAAGTAAGCTTGCAGAGGAAGAAAAAAAAGATGAAGATGGCGACAGTCAGGAAGAAAAGAAAAATGACGAGAAGAAAAAGAAGGCTAAAAAGAAAATGGTAGCTAAGGTGTGGCATTTTGAGTATGCAATAGCTTCAAAAAAACTTAGTCTAGTTGATGACTTCAAAAAGCCATTAGAGCAAAAAAAATGGGCATCAATTGCGCCTAATCAAGAGTATATCATTTTTGCTAAGCAGCATAACCTATGGTGGATGGATGCTGATAATTACAAGAAAGCTCAGAAAAACGAAAAAGATTCGACTATTATTGAGAATCAACTAACTACTGATGGTATTGAGCATTATTGCTACGGAACCAACTCATTTGGTAAAACAAACAGAGATAAAGTAAAAGATAAGGATAAGAGAAAAGCGGCTTATGTAACTTTCTCTTCTGATTCTAAGAAATTTGCTCTTACTCGTGAAGACGAGCGCGAAGTGAAAGACCTATGGGTGATTAACTCTGTAGCAAAAGGTCGTCCTACACTTGAAAGCTATAAATACCATATGCCGGGTGAAAAAGAAGCACCTCAGTACGAGCTTCAAATTTTTGATTGGAAAACTAAAAAATCTGTTAAGGTGAAAGCCAATGCTTTCAAAGATCAGACGATTTCTATTATGACTGCTCCAAGACAAAAACGCAATGCAGCTGATGATGTGAAATTTTCTAAATGGATTAATAAAGGTAGCAACTTACTTTACTTCAAGCGCACTAGTCGTGATATGAAACGTGTTGATTTTTGTACAGCTAATACCACCACGGGTGAGGTAAATATACTTATAGAAGAACGTTTAAATACTTATATCGGAAGAAGTCCATTTGCTTTGGTAAACAATGGCAATGAAATGATTCATTGGTCTGAGCGCGACGGTTGGGCACATTTCTATCTTTATGACAAGACTGGAAAACTTAAAAAACAATTGACTTCAGGCCCTTGGCATTGTGATAATATTCAAGGAGTAGACGAAAAAAACAGAGTTCTATATTTCACTGGTAATGCTCATGAAAAGGGAGAAGATCCATATTACTCACACCTTTACCGTGTAAATTTTGATGGTACTGGCTTAAAACTTCTTAATAATGGCAATTTTAATCACACAGTCAACTTGAATGATCAATCGCATTACTTTATAAATAACTCTTCGAGAGTTGACTCTGCTCCTGTTTCTGCTCTTTACAATTCGAGAGGAACTAAATTAATGAATTTGGAAGAAACGGATCTAACAAGACTATTCGAAACTGGATACAAGTTCCCTGAGACGTTTAAAGTAAAAGCTGGCGACGGTGTTACGGATATTTATGGTGTAATGTATAAGCCATTCGATTTCGATTCAAATAAAAAATATCCTATTCTAACTTACGTTTATCCAGGACCACAAACAGAGGCTGTTAACAAGAGTTTCTCAACTCGTATGGATAGAATTGACCGTATGGCTCAATTAGGCTTTATCGTTGTTACTATGGGTAACAGAGGTGGTCATCCAGCACGTTCAAAGTGGTATCACAACTATGGTTACGGTAACCTTAGAGACTATGGTTTAGAAGATAAGAAAGTTGGTATCGAGCAACTAGCTGACAGATATAGCTTCATAAATATAAACAAAGTTGGTATTTTCGGACACTCAGGTGGTGGTTTCATGTCTACAGCTGCCATGTTGGTTTACCCCGATTTCTTTAAAGTTGCTGTATCAGCAGCTGGTAACCACGATAACAACATTTACAACCGTTGGTGGAGTGAAACTCACCATGGAGTAAAAGAAGTTGTGAGCGAAAAAGGAGATACAACTTTTAAATATAAGATTGATACCAACCCTAGCCTTGCTAAAAACTTGAAAGGTAAGTTGATGATTGTTACTGGTGATATCGACAATAATGTGCATCCTGGTAACAGTATAAGAATGGCTAATGCTTTAATTAAAGCAAATAAGCGTTTCGATTTCTTCATGTACCCAGGTCAACGTCATGGTTTTGGCAATATGAGCGAATACTCATTCTGGTTAAGAGGCGAATATTTCTGTAAATACCTACTTGGTGATTTTAGATCATCAGCTGATTATGTCGAAATGCAAAAAGATAAACCTCTTAAGTGGTAATCACTTATCTCAAATAAAACACAAAATCCCGATTTGCTTCATGCAGATCGGGATTTTATTTTTGTCAAATAGAATAATTGTCTCTATCCTTATAAAGGATATAAGTATTGATCAATAGAATATCTCATTCTATTATAATACCCTAATATTAATTAAATTAGGCGGAAGTTTACTAAACAATATCTAATAAATTGACTACTTTTGATACTTCTACATTTAATCTTCACTTCAACAAGACAGATAGAGCATACTATAAAGTAATCCTCCAATAGTCCTCTATCCTATGCACAATGCATATACGTCAATACAATGTATGAAAGTGTATGGTATTTAATATACCATATGAAGCAGATTTGAATTTTTTATATCTGTAATCAATAAACACAATATGTCAAAACTTTTAACTGTCGGCATCGTCGGTAGCTCACTAAAAGAAAATGAAGAACGAGTTGCAATTCATCCAGAGCACATTGAGCGTATTCCCCAAGAATTAAGAAAACAAATGACTTTTGAAAAAGGCTATGGCTTAAAATTTGGCGTAGATGATCAAACTATTGCACAACTCACATCAGGAAGAGTTGCCTTAAGAGAAGAAATATTAAACGGTTTTGATTGTATTCTTATGCCTAAACCATTGGTGTCCGATTTATCTCAAGTGCGAGAAGGTGCTATTGTATGGGGTTGGCCGCACTGTGTACAACAAAAAGAAATTACTCAAATCTCAATCGATCGAAAATTAACGCTCATCGCCTGGGAGGAAATGTTTACATGGAGCAGTTCAGGTGACAAAAACATGCATGTTTTTTATAAAAACAACGAAATGGCGGGCTATGCTGGAGTCAATCACGCATTGAGTCTTGTTGGAATTGCAGGTCACTATGGTAAAGCACGAAAAGCAGTTGTACTAAGCTTTGGCTCAGTTAGTCGAGGTGCTGTATATGCTTTGCAAGGTCAAGGTGTTCAAGACATAACCGTTTATACTAATAGAATATCAACTGATGTGAGCGATCAACTACCAGGTATCACATTCAAACAAATGAAGAATGACGCCTCAGGTCATTTGCTTTCAATTGAAGCTGATGGTAGTACACTTCCTTTTTCTGAAGTTTTGTCTGATGTAGATATCATTGTTAATGGTATTCTTCAAAATACGGAACATCCTATCATGTTTGTCCCAAAAGAGGATTCAGACAAATTAATGCAAGGCACCCTTATTATCGATATCAGTTGCGATGAAGACATGGGTTTTTGGTGTGCTAAACCAACTACTTTTGAAGACCCAATGTTCGAGTCTGAAGGTAAATTTTATTATTCAGTTGATCATAGTCCTAGCTATTATTGGCAATCTGCATCATGGGAAATTTCAGAAGCCATACTCCCATTTTTACCCATTATTATTGGAGGATCTGAAGTTTGGGATCAGAATGATCCAATTTCGAAGGCAATTGAAATAAAAGAGGGAGTCATCCAGAATTCGAAAATACTTTCATTCCAAAACAGGAATAAAGAATACCCACACTTATTACA
>JADGEF010000087.1 GCA_016744515.1 Marinifilaceae bacterium | reverse complement strand
GGCCACTTCATCCTCATATTTCTAATCTGCCAGCCGACTTCGGCGTCGAAGTTAAGATATATTACATGCTGATACAAATTGCCGGGTATTAGAATGAACTAATCCTGGCAATTTTAACATTATTAAACCTATTGATTTTATTGCTTAAAAAACAGATTTATTTTATGTTATCGAAACCTTGTCCATAAACACCCATAACAGATCCCATAGAAATAAAAGCTTCAGGATCTACTATTTTAACCATCTTTAAAATTGATTGAGAATCCTTTTTCTTAGTCAAAACCATCAACACTTTTACTTCTTGCTGTGAATAGCCACCCTTAGCCTCCAGAACAGTTAATCCCTGATCAAGATTTAAAACGACCTCATTCCGAATTTCGTCATGCTTTTTAGTGAAAATGAAAATCTGAACTGACTGCTTACTACCTTCAATTACCATATCGACACAATAAGCACTCACTCCCATGGCTACCAAACCATAAACAACTTGCTCTATAGAATTTGAAAGAAAATATGAAGATGATATAATGATTAAATCCAAAGTCAAAAGTAATTGACCAGGACTGTAATTTCGGTATTTATTAATTATCATAGCAATGATATCAGTACCACCTGTACTACCACCCTGCGACAATATGATTCCAGCACTAGCACCAGCCATTATACCCCCAATTATAGCACACATAAATCTATCACTCACTAAAGGTTCAGTAATTAAAGATTGTAATAGCCATAAGAAAAACGACAAAACAAAAGTTGCGAATATAGTTTTTATTCCAAATCCAAAACCCAAAACACGCATACCAGCAATAAGCAGTAATCCATTTATAATAAAAACAGAATACCCAACTTTAAAACCAGTCGCAAAAAACATTATAGATGCAATACCAGTCACACCACCTCCAACAATTTCAGATGGAATTAAGAACCCTGTCCAACCAATAGAACCAATAAAAAGTCCAAGAGCAATAATAAAATAAGACTTAAATTGCTTGGTGAATTTTATAACACTTGCCATTATATAGTTTTAAGATGATTTTCCCACATCGGGTTTCTTTTTCGGGCACAAAGCTAGTAAGATTTTCTTTACGCACGAATTTCATCGAAACCAAAACCATAAACTCCCATAACAGATCCCATAGAAATAAATGCATCAGGATCATGCAGCTTCACTATTTTGAAAATCTGAGATGTCTCATGTTTACGAACAACAACCATCAACATTTTCTTATTTTCTTTAGAATACCATCCCATAGCATCAATAACAGATATTCCTCTGTTAATATTCAAACCAATCTCATCAGCCAATTTTTCATGATCCTTGGTAATAATAAACATCTGAGCTGATTGTTTACTACCACTTATAACCATATCAATAGCATAAGAAGCAACACTCATCGACACATAACCGTATACAATGGTTGGAACATCTTTAAAAATAAAATATGATGATGCAATGATAAAAACATCAAAATACAAGATGACACGTCCAGGGCTTATATTCTTATATTTATTAATAATCATAGCCATTATATCAGTACCTCCACTACTACCACCCTGCGAAATAGCAAGTCCAACACCTACTCCTCCTAATATACCACCAATGATTGCAGCCATAAATTTATCATTAACTAAGGGTGCAGTAAAGAAATTTTGCTGAACACTAAGAAAAACTGCCCCCAATAGAATAGCATAGATAGTTTTAGCACCAAATTTAGGCCCAAGAATTTTTAAGGCTATTATTATAAGGAAACAGTTGATAATAAGATAAGACACTCCAACAGGAATCGTCTCTCCGGAACCATAAAAAATTAAAGTTCCAATACCACTAACACCACCACCAATGATCTCTGATGGAATTAAAAAGGCTGTCCAGCCAAAACTATAAATTGCCAATCCTAGGGCTATGATTAAATAGGATTTCAATTCAGCAGTGTTCAATTTCATTTTTTCCGATATGTTATTTTGTTGATTAAATTATCTATTGGTATAAAAACAAAAAAACTTTAGTTTCATTGAGTAGTCAATGGAACTAAAGCTTTCAGGTATGAATTTTTAGCTTTCTATCTAGACTACTATATTTACAATTTTATTAGGGACAATAATCACCTTTTTAGGTGTTTTACCATCTATCCATTTCTGGGCCTGTTCACTGGTCATTACAGCCTGTTCAATTTCATCTTTACTAAGACTTAAAGGTAGCTCCAACAGAAATCTCATTTTTCCATTAAACGAAATTGGATACGAATGCACATCTTCTACTAAATAAGCTTCGTTTAAAACTGGGAACTTAGCATCGGTAATACTATTTGTATTACCACAAAGCTTCCAAAGTTCTTCTGTAATATGTGGTGCAAAGGGTGCTAAAAGAGCAAGCAATTCTTCTAAAACAGCTTTCTTATTACATTTTGCACTATTCAATTCATTCACACAAATCATAAATGCCGATACAGAAGTATTGAATGAGAATCTCTCTATATCATCCTGAATCTTTTTAATTGACTTATGTAGAATTTTATATTCTGCCTTAGTTGGCTCGTCTGACGAAATAACAAATTCATTCTTATCGTTATGGAACAAACGCCATAACTTCTTCAAAAATTTATGAACTCCATCGATACCATTTGTATCCCAAGGCTTTGATGCCTCCAATGGTCCTAAGAACATCTCATACAAACGCAATGTGTCAGCACCATATTCATCAACAATTACATCAGGATTAACAACATTAAACATCGATTTCGACATTTTCTCTACAGCCCAACCACAAATGTATTTTCCATCTTCCAGCTCAAATTCAGCAGCAGCATACTCAGGCATCCAATTCTTGAATGCCTCAGTATCTAAAACATCATTTTTAACAATGTTTACATCAACGTGTATCTGAGTCGTATCATATTCTTTTCTCAAACCATATGATACAAACTTATTCGTGTTCTTAATACGATAAACAAAGTTTGAACGACCTTGAATCATACCTTGATTGATCAATTTCTTAAAAGGCTCATCTTTACAAACCTTACCTATATCGAAAAGGAATTTATTCCAAAAACGTGAATAAATTAGGTGACCTGTCGCATGCTCTGTACCACCAATATATAAGTCAACATCTTGCCAATATTCATTCACCTCTTCCGACACCAAAGCATCGTTATTACGAGGATCCATATAACGTAAGTAATATGCTGATGAACCTGCAAAACCAGGCATAGTATTCAACTCAATTGGGTAACCATCTTCAGTTGTCCAATTAGTTGCACGTCCCAATGGCGGCTCTCCAGTTTCTGTTGGTAAATATTTATCAACCTCTGGTAATTCAAGAGGTAACTTATCAATATCCATCATTTGAGGCATACCATCCTTAAAGTAAACAGGGAATGGTTCCCCCCAATAACGCTGACGTGAAAAAATCGCATCACGCAAACGGAAATTAATCTTACGCTTACCTAATCCTCTAGTTTCAACTTCAGAATTTGCTTTTACTATTGCATCCTTCACATCCAGACCATTCATAAAATCTGAATTAATCATTTCTCCAGACTTAGCATCGTATGAACCTTCACTCAAATCGCCACCTGAAACTACAGGTACAATTGGCAAATCGAATTTCTTTGCAAAAGCATAATCACGACTATCGTGAGCAGGAACGGCCATAATAGCACCAGTTCCATATCCAGCCAATACATAATCACTTACCCAAACTGGAATCGCTTCTCCTGAGAATGGATGTATAGCATATGAGCCCGTAAATTCGCCACTAACCGTCTTAACATCGGCCATACGTTCTCTTTCGGTACGCTTTTTAGTAGCTGCAATATAAGCTTCAATCTTTTCTTTATATTCTGGAGTTGTCAATTGATCTACCAGCTCGCTTTCCGGCGCTAAAACCATGAAGCTAACACCAAAAATTGTGTCTGGCCTCGTCGTGAAAACAGTCATCGCAATATCAGAGTTTTTCACTTTAAAGTCCATTTCTGCACCCTCAGAACGACCAATCCAGTTACGCTGAATTTCCTTCAAAGAATCCGTCCACTCCAACTTCTCCATATCTTCAAGCAAACGCTTCGCATAAGCAGATACTCTCAACGACCATTGACGCATTCTTTTCTGCTCAACAGGATGACCTCCACGAACAGACAAACCTTCTTTAATCTCATCATTCGCTAACACTGTACCCAATTGAGGACACCAGTTCACCATCGTATTAGCTAAATAAGCTAATCGATAGTTTAGTAGAATTGTATCTTGTTCTTTTTCTGACAAAATATTCCACTCTTCAGCAGTAAAAATATCTTCCTGAGATGTCGAAGCATCAATATTTGCATTTCCATTCACCTTAAACTCTTCGACCAAATCAGAAATAGCTTCAGCTTTTTGTGTCTTATTATTAAAGAAATGCTTGAACATTTCTAAAAAAGCCCATTGTGTCCATTTATAATATTCAGGATCAGAAGTACGAACTTCTCTATCCCAATCGTAAGAAAAACCAATTTTATCAAGCTGCTGACGGTATCGTTTAATATTAACATCCGTTGTAATTGCAGGATGCTGACCTGTCTGAATTGCATATTGCTCAGCTGGTAATCCATAGGCATCGTAGCCCATTGGATGAAGTACATTAAACCCTTTTAAACGCTTATAGCGTGAATATATATCAGAAGCAATATAGCCAAGTGGATGTCCCACATGCAAACCAGCCCCTGATGGGTATGGAAACATATCGAGCACATAAAACTTTGGCTTGCTTGTATCAACATCAACTTTATAAGTCTTGTTATCAACCCAAAACTTCTGCCACTTTTTTTCTATTTCTTTAAAATTGTATTCCATGTTCAATAGCTAATTAGATATGAATTCCGATATAACTCAAGTTAAGATATACTAGAGAGCCAGATATATCCCACACATTCAATCTGATTGATAATTAAATAATCTTAATTCTAATTTTAGTCAGCATAAATATTTGCTGATGAAGAATTAGAAATCCAGATCCTCATTAAGCCGCAAAATTAGTAAAAGTTTGAAATAAATGAGGACTTTATTTTAGGAAAGAAAAATTATTATATTTTGGCTATTAGAGCCTTAGCTAATCACTAATGAAATTTAAGAGTTAAACATAGAAGCAAAAAGTCATTTTCATTAAATAATTAGATTAATTTTCTAAATTTGTTTTCAAATTGGCTCCGTAGTTCAGCTGAATAGAACGTCAGATTCCGGTTCTGGAGGTCATGGGTTTGAATCCCATCGGGGTCACAAAAAAAGCTCGAAGTGTAAACTTCGAGCTTTTCAATTATAATTCAATCACCAAATCAAATAAAAGCAAAAAAAAGGAGTCCATAAGGACTCCTTTTTAAATATATATCGAATAATAAATTATTCTCCTTTTACTACGGTTGAATAGTTCAACTTAAGTGCACTTGCTTTTCTAAGTTCCTGCTTAATATCAGTGATGATACCCATTTTAGTGTATTCATCAACCTTCAATGAAGTAGTTAACTTATTACGCAATTCTTCTTTTCTTGATTCACGTTCTGAAGCAATAAAAGCTTGAATATCATCAACTGTTGCAAATTGATCATTCAATTGGATACGAGGCATAGTTCCGTATGTCTTTTGGAACTTTCTCATAGGTACACCTACATAGATGTTACTTACAAGGTCCTTTTTCTCCAATTTAGTTACCTCTTTCGCTCCAGGCAACTTAATATTCACATTTAAGTCAACTTCTCTCATAGTTGTAGCAACCATAAAGAAAAATAATAACATAAATACGATATCAGGAAGAGAAGCTGTTGATATGGCCGGCAAATCTTTCTTACCGTCTTTTCTAAACTTTGACATTATTTACCTCCTGTATTTCTTGGTTCTGCTTCAGAAATCTGTACTGGGACATATTTTCTAACCGCTGCTTGCTGATCTACATCAAGCTCGGCATATTTTTTGCCCCATTGTTGCGCTGACTTATCGTCTCTTAACTCACGAGAAGCTGCCACAAGTTCATCCTGAACGCGAATGTATGTTGCGTATTGTGTTCCACGGTCATTCTGTAACGAGATCAATCCTTTAGAAACCATAACGTCACCAAAATATGGTACGTTTTTAAGGCCTTTTTCAGGAAGTGTCTCACTGTTTGTTGGATTCAAGAAAAATTCTTTAGTCTTATCACGTAATTCTGAAATACTAAGAACTTCTCCGTTTACCAACAACTCATTGTTACGGTTCACCAAAATGGACAAAACATTACGTTTCTTAACCTTAACATCATCATTCTGCTGTTCATCTTCTGGAATTGCTGGCAACTTCTTGTAGATACCTGTATCTACGTCCATTGTAGTTGTCACCAAGAAGAAAATAAGCAGAAGAAATGCGATATCGGCCATCGAACTCGAATTTATCTCTGGTGTTTTTCTTGCCATAATATTAATTTCTTAAAATTTACGATTCGAAATTAATCGAATCAGTGTCTTAGCGGAATTTTCTCAAAGCCTCTGTCACAACAATTGACAGAATAGCACCAACACCTAAAATATACATCGCATATAAAATAGTATCAGCAAACTTTAACGCACCTACATTATTATCTTCTCCAGTATAACCAGGAAGGTTTAATAATGTACCGTCAGATAAAGAATAAGCTATCAAGATAATTAGTCCAAGACCAGCAAGTCCAGCTAATCCTTTAATTGCTCCTTTAGGATCAGATACGATCTGAAGAACAGGAAACAATACTGATAAGCCAACAGTGAAATAGAACAATGCCCTAGCCCAAGATATCAACGAGTCGGTATAAACCGGTGTCTGGTAAGCCTGATTAGGCACTTCTCCACCAAAGTAAAACATGGCTACAAAAATAACTGTAAGACCAAGCATTACATAGGTAAGAATATTTAAATATTTACTCAATGTATTTGACATAGTCGGAAATTATTTTTTCAAGTTGTATTTTACTAGGATGTCTAGAAGAGAAATAGATGCATCTTCCATATTATTTACGATACTATCAATTTTAGAAGTACAATAGTTATAAAATACCTGAAGAATCATCGCAACGATCAAACCAGATACAGTTGTAATCAAGGCAACTTTAATACCACCAGCTACAGCAGCAGGAGAAATAGTACCCATTGACTGAATAGAGTCAAATGCACCAATCATACCAATTACTGTACCCATAAATCCTAACATAGGAGCAAGACCAATCATCAATGAAATCCAAGAAAGACCTTTTTCTAAAAGACCCATTTGAACTGAACCGTAAGCGATCACTGATTTCTCAACAACCTCTACACCTTCATCGATACGATCAAGACCTTGATAGAAGATACTAGCGATAGGACCGCGAGTGTTTCTACAAACTTCTTTAGCAGCATCAACACCACCATTATTCAACGCCTCTTCTAAGCTAGCGATTAGTTTCTTAGTGTTTGTAGTTGACATGTTTAGATAGATAATTCTCTCAATACAAAGAGCCAAACCTAAAATAAGGGTCAACAATACAAAACTCATAAACATCGCACCACCTTGGATGAATTGTTTTTTTACTACAGCGTGGAATGAAGTACTTTCTACTTCTTCTTCAGCAGCAACTTCTGCAACTTCCTCAGTTGTTTCATCCTGAGTATCTACGGTAGTTTCGGTAGTTTCAGCTGTCTCATCTTGAGCAACTGCATTGAATGATGCTCCAAAATTTAGCATCCCGATAACTGCTATAAATGCAAATAATTTTTTCATAGTCTGTTTTCAAATTTTAATTAACGAAATTATTTTTTACAAAATTAAACGGTTACATTTTAAAAATCACTGATTAACAATAATCAATTATTTTTTCTTTTTAAAGAACGAGTTAAAACCTCTTATATCATCTACATCTCACTCCTTTTCTTATGTAATACAAGATAACTTTAACAGTGCACCAAATTACTAAAAAAAAGTGAAAAACAAATTTTCTATTGGCATAATTCGCCTTTGATGGACTTATTTAAAAAGAATTTTATCTTATCTGATTCAAGGTTCTGTCCCAGCAAAAACATAAGCTTGGTGATAGCTGCCTCAGTAGTAATATCATGACCACTCACAACCCCTATATCCCTTAACTCCACACTCGTTTCGTACAAACCCATATCAACACTTCCCGATGGACATTGAGTTACATTATATACAATAATTCCACGACCAATTGCTTTCTTAATAGCACTAACAAACCAAGCATCTGTTGGCGCATTTCCAGCTCCGTAAGTCTCAATAACTACTGCTCTCAGTCCATCAATATTGAAAATAGCATCAACTGTTCTTTCGTTTATGCCTGGAAACATTTTTAGAATCGCAATATTGGTATCTAAATTGATATTGATAGCGAACATCTCTCCTGATGCTTTTTGAATAGAGGTTTCATTATAATGAATATTAATTCCAACCTTTGCCAAATCAGGATAATTGTAGGAATAAAAAGCATTAAAATACTCAGCATTGTGTTTGGTTGTACGATTCCCTCTAAATAATTTATTTTCAAAAAGGACACAAACTTCAGGCACTAATGCTTTTCCATCTTTATAATCGGCAGCAATCTCTACTGCAGTAATCAGGTTTTCTTTCCCATCGGTACGCAACATACCAATTGGTAACTGCGAACCCGTGAAAACAACAGGTTTTCCCAGATTTTCAAGCATAAAACTCAATGCTGATGCCGAAAATGACATCGTATCCGTGCCATGAAGAACAACGAAACCATCAAATTGCTCGTAATTTTCTTTAATCATTTCTGCAATCTTAATCCAAACCTCAGGATTAAGATTCGAAGAATCAATCAACGGATCAAAAGATTTAGTAGTCAACTCAAAACCAAAATCATTTAATTCTGGCACTTGTTTTAGAATGTGATCAAAATCGAATGGTCTTAGTGAACCTTTTTCAGGATCTTTCACCATTCCAATTGTTCCACCAGTATAAATTATCAAAATTGAAGTCTTCATGTACTTATAATTTTCTTGGTTCTGACATTCTGATCTAAATTTGAAATAGGCACTGAGCATTTCGACTTGTTATTTCGGTCACCTCAGCTACACTCAAATTATGAATCTCGGCTAACTTTTCTGCAATAAGAGCAACATAGGCAGATTCATTACGCTTCCCTCGTTTTGGTGTAGGTGCCAAATAGGGCGAATCGGTTTCCAAAATTAGATGTTTTGTATCAATTTCTTTGATTACTTTATCTAATCCTGAATTTTTGAATGTAAGAATTCCATTTAATCCTAATAGAAAACCCATATCAATTGCCTTATTGGCTTGTTCAAAGCTTCCGGTAAACGAATGAAAGACTCCTTTTAGATTCTGAGATTTGAAAGACTCCAAAATTTCGAAAATTTCAGAAAAAGATTCTCGAGCATGAATCACTACAGGCAAATTTCGTTCCACCGCCCATTTTAACTGCTGATCGAAAACAAATTGCTGCTCTTTCAAAAAATTCTTATCCCAATATAAATCGATGCCTATTTCACCGATTGCAATAAAAGATTCTTTATTCAACCATTTTTCACAAATCGCCAATTCCTCTTCATAATTCTCTTTTACTGATGTTGGATGCAAACCCATCATCGGCAAACAAAAATCAGGATAATCCTTAACCAATTTAAACATCGGCTCAATAGATTCCGAATCGATATTAGGCAAAAGAATTTGCCCAACATTTGCATCCTTTGCTCGCTGAATCGCTTCAGCAATATCTTCATCAAAAGCTTCTGAATAAATATGAGAATGTGTATCGATTAGCTTCATAGAAAAATCGTATTTCAAAAAACATTTATTGTAATAAAAAAGCCGGCTTAGGCCGGCTCTTTTTATATTTAAGCATTATAAGATTAAACACATCCCTGAGCTACCATTGCTTCAGCAACTTTTACGAAGCCTCCAATGTTTGCACCATTTACGTAATTAATCTTACCATTTTTAGTACCAAATTTCACACAAGTATCGTGAATATCTTTCATGATACGAGAAAGTTTAGCGTCAACTTCTTCAGCTGTCCAGTTAAAACGAAGTGAGTTTTGTGACATTTCAAGACCTGAAACAGCAACACCACCAGCATTCGCAGCTTTACCAGGAGCAAATGAACAATGATCAACTAAATAAAACATAGCTTCTGCTGTACAACCCATGTTAGAAGTCTCAACAACATACTGACATCCGTTTGCTATAAGCAACTTAGCATCATCTTCGTTCAATTCGTTCTGAATAGCACAAGGGAAAGCCATATCAACTTTTGCTTCCCAAGGTTTCTTACCTGCAAAAAACTCAGCACCAAATTTTTCAGCATAAGGAGCTACAACATCATTGTTTGAAGCACGAAGATCCAATAAATAATCGATCTTCTCAGCATTTAAACCTTCTTTGTCATAAACATATCCATCAGGACCTGAAACAGTAACAACTTTAGCACCTAGCTCAGTTAATTTAAGAGCAGCACCCCAAGTGACATTACCGAAACCAGAAAGAGCAACAGTTTTACCTTTTATCTCTTCATTCTTTTCAGCAACCATATGCTGAGCAAAATAAACAGAACCAAAACCAGTAGCTTCAGGACGAACTAAAGAACCACCAAACTCAAGTGCCTTACCAGTTAATACACCAGTAAACTCGTTACGGATTCTCTTGTACTGTCCGAAAAGGTATCCAATCTCGCGACCACCTACTCCAATATCACCTGCAGGAACGTCAGTGTTAGGTCCAATATGCTTGCATAACTCAGTCATGAAACTTTGGCAGAAACGCATAATTTCGTTATCTGATCTTCCTTTAGTGTTAAAGTCAGATCCACCTTTACCACCACCCATAGGTAGAGTAGTTAAAGAATTCTTAAAAGTTTGTTCGAAACCTAAGAATTTGAGAGCACTTAAAGTTACAGAAGGGTGAAAACGTAATCCACCTTTGTAAGGCCCGATTGCAGAGTTAAACTCAACACGGTATCCGCGATTAATTTCTATCTCGCCATTATCATTGAACCAAGGCACTCGGAACATAATAGTACGTTCTGGCTCACACATTTTCTCAAGAACCTTAGCATTCTTGTATTTAGGATTAGAATCGTAAGTTTCCCATACTGATTCTATTACTTCTTGTGCAGCCTGGTGAAATTCTGCTTCACCTGGAGTTCTACCCTTAAGGGCTTCCATGAATTCATTAATCTTCGCTTCCATGTCCAAAATATGTTATGAAATTAAAATAAGATTGTTGTAATACAATTGTTAATATTTTGGTTCAAATGTATATAAATTTTAAGAATCTCAATTTTTTTTAGCGAAAAATTTCAAACGTTTTAAAAAACCGATAAATATTGATTATCAATACATTACAAAACCTGCGATTCTGCTCTACAACATTCACCAAAAAAAAATAGTTTTTTTAGGAAATCAGAGAGTAGATTTTACCTGGAAGAGCTCGAACAAGTCCTTTAAATTCCATTTTCAACAACAAACTTGAGACCTTACTCATTGGTAAATTTGATTTTATTGAAAGCATATCAATCCCCAATTTCTTCTCATCACTCAATAATCCTATTATTAATTCCTCTTCAGATGAAAGCTCAATAAACATTTTAGATTGAATAGCATCAGTCTTTACTTGATCATTCTCCCATCCAAGTATATATTCAATATCAGCGATAGATTCTATCAAGTGTGCTTGATTTGTTTTAATCAAATGATTACACCCCTGAGAATAGGTGTCACCAGCCCTTCCGGGAAATGCTAAAACATCTCGATTATAAGAATTCGCTATTTCAGCAGTTGTTAAAGAACCTCCCTTTCTTGCAGATTCCATTACCAAGGTTGCATCGGACATACCAGCGACAATTCTATTTCTTCTAACAAAATGCCTTGGGTCAATTACACTTTTTGATGTAAACTCAGTAAGCATTCCTCCTCCACTATGAATAATTTCCTCAGCATATTTACGATGCTGAGCTGGATACATTAAATGAAAACCATGACCAACAACAGCCACAGTAGGTAAGTTGTATTTCATTGCAGCCTTATGTGCACATATATCTATACCATAAGCTAAACCACTTACAATTATTATCTTTTTAGAATGAGAAGCAAGTGCCTTGATTACTTTATCACAATTCTCTTTACCGTAATCTGTAGCATTACGAGTGCCTACAATACTAAGAATACGCGATGTATTAAAATCAACATTCCCTTTATAATATAGGGTCGTTGGTGAGTCAGCACAATTTAATAAGCGTTGAGGATAGTTATCATCTAGGTAGAAAGCTACTTTAATTTCATTCTCCTCAATAAACTTTAATTCTGCTTCTGCATCCCTCAATGCAGAATCTCGATCTAACTTCTGAATAATAATCTTACCTATTCCAGGGATTTTTAGGAGATCACTCTTTTTTGTCTTAAAAAAGGCATCAACTCCTCCCGAATAAGCAATTACTTTTCGAGCATTAATACTACCAAGACCATTTAAAAAACTAAAAGCTACTTTATACTGTGTTTCCATAGTTTGGATTTAGGACATCCTAATTAGAAATTTGTAACGGGAAATCAAAAGGGAAAATACTTACATATCAAATGCAAAACCAAATGTTACAAACCCTGCATTACCATAGCCAAGTTCAGTAAAAATATCGATATTCTCACTTATATTATATCGCCCTCCTATTAGGACACCTAAATCAAATAAAAAATTATTCTCTTTATTAGTAATTCCTTTATCAGCTTTTATATGCTCTAAGGAAAAACCAGTTTTTAAAGAAGCGTATAAATCAACTCCGAATTCAGGAGAGATATTTATCGCATCTAGCAGATCATTTAGATCATAAGAGATAACTCCACCCAAACGATAATAGCTATGCGAAACTTCAACAAATTCGCCGAAAAGAGATTCATTTTTCTGACCTGCAAAACCAACATATGCTCCTAAGCGAAATCCATCACGCCAAGGTTTATCGGCCTGAATAAGAAATGATGGGTATTGGGTCTCGCTCCCATTCTTGAAATTTTTATCGAACTTACCGTATTTAGCAAATGGTAAACCGATCTGAATTCTTAAACCGTCCTCAACCTTTTGAGAAAATAAGGATAATGACAAAAACGACAGAATGATTAGAATGAAATACTTTTTCATGTAGATATGCTTATTTATATAATGATGTAATGATTGCTAATTATTTTTTTGAAAACTTCGAAAGAGAATCTAGAACCTCACTCCTTTGTTGCTTTGATAAAGCTGATAAGCTAATTCCAGGATACTTAGCTAAACCTTTTGCACTCATCTGGAATAAAAAAAGATCCTCGCGTAAACCCATGTTCTTTTTCTCCAGTTCAAAATGCGAAAATGTTTTTTTACTTATCTCGATAGATTTAAACTTATCGTGAAAAGGATGTAATGGGTAGTAACGAATAATGATTTTATCATCCGTCTCTTTATAAATTATATAATTATTTTCTCGAGCTAAATTCAGGCCAACAAGAATAATAAAAATGGCAAATAAACTAACCAATATTAAAGTCATATTGACAGGATTAAGGTAGGATGTCAACACTGTAAAGCTCAAATAAACAAAGGTTATTATGTAATAAAAAAGCTTTATGTGTGCTGCACGATTCTGATTACTGAGAGTCATATGTGTATCAATATTAAATTTTGGTATACGATTATTATTAATCTAAATAGCCTTAGTCCTTATTTTTGAAATTAGCAAGTTTGACATCACTCGCTAAAATACTATATTTGACCAAAGTTAGAAACTATAAATAAGTTCGCAAATGAGTCCTCAATCTTACGATTTAATTTTTACTGAAAGCATTGAAAAAGAGCTTGGCAGAATTTTAGATAATTATTCTCAGTCAAATATCTTTATTCTTATGGATTCTGGTGCAGAAGAACACTGCTGGCATCTACTTTCTGGGAACATGGTATTACAAAATGCACAAAAGCTTATAATTGATAATGGAGAGCAAAGCAAATCATTAGATTCTGTTGTAAAAGCTTGGCAATTCTTAGGTACAAATGGTGCAAACAGACACAGCCTAGTTATTAATATTGGTGGCGGAATGATGTCTGACCTTGGTGGATTTGTTGCTTCAACTTTTAAACGAGGCTGTAAGTTTATTAATATACCAACCACACTTCTTTCGCAGATTGATGCCTCGGTTGGTGGAAAAACTGGCTTCAATTTTAATGGTCTTAAAAATGAGATTGGTGTTATCAATCAGCCAGACATGGTCATATTAAGTCCTGAATTTTTGAAGACTTTACCAATGAAGGAATTCAAATCAGGCTTTGCCGAAATGTTAAAACATGCCATTATTTATAGCCAAAACTATCTTGATGAGCTCTTCACATTTAACTTTAATAACATTAACTACTCAAAATTACTCAACATGATTAGAAAATCGGTTGCAGTAAAACAAGAGTTTGTGATGAAAGACCCTATGGAAAGGGATATTCGAAAAGTTCTAAACTTTGGGCATACCATTGGTCACGCATTCGAAAGTTATGCACATCATCATAAGCTTGAGCTATATCATGGTGAGGCTGTAGCTCTTGGTATGATAGGGGAGCTATACTTATCTGTAAAGAAAAAAGCTTTCCCTCAAGATAAATATGAAGAGATAGTTAAATATATAACAGATATTTACTCAGACTTTCCTATTTTTGCGAAGAATTACCCCGAATTTTATCAATTCATGTTACACGACAAGAAAAATAGTGGTGAAGGCGTAAACTTTACTCTTCTTCAAGATATTGGTGCTTATACAATAAATAACATTTGTACCGAAGAAGAAATATTTGAAGCCCTAAACCAATATGGAAAAAGAAATTAAGATGGACGTAAAACTTCAAGAAGCAAAAGATTCAATTAGAGATATCGTTGATTTTCCTAAAGAAGGTATCGTATTTAAAGATATCACTACAATGCTAAAGGATGAGAAACACCTAAACAGATTAGTAGAATCTTTATATGAGCAGTACAAAAACAAAGGAATTACCAAAGTTGTAGGACTTGAGAGTCGCGGTTTTATTCTAGGTACTGTTTTAGCATATAAATTAGGTGCTGGCTTTGTTCCAGTTCGTAAACCAGGGAAGTTACCTGCTCCTACATTCTCCGAAAAATACTCTCTTGAGTATGGCGAAGATGAAATGTTTATTCATCAGGATGCTTTAAACAATGATGATATTATTTTAGTTCATGATGACTTATTAGCAACAGGAGGAACAGCAAAAGCATCTATTAATCTAATTAACAAGTTCAATGTAAAGAATATCTTTATCAACTTTTTAGTTGAATTAGATTTCTTAAATGGACGTGAAAAATTAGATACTGAATATCAAGTTGATTCTCTATTCCATTTCTAGATATTAGAAATTAAGGAATTACACCATACAGCCGTTGGGAAATTCAGTTTTCTAACGGCTGATTTTTTATATCGTTTTCAAGGATAAAGTTTAAAGGAATAAGGATAAAAAAATAAAGCTTAAAGTGAAGAATTTATTTTTACATTTACTTTTACATTTTTACTTATTCACATTTTAACTCTTTCACTCATCACTCCCAAACCATGCACTACACTTTATCAAAGCCAGAAAAAAGCATTGAAGGAAAAATCGTTATTCCTTCATCCAAGAGTATCTCGAACCGAGTGCAAATCATCAATGCTTTAAGTTATAGTTTTGAACCAATAAAGAACTTATCTACTTGCGATGATTCTAGAGTTATGCAAGAAGTTTTATTCTCGAACACTAATGTATTTGATGTAGGTCATGCAGGAACAAGTATGCGATTCCTAACAGCATATCTATCAAAAATTCTAGGAGAATGGACACTTACAGGTTCTGATAGAATGAAAGAACGCCCGATTTCTGTTCTAGTAAATGCCTTAAATTCATTGGGAGCGCAAATTACATATTTAGAAAAAGAAGGTTATCCTCCATTAAAAATAATGGGATCGAATATTACTGGCGAAGAAGTTGAATTGGCAGGAAATACAAGCTCTCAGTACATTTCAGCTCTTTTACTTATTGCACCAACTCTCGAAAATGGTCTTCGCATCAAATTACAAGGCAAAATTGTTTCTCGTTCGTATATTGAAATGACTCTTAATATTATGGAAGAGTTTGGAATTCAGTCAGAGTTTCAAGGCAATGAAATTTACGTTGCGAATCAAAAGTATAAGGTTATGCCCTATACCGTTGAAGGTGACTGGTCGGGTGCTTCATATTGGTATGCGTTTATGGCTCTTGCTCCAAAAGGAAAACTATTTTTAGATGGACTAAGAAAAAATAGCTTTCAAGGTGATTCGGGTCTTGTAAAAGTATTTAGCAAACTGGGTGTGAAAACCAATTTCTCAAAAAAAGGCATGTACATAGAGCAAACTAATGAGCTTTGTAATAAGTTAGTTTTCGATTTTATTGAAATGCCCGATTTAGCTCAAACATTTGCTGTAGTGTCTGCTTTAAAAAATATCCCATTCCACTTTAAAGGTCTGGAGACTCTCAAAATAAAAGAAACCAACCGAATTGCGGCTCTTATTGACGAGTTAGCAAAACTTGGTTACGTACTTTACGAGCCTCAAGAAGGTGAACTAGCTTGGGATGGTGAAATGAAAACAGAGAGTGATAATATCATTATTGAAACCTATCATGATCATAGAATGGCAATGGCTTTTGCTCCAATTGCAATGCTTCGTCCAGAAATTAAAATCGCTGATCCCATGGTTGTCAACAAATCTTATCCAAATTTCTGGAAACAGCTAAAAGAGGTAGGATTCAAGCTTGAAGATAATTAACGAATACAAGCATACCAAGAAGAGATTGTCTCAAGTTTTAATCTTAGACAATCTCTTTTTTATATACAAACCTAAAGTTTAATATTCCTTTGGGCGTTCTTTCGCTCCTAAAAAGGAACGAAAGTCAGGTTTTTCGCTCATAGTCCTCGCAATTACAAAGTTTCATTTATATACCCTCATGGTATATGATATTCACCTCCCGATAAAGCTCAACAAGCTGTGGGCTATCCGCTACAACCCTTAACGCAAATTCTTCCTTCATAATTGTTTTTTGAGGGTCTCACTTTTCGTGAGGCTCTCAATATAAGTTGAACCCACTCTGGGGTTCTAATCAATATCGCAATACTACCGAAACGAAGTGGAGATCAGCGAAGCTAATCGCACACCAGCTTACTTTTAAAAATTAGTGATGAGAGGGGAATTCTAACAATAAAGTTTGAGCTTTCTCATCCTTTTTTTAGGAGGAGTACCTTAGTCCAAGAATTGGACAAGGGGAGGTGGTCTCTTTTTGGGATATGATTTGTAAACTACCCCGTCTTTTTTTATTCGTACCTCAGAAAATCAGCCACTCCTCCTTAAAATAAGAAGGGGAAATTGTGTTAAGTGATACAACATATATAATAACACACACGATTACTTACATAGAATAAGCTAATTTATTTGTTCTTATTTGGGTTAGGGATAGTAGTGAAAACCCCGCAGCCGAGTGGGCTTTTTTTTTGTGGGCTAGCGCGAGGAGTTGTAACGTAAAGCCCGGCCGACAGTTTGGAGGCAACCCCCAATTTAGCTTTACAAGCATATCAAATTAGCACAGAAGCCTATTTTTTAATCATACCCTGACACAAACAGCTCGCCAATAGTCAGAGCATGATAAGAGTTGCGTTTACAGATAAAGCTTATCGATACTAATCATGATCATTATCAGCAGAAAATATAAGTTAAGTTGAAGAAATAATTTTCGGACTGAAAGCCTATCGTAGTTCTTTAAGATAGGAAAACTATAAACGATTATCCATATAGATAAAATCAACAATGTCCAGATTGCAAAC